>VGZV01000026.1 GCA_016872385.1 SAR202 cluster bacterium | reverse complement strand
CAATGACCAGAGACAATCTTTTTAGACAACCTCTAAGAGGGTGTGTGACAATTCCCGCTGGTGGTGAGTCCCGACGTATCGGGATCCCGACCAGGTCGGGGCTTGTCGAACCATGAGCGGGCTGGGTAGACGGCATTTCTCACACAAGCTCTTAGACAATGTTAACTAATAGATGTTATATTGACATGTTTTTGCGGTAATGGTATGCTTCCTCCATCGCACGGAGGAGGCAACCATGCAATTCGGCAGAATCTGGCAACAGCTGTTGACCGGCGCAGCGGCATTGGCCACCCTGGCGGCGGCGGCATGCGGCACCGCCGCCACCCCCACCACCCAGCCCACAGCCACTGCCCGGCCCGCAAATACCCCACCGGCGGCCACTGCACCCGCTGCCCCCACGGCAGTGCCCAAGCCCACTGCCATTACTTCCGCCAGAAACAGCATCACCCTGGTGCTGAACGAAGAGCCTATAACCCTGGACCCCTTCCTAACCCAGGGCGGCATCGCCCAGTCCGCCGTCAAAGACAACATGGTGGACGCCTTGACCTGGCAGTCCTTTGACGACCTGCGGGTGGTGCCCACCGGGGCCACTGAAAGCTGGAAACAGATGGACCCCGACACCTGGCAGTTTGAGCTGCGCAAGGGTGTCAAGTTCCACAACGGCGAGGCCTGGAATGCCCAGGCCGCCCTGCCCTCCTTGGCTTTCCAGGGCGTGGCGGCCAACGGAAACACCAGCTACCGGCTCACCGGCGGCTACAAGGCCGAAGCGGTGGGCGAATACACGGTGAACATCAACTGCGACTTGGCTTGCCCCATACTCCCCAGCGGGTCCACAATTCTGAACTTCACCGCACCCAACTACCTGGCCAGCGCTACTAAAGAGGACCTGACTCGCAATGTGGTCAGCTTCGGACCATACAAACTAATCAAGTGGGAAGCGGGGGTTTCCATCACTGGCGAGGTGTACGACGGCTACACTCCCGGCGGCAATCACAAGGAGTTTCAGAAACCCTACATTCGCAACGCCAAGTGGTTTTGGCGCAACGAACCCACTGTAGCCACCGCCATGGTCAAAGCCGGAGAGGCGGATATTGCCTGGGACGTGGGGGTGGAGGCGACCAAGGCCCTGCCCAAGGAGATGATCCGCTCCGGCAGCTCTGCTGAAGTGTTCCAGTTCCACGTCAACACTCTGTGGCACCCGGAGCTTAAGAAGAAGAAAGTTCGGCTGGCCATCGTCCACGCCATTAACTGCAAAGAGATTGTGGAAACGCTCTACGGCGGACTCCCTCCTTGCCGGGGCAACTTTGCCTGGCCCGGGGTTACCGGAGCAACCCAGAGTAACACCGCACCCTACGAGTACAACCCAACCCTTTCCAAGCAGCTCCTGCAGGAGGCAGGTTATGACCCCAAGAACAAAATAAGAATCATGGGCCGGGCCAACCGCATTCCCAAACTACCCGAAGTGTACGAGGCTATGCAGGCCTACCTGAAGAATGTGGGCATCACCGCAGAAATTGGCGTGGTGGAACCGGCTCAGTGGCGCAAACTGCGCGAGTGTGGCGCGGGCCAGGCCCTGATTGAGGTGCTCCAGGCCCAGGGCAAGGACCCGGCCAAGGATAAGCCCACCCTGGCAGACATGCAGGCCGCCCTGGACAAAGGCGGAGCCACCTGCCCCCAAGCCGACACCATGGAGAACCAGCTCTCTCTGGAAAACCTGGACTACGGCACCCCCGCCAACAACTACCTGAACTGCACCAGGCCGCTGTCCTTCATTTGCGACCCCAGCCCCGGCGGACTTCAGGAACAACTAGCCGCAGCCCAGGCCGCCTCTGGAGTGGAGCGCCAGCGCTTGATGGCCGCCCTGGCTGACCGAGTGCACGACGACGCTCTGGTTATTCCCATGTTTGAGCCTCCCGTGGTGTACGCGGTGCATTCCAAGCTCAACTGGAAACCCCGGTTTGACCGCCGGGTCCGCGTGAGCACCATGTGGTTCAGCCCATAACCTCATTACGGCGCTGCACCATAATAGTCTTTACCGGCATCACGGGCGGGGGCGATTTGAATGATCGCCCCTGCCCTTTTTCCGTGTCTTCCCCAGCGATCAGACAGAAGATAGCCTTTGGATTTACTGATTCTTTCATATTGATTACGTTTATTAGCTCCTATTAAGCTACCATATGTTACGATAATAGATTATACTCTTACGACATTCATATATACCGCTTATGATTATTTGGCAACATAGTTATTATATTGCCAGTATTGGAGGCGCTGGTGTATCCTTTCACCATCTAGTGGCAGGAGAGTAACATGGGAACATTACCCTTCGGCAGAATCTCCCTAGCTGGCTTGCTAGCACTATTAGCAGTATTTGCCATTGCTTGCGGCACGGCAGCCACGCCCACAACGGCTCCCAGAGCTACCGCCGCTGCGCCCACCGCGGTTAATACGCCGTTGCCCATTGTGGTGGCCACTCCTGGGCCTACGGTCACGCCCAAACCCACTGGAATCGTATCAGCCAAGGACAGCATCACCCTGGTGATGCCGGAAGAGCCATCCCAGATAAACCCCTTCCAGTCCATCGGGGCCTCCACCAACGCCTACGTCACCCGGGACAACGTGGCGGAACCCCTTACCTGGCAGTCGGGCGACGACCAGCGCGTGGTGCCTACCACCGCCACGGAAAGCTGGAGCCAGACCGCCCCCAACACCTGGCGGTTCAAGCTGCGCCAGGGGGTGAAGTTTACCAACGGCGAGGCTTACAATGCCCAGGCCGCCGTGCCCAGCCTGGCCTACCTGGGCGTGGGCGCCAACAACAACTCCAGCTTCCCCTACACCAGCGGGTTTAAGCCAGCAGCCATTGACGAATACACCCTGGACATTGTCTGCGACCAGGCCTGCCCCATCTTCCCCAACACCGCCTTCTTCGCGGGCGTCCAGGCCCCCGGCTACCTGCAAGCCAACCCCACCATTGAGTCCCGCACCCGCAGCGTCATTGGCTTTGGCCCCTACGTCCTGAAGGAGTGGACGCCCGGCGTGTCCATTACCCAGGAGGCCAACCCCAACTACGTGACGGTGGGCAACCACTACGAGTTCCAGAAGCCCGCCATCAAGAACGTCAAGTGGGTGTGGCGCAACGAGACCACAGTCATGACCGCGATGATCAAGGCTGGTGAAGCAGACCTGGCCTGGGATGCGGGCGTGGACTCCGCCAAGAGTCTGGCCAAGGAGAACATCGCCTTCGGCAGCTCCGCGGAAGTCTTCGCCTTCACCATCAACACCCTGTGGCACCCGGAACTGAAGAAGAAGGAAGTGCGCCAGGCCATTAACCACGCAGTCAACTGCCAGGAGCTGATAAACGCCGTATACAATGGCTTGACGGAGTGCGTGGGCAACATCATCTGGGACGGCGTCACCGGCTCCACCAAGGCCAACACCGCACCCTACAAGTATGACCCAGCCAAGGCCAAGGAGCTGCTGAAACAAGCCAACTACGATCCCAAGGTGGAAATCGGCATCTATGGCCGCTCCGCCCGCATCCCTAAGCAGGTGGAGGTGTACGAGGCCTACCACTCCTACCTGACCCAGGTTGGCATCAACGCCAAGATTTACGTCATTGAGCCTGGGGTCCGCACTAGCCGCACCACCTGCGGCATCGGCAAGTCGGTCAACCAGGTAATCACTGACCGCGGCGGCGACCCGGCCAAGGACAAGCCTACCATGGACGACTTCAAAAAGGGCGTGGAAAAGGGCTCCCTGTGCCCCTACGGCGATTTGATGGAGAACGAGCCATCCAACGAGACTCTGGACTTTGGACGACAGGCTAACTTCTACATGAGCTGTGTCTTCCCACGCTCCCTGGTGTGCGACACCGCCCCAGGCGGGTTCCAGGAGCAGTTGCCCATGGCCCTGGCAGCCTCCGGCACGGAACGCCAGGCGGCCATGCAGAAGCTGGCGGACAAGATGCACGACGATGCGTTGTTCGTCTTTGGGTTCAAGCTGCCGGTGGTGTACGGTAAGAATGCCAAGCTGAACTTCAAGCCCCGCTTTGACGGGCGCATCCGGGTGAACCACCTGTGGTTTAACCAGTAGCAGCCCCGGCATCCCACAATAGCAACAAAGACCGTCCCCGGAGTTTTCCGGGGCCGGTCTGGTTTTTCAATGTATCAGGTTGCTTAAGGCTTATCTGGCCACCCCGACGACGCGGGGTCCAGCAACGCACGGTAGTGTATCAGTATGCTGTGTAGCAAATAGGAACTCCACTCTTCGCACCGGCGAAAGCCGGTGCCCAGGAAAGCGCCAAGTCGCGGTAACTCCTGGATTCCGGCTTACGCCGGAACGACGAGGCCCAAATTGCTACACTACCGGTCTTTCGGAACTTTTGACACATGAGATGCGGTAACCTATAATCCCAGGCGTAGTTGCTCCTGCAACTACAATTGCCGGGAAGAGGGTTCAATCTTTTGAGCCGCACTGG
The DNA here is from genome assembly GCA_016872385.1 of SAR202 cluster bacterium. Classification (GTDB taxonomy): domain Bacteria; phylum Chloroflexota; class Dehalococcoidia; order Lucifugimonadales; family UBA3495; genus SHYG01. Next base: position 34,070 of record VGZV01000026.1, on the reverse strand, counting down.
GCAAAATCCCCCAGGCTCCCTCACACCGGCAGGTGATACGCACACCCGCCGCCTGCAAACCTTCTCCGCCCTCAAGAACCGGAACTTCCGTTATTTGTGGATTAGCGGCGCTTTTATTGGCGGGGGAAATCAAGTCCAGCAGATTGCCCTGGGCTGGCTGGTCTTCCAGCTTACTGATTCGGCGTTTTGGGTGGGTACGGTGCTGGGGATCCGGGCATTGCCTATCCTGCTGGTCGGCCCCCTGGCTGGCGTCGCCATTGACCGTTGGGACCGGAAGAAGCTCTTTTTACTGGCCCAAGTGTTTCTGGTTGTGACCGCATTTCTCTTCGCCGTGGACGTGGCTCTGGATAGGGTTACGATGGTCCACGCCCTGGTCTTCAGCTTTCTGCTAGGGTTGGATGCTTCTATAATTCAGCCGCTGCGCCAAGCCCTGGTGGTCAACACGGTGCCGCCCCATGACCTAACCAACGCCATCGCCCTCAACAACGCTGCCAACGGTATCTTGCAGAGCACTGCGCCATTAATCAGCGGCGTCCTGATTGCCACTCTGGGCGTTGCAGGCAACTTCTTTGTCCAGAGCGCAGCCTATCTGATGGTCTTCCTCATCACCCTGCCCATGGGCACGCCTTACCGGGAAGGCACTAAGGACTCCGGCTCAGTCCTCAAGAGCTTTGCAGAGGGTCTCCGGTATATCCGAAGCGATACGACAATTCTGCTTTTGATAGTGCTGGTCTTTGTGCCCTCCCTGTTCATCCACTCCACGCAGAACTTGCTTTCGGTTTTTGCGGTAGACGTGCTCCGTGGAGGGCCGTTGGTACTGGGGTTGTTGGGCGCCTGCATGGGCGTAGGGTCATTGACAGCTACGCTGGCCATCGCTTCCCTGGGCAACTTTCAAAGCCGCGGCCGCGTTGTCATAGGGGCGCTTCTCCTTGTGACTATATGCCTGGCCCTTTTTGGACTCTCATCCCGTCTGGGGCTGTCGCTGGCTCTGATGGGACTTATGGGGTTTTTCAATACAGGTTTCCGGCTGGCAAATAACGCGCTGTTCCAGTCCAGGACGCCAGACCACCTGCGGGGCAGAATCACCAGCATGTACGTGGTTGACCATGGTTTTCAGCCAGTGGGGAGTTTAATTCTGGGGCTGCTGGCCGCAGAAGGAGCGCTGGGGCCCCAGCGTGCGGTATTTCTGGCCGGAGTGGCCGCCTTTGCCATAACGGCATTTATCGGGCTGCGCTTCCGGCATCTGTGGCGGCTGCAGTAAAACCAGCCCAGGTCAAGCTCCGCCAGCGGCGCTGGGCGCGGCGTCTTGAGCCACTGCCTGGAGTCCCGCCCGGTCCACAACCCGCACTTTTTTGTGCCCCACTTCCACCAAGCCGGCGTTCTGCATGTCCCCCAGCGCCTGAGTGACGGTTTGACGCAACGCTCCAATAGAGTTGCCTATCTGCTCGTGGGTATAACCGGAGACCAGGCCGCCCGCCTCGCTGGCATGGGCCAGCAGAAACCCAGCCAGCCGGGCCCGCACCGGGCTGAAAGCCGCCTGCTCCAGCTGCTCCTCCAGATGCTTGAGCGCCGACCCACCGCATCCAGCATCGCCAGCGCCACGTCCGGGTTGGAGCGCAGGATTGTCAGCACGTCGTCCCGAGTGCCCACACAAACCAGGCTGTCTTCCAGGGCCTCGGCAAAGCAATGCTGCATACTCTGCCCCAGCAACCCCATCTCGCCAAAAATGGTCCCCGGCCCAATACGGCGCATCATCAGCCTGCGGCCTCCGGGGGTCAGCCGGTAAAGCTCCGCCTGGCCTGATTTCAGCACAAACAGCCGCTCGGCAGCGTCTTCCGGGGTGAAGAACACTGTCCCACGGACGCATCCCCGCATTACAAAAATTTCGGCAACGCGTTCCAGAGCCTTTTCTTCCAGCCCGGCAAACACCTCCACCTGCTGCAAGTGCACAGCAACTGTATCCACACTAGAATGCAGCCCGCCTCTGGAGTTTTTCTTGCTCCACGGCACCAGTCTGGGCATGGCAACCTCCCCAGTCCCGGATTTTGTCGGGACGCCGACATCCTTAGCCGCTCTTCAAGCCTATCATCAAATGAGCGATTTCTAACAATTTCACTCTACCAAAAGGAGTATTATCATGCCAGTGTTCAAATTTTTCCGAGGTAAATGGCTGCTGGCCAGCCTGGTGGCTGCCGGGAGCCTGGCCGCCGCCGCCTGCGCCGGAGCCGCGGGGCCCACGGGTCCAGCAGGACCTGCCGGGGCCACAGGGGGCCGCTGGCCCGCCGGGTACATCGTCATCGGCGATGGTTTCTTCCGTAACAGACTGGAAGCTGATTAACGCGTGGCCTTTTGACGTTCCCCTTCCGGACCATTTGCTGGTGGACGTGGGCGGCGGCACGCCTTTGTTCCTGCACTACGATAAGCCAGTGACCGCCGCCGACAAGAAGTTGATGTGGGTGGGCACCGGTGAGAAAGCCCGCTTCTATTTGGAGGAGCAACCTAACCCTGCGTATACCCACTTCCACCGGCTCAAGTCCCCAACCCCGGACGCTGGTCACGGCGGCGCGCCAGGCGCGGAGGGCTACTGGCTGATTCACGCCGCAGTGCGTCCCTTTAATTCCCCCATGAGCGGCGGGGATGTGGAACCAGGGGTGGACTTTAATTTCATGCCCACCAAGGCATCCGCGGCCAACCGGGGTGGAGCCACGCCGCCGCTGCCTGCCTCCGCTACCCAGTGGAAGTGGCAGGTGGACTGGCCTTTTAACGCTCCCTTGCCGGAGCATGAATGGCTGGATTTGGGCAACGACCAGATTCTTTTCCTTCAATACGACAAGCCGGTAAGCGCCCCAGGCAAAGAGTTGATCTATTTCGGCATGGGCATCCGCGGCCGCTTCTGCGCCGGAGAGGAACCCGGCCCGGCATTTACCCACTTCCACCGCTTTGACGCACCGACTGCCGGCGCAGGCCACGGCGGCGCCCCCCGGTGCTGAGGGCTACTGGCTGGTCCATGTAGCGGTAAAGGACATGACCATGGACGGGCGTCAGGTTAAGGCTGGGGTGGACTTTGGCTTCATGCCCACTAAAGCGCCCCAGTGCGGCGTCGCACCCGGAGCTTAAAGGTCATGCACAAGATCAAGAAGGGAATGTGGATGTCGTTGCTGGGCGTGGGAGCTCTCTTCTTGACCGCCTGCGCCGCCAGCGCCACACCAGAGCCACCGGCGGCGCAGGTTCCAGTTGGGGAAGCATCCAGAGGAGCAGCTCCGGCCAGCGCATCCAACCACGGGCTGCGGCCCCCAGAACTGGCGGAGCGGGAGCTGCGCCAGGCCAGGTTCAGCACAGAGAGCTGGCGCACTGATTTCAGCCCACCACCGTGTCCCTTACCGAGATAATAGGCGGAGGCCCCGGCAAGGACGGCATTCCCGCCATAGACCAGCCGGACTTTGTGCCAGTGCCGGAGGCAGATCAATGGCTGGATAACCGGGAACCTGTGCTGGTGGTGGACATTGGGGGCGACGCCCGCGCCTACCCGTTGCAGATCCTCATCTGGCACGAGATAGTTAACGACCAGGTGGGCGGCCAGCCCATTACTGTGACCTATTGCCCGCTGTGCAACACCGGCCTGGTCTTTGACGCCCGCATATCCGACGGCCAGGTCCTGGAATTTGGTGTTTCAGGCAACCTGCGCCACAGCGACCTGGTGATGTACGACCGCACCACCGAATCCTGGTGGCAGCAGGCTACCGGCACGGCCATTGTGGGTGAACTGGCCGGATACAAACTGGAGCCAGTGCCTGCCACTCTGGTTTCATGGAAAGAGTTCAAGACGGCCCGGCCAGGGGGCAAGGTGCTTTCCAAGGATACCGGCTACTTGCGGCCCTACGGTTCCAACCCTTACCAAGGTTACGACACGGGCAAGCCATTCCTTTTCCAGGGGCCTGCGGACAACCGGCTGCCCGCCGCCGAGCGAGTAGTTACGGTGACCCTGGGCAAGCAGGACGTGGCGTTCCCTTTTTCCCTTCTGAAGGCCAAGGGCGCGGTCAGCTACACCCTGGACGCCGGGCCAGTGGTGGTGTTCCACAAGCCAGGGACAGCATCCGCCCTGGACGACTCGTCCATTGCCCAGGGGCGGGATGTGGGAGCGGCAGCAGTGTTTGTGCCCCAGGTGGAGGGACGGCAGCTGACCTTTAGCCGCCAAGACGAGGTGTTCCAAGACCAGGAGACGGGAAGCTACTGGAACCTACTGGGCGAAGCCGTTGCTGGGCCGCTAGCTGGAAAACGGCTGGAGCCAGTGGTCCACGGCAACCACTTCTGGTTTGCCTGGGCGGTGTTCAAGCCAGGGACAGTGGTGGTGAAGGAGTAACCCGCTGCCCCATTCTGACTATCCTCGCAGACAGAAGGAGCCAGTCAATGCCAAAGCTTGTAAAAGAATTGCTTGCGCCGCCCCGTTGGGCCAAGAGGCTGTTAACAGCCAGCGCACCCATTTTGTTGCTGGTGGCAACGGCGTGCGCCCCGGCACAACCTGGGCCGACGGCCACACCCACCAGCACCCAGCAGCCGCCTGCCGCCATTACGCCTGCACCCACCGCCACAGTTGTATCTACACCTGCAATCCAGCCTGAGTCCGGGCCGCTGCCAAGTCTGCCCCTGGAGCAAGGGGATAAAAGCAGGGGCCAAAAGCTCTTCTCCAGCGTAGGCTGCATTGGGTGCCACACGGTGGACAATGTGGGCGGCAATGTGGGACCAGACCTGAGCCAGGTTGCGTCTCGCGCCCCGGAGCGGGCAGCCACCCAAGGGCTGGCGGCCCCGGAGCTTTACTTTGTCCAGTCGGTAGTGTACCCCAAAGCCTACGTGGTGCAGGGTTTCACGCCGGTGATGCCCAACTGGAAAGAACTGCAACTGACGGAAAAGGACCTGGCGGATATTGTGACCTACCTCAAGACCTTGAAGTAGCCGCAGCAACAGTCTGAGCCGCTGCCCGGGCAGGCGGTTTGGGCCGCCGCATCAGCACATACAGCAAGGCCGACACCAGGGAGGCAGCCACCGAGACTGCCAGCGTCAAGACATAGTTCTGGTGATGGTCGAACCACCACCCCGCCAGAAATGGCGCCAAGAGCAATGCCCAGCTATGGCTCAAGTTGATAATGCCCCGCAAGGTAGCGTAATACCGGCGGCCAAAGTAGTCGCCAATAGCGCCCCAGTTCACCGGCGTAATACCCTCAGACATGCCTCCCAGCACGGCGGACAGCACCAGCGCCCACAAGGCGCTGCTTTCCAGGACCATAAACAGGGACAAGGCGTACAGCAGCATGCCTCCGCCCAGTATTACCTGTTTGGGCAGACGGTCGCCGATAAATCCGCACAAGAGTTTGGATGGCACGTTCATCCCCAACCATAGGGCAAACACTAGGCCCGCAACGCCAATGTCCAAGCCCTTCCACACCATGATAGCCACAAAGTGCACCTGAATAGCCGCCTTGGCCACTTGCCGGAACATGGTGCCGGTCAGCAGGAACCAGTAGCCGGGGGTGCGCAACGCCTCCAATACGGTAAAGTCCACTGTGTCGTAGAATCGCAGCAGCTTTTGCGCTTCGGCCGAGTTGCCTTCCGATGCCGCCTTTCGGGCCTGCGCCACTTGCTCTTGGGTAGCCCCATCGGGGAGCAAGCCCATTGTCTCTGGACTCTCTTTGACCAGGGGCGCCAGGGGCAGCAGGATTACTAGATACGCCAGGGCGGCCATTACCGCAGCCGCTTGCCAGCTATAAAGGTGGATCACTATGCCAATGACCGGCACCAGTAAGGTGGAACCCAGGTTGCCGGACGCCTCATTTATGGAGATGGCCCGCACCCGGTACCGGCTAAACCATTTGTTTACAGTAGCCGAGGCGGCGTGCTGGAAGGCCATGGTGGCGCCCATAGAAATGAACACCAGATAGGCAAGGGCAAAGGTCCAGAGGTGGCGGGAGGCGGCAAATATTAAAAATCCAATCCCCGTCAGTACGATTCCAATTATCAGGATTTTTCTGGCGCCGAGGCGGTCCACCAAATAGCCAATGACCGGCCCCTCCACCGCTCCTTCGGAACGCGCCAGGGAAAACACCAGGGAGGAAGTGGCGCGGTTAAGGCCCAAGCTGGCTTCCACGGGAATCAAGAACAAAGCGGCGCCGCGGGAGAAGAAGGCGTTGTTCAGCGCCCCCATGAACCCAATCAGCGCCAGAACACGCCAGCCATAGAAGGCACGGCCAGGACGCCGCAAAAAGGCAACCACACTGCTCATCAGGTCCAGTACCCACTGCCTGACCGATAACTGTAGGCCTGCTAGACAACTGGGCCATTATAGCACCGGTATGTTACCGGGAAGGCCAGCGGCGATGTCACAATGTCCAGAGCTGTTTCATTCCCGGCCAATCGTAGGGGCGTCCCGACAAGTCGGGGTGCGCCCTGGTCAGGGGTCTCCACTCGAAGGTAGCCACCCTTCGGTTGGCTCAGGCCAGGCTCCAGTCTGCCATACCCCCACTAAGAGCCTGTGTCAAAAGGGTCGAATCTTGCTGGGTCGCACTATGAGCGCCACGTGTCGAGAGTTGCTACCTTGAAGGCATGCATAGAAAACCTTACCCAAGCGACCCGACCGATGCCCAGTGGGAGGAACTGGCGGCTCTGCTTCCTTCCGCCAAGCCAGGAGGCCGTCCCCGCGCCGTTGACATGCGCGAGGTCATGAACGCCATCCTGTACGTGCTGCGTAGCGGCTGCACCTGGCGTATGGCGCCCCAAGGTGCGGGAAATGGAGGGGAGAGATCCCACGCCCTCAGCAGCCATCATAGACAGCCAAAGCGTGAAGACCACTGAAAAAGGGGATCTCGTGGCTATGACGCTGGCAAGAAGGTGAAGGGACGCAAGCGTCATATCGTGGTTGACACTATGGGGTTGCTGTTGGCCGTGGTGGTCCTTGCTGCGGACATTCAAGGCCGGGAGGGAGCCAAGCTGGTGTTGCGCAAGCTTCTGGGGCGATTCCCCAGGCTCCGTCTGATTTGGGCCGATGGCGCCGCTGGGCAACTGGTGGACTGGGCTTCCGCCTTGGGAGGCTGGCTGATCCAAGTGGTCAAGCACGCCAAGAACCTCCATAGCTTCCAGGTGCTGCCCCGCCGCTGGATGGTGGAGCGCACCTTCGCCTGGCTGGGCCGCAACCGGAGGCTCAGCAAAGACTACGAAGAGTTGACTGAGACCACCGAAACATGGATCTACACCGCCATGACCGGACTGATGTTACGACGCTTGGCATACCCAAGAGCTTTTTAGACACCCTCTTAGAGGGTGTGTGACAATTCCCGCTCATGGTTCGACAAGCTCAGGATGAGCGGGCTGGGTAGACGGCATTTCTCACACAGGCTCTAACAAAATGAAAGATGAGTAGTGTATCAGTTTGCTTAAGGACTCAACTCGTCGCACCCCGACTTGTCGGGGTGCCCAGATAGGGACATGGCTGATACGCACCCCTGGGTTCCGGCTTGCGCCGGAACGACGAAGGGCTAATTGATACACTACAGAAAGGTGTCATTCTGAGAAGTCCCGATGATATCGGGACTACTAAGAATCTGGGGTGAGGCAAACGCCCACCCCCCAGACCCTTCGTCCTTCAGCCGAAGGACTCAGGGTGACAGCTTCAGCATTTTGTTAAGGGTTTTAAAAAGTGCCAATTTGTCATTGCGGGCGCAAGCGAAGCAGTCCCTTCACAACAGTGGTATTGCTTCGTCCCGATTGCATCGGGACGAAGCAATAACCTTTTAAGCACATTCTCAGAAATTGCGCTCGCCGCCGTTGATGTGGAAGGTCTGACCAGTGATAAAACCCGCAGCGTCGGAGCAAAGGTACACGCACATTCCCGCAATGTCCTCGGGCGTCCCCAAGCGGCCCACTGGAATTTCCGCAGTTCGTCCTGCAGGCCGGGTTGCGCGGCCAGGCCGCACGGTGTCAATGGCCCCCGGCACTATGCAGTTGACCAGGATGCCCTTGGGGGCCAGTTCCGTGCCCAAAGCGCGGGTAAGACCAATCATGCCCACCTTGGCCGCCGATATATGCGCCCCGCCGTGGCGGCCCTGGAAAGCCTGCAACCCGCTGAAGTTGATAACGCGTCCCCAATGCCGCTCCAGCATCCCCGGCAGCGCCGCCTTGGCGCACAAGAAGGCCGCATCCAGGTCAGTGGCCAGCACATTGCGCCAGTCCTCATAGGTCATGTCAGCAAAACTGCAGCCAGGCCGTATGGCGGCATTGTTCACCACAATGTCAATATGCCCAAACTCATCCAGCGCAGTTTGCAGCATCCGTTCCAACTGACCCCGGTCGCCTACGTCAGCCAGCAGAGGCAGGGCCTTCACCTCAAACTGGCGGGCTTCCTGGGCCACTGCTTCCACCTCTTGCCGGTTAGAGCGGGCATTGACAATCACGTCGGCGCCCTCCCGGGCCAGCGCCAGGGCAATACCCCGGCCAATATTCCTGCCGGAACCGGTAACCAATGCCACTTTGCCTTGCAGGCCCATAGTCCCTCCGCGGCTGACCCAAGTACTGCGGACTTATTTGGCCGTCCAGTCAGCCGCCGGTATTGTACAACACTAAAAGCAGCGATGAACGTGAAACAGAGTAGTTGAGAATAAGCCTTGCCCTTAATCTTCGTGAAACCGCGCGCCAGCAGCATGTAACACTAAGGTAATGGTGATGCTGGAAAACTGAAAATTGAAAACTTCATGAAATTTAAACAATGTCTGCATAGGATGAAAATAGCGCCCGTGGGGTTGGAATATGGCGGCGGCGCAGTACTGGTTCCCCGCATTGCATACTTCTTTCACACTAATATCCAACCCCGGTTGGTTTCCTTGGTGACTGTTTGGTGTGCAGACCCGCGTATAGTCAGCGCTAGGCAACGGGATCAGTAGTTAGTGCAGGGGGGAAGAACATGTCCAAGAAAATAGCTTTCACATTAGCCACGGCAATAACGGTATTCGTGCTTGTTACGGTAACCGCCCTGGTAGCCACTCTAACTGCTTCGGCTGGAGTTTTCAAAGCATCTCAAGGTGGAGACATAACCGCCGCAGAAGTACCCCAGGAGGCCTTCATTGCAGCCTCCGCCCGGCCAGAGGCAGCGCTGCCCAACAACAGCGCCTCCAAACCAGTTAGCGGCGACGCCAGCGCCATGCTGGACAAGATGCAGTCGCAGGTACAAACACTCCTGGAGCGGGAGAAAATTTACCAGCAGCGGCTGAACGAGGCCAATAACGAGTGGGCTAAATCAGCGGATGGCCCCGCCGTAGAACAGCAAGCGCAAATTTACACCCACCAGTTGAATGAGGCGGCAACACAGCTGCAACAGGCTAATGACACGGTTCAGCAGCTACAGCAAGAGAACTTGGCCCTGGCAGCGGGAGAACAGCAGTATAGCCAGGAACTGACCAAGGCCAGCGATTTGCTGAAGCAAGCCTATGACCAGCTTGCGGCAAGCCAGTCCCAGATTAGCCAGTTGAAGGACCAGAATACGGCGCTGCTGCAACAGCAGCAGGCCAGCCCCACGCCCAGCGCTGGCGTGACAACCAGCAGCAGCAGCACGGCCTCCACTGCCACTACAACGCAGACCACTGTCAGCACAAAATCGCTGGAGCAGCAGATGGAACAGCAAAAGAAAGCCTTGAAACGGCAGCGGGAGGCAGCTAAGAAGGCGCTGGAGGCCGAGCACGAAGACCACGAGGAAGAAAAGGATCACTAAGGCAGTAGGATGTTTCCCGGGAAGTGCCCTTGCCCGCAGCTAATGAGGGCATGGGAGCGGAGGTTGTGAAGTTATGAAATCAGCCAACAACAACAGCACGAAAGCGGCTCTGGCGGCGCTCTCGGTAGCCTCTGTGGTGGGAGGATGGGCGGCGCTGGGCTTCGGCGACGAAAGCCAGGGGAGTGATGGGCAGAGCTGGGTAGGGGACACGAATGAATCCCAAATATTATCCCAAGCAGCGACGAATCAAGCAGCAATGCCGGAGACTCTCCCAGTAACCACACTACTGGACTCCGGAACCGCGTCCCTAACCCAAGTCCCTGATCTGACGCTAGCCCCCATACCGGAAGTAGTCAAACCGGCGCAACGCCTTAAGCTGGACCTTGCGCCATTGCCTGCCTCGGAATCCCAGAAGCCTGCCACCGGCGCCACTGCCGCTACTTTAAAGGCTGGTGCGTCGCAATCTAGCAACGCTTCGGTAGTAAAGAAACCAGCCCTTCCACCGCTGCCTACCCTCAGTCCGTTGCCAACACTGCCTGCATCTTCTTCGGGCGCAGGCCAAATACATTCATTGCCTTCGCCAACCACGCCTCCGGCAACGGCACAGCCCCAGAAGCCTGCCCCCGCCGTAAAGCCAGCCATCCGGACCAAGTCATCCAGGTAGGCGGCATGACCCAAATGGCGGCCTCTGTCCAAGACCAGGCTCTGGTGGCTGGATCCAAGCTGCACCGGCTGTGCTTCAAAGCCATGGGCTGCGGAATGTCCCTTTGGCTGGCAGGCTGCGAACCAGCAGTAGCTTATCCACACCTGCAAGCCGCCCGGCTGTCCATTGAACTGGCCGAGAACGAATTGAGCCGGTTCCGGCCAGCTAGCGGGCTAAGCCGCATGAACCGCCTTTCCGGCCAGCCAGTCCCAGTAAGCCCTATTCTTTGGGAGGTTATGAGTGCGGCGCTGGAGGCAGCCAAGGCTACCCACGGCCTGTACGACCCCACGGTGCTGCGGGCGCTGGAATCCGCCGGATACAAGACATCTTTTGAGACCTTGAAGGGCCAGCAAGCTGGTCAGAAAGGGCCAGGCGAGGGCACATACAATTACAGTTGGAAGGACATTTTGCTGGACCCCGTTGCCCGCACCGTCACTATACCGGTAGAAGCAGGCATTGACCTGGGCGGCATTGCCAAGGGCTGGACCGCCCGGCAGGTGGCCCAATCCCTTGGCGAAGCGGGGCCTTGCCTGGTGGACGCAGGCGGCGATATTGCCGCCCGGGGAGCGCCGCCCGGCATGGCTGGCTGGCCAGTGGGGGTGGCTAATCCACTCCAGCCGGAGCTGAACCTGACGGTGCTTACAGTATGCGATGGCGGCATGGCTACTTCCGGGATTGATTACCGCCGTTGGACAAGTAATGGGCATCTCCAGCACCATATTATTGACCCCCGAACCGGAAGCCCCGCAAGGACCGACTTGCTGGCAGTAACAGTCATGGCCCAAGACGTGGTCCACGCGGAAATCCATGCCAAGGCAGCCCTGATTTTAGGGGCGTCTGCCGGGTGGGATTACCTGTCCGGCCTGGACGGTGTGGAGGGTGTTCTGATGCTGCAGGATGGCAGCAATGTGATAACCCCAGGACTGGAGCATTATATTTGGAAGGACGCTTAACCAGCCTTGCACATATGTTCAACCGCTCATGGTGAGCTTGTCGAACCACGAACGAGGAAAGAGCCGCGCACCCTTCGACAGGCTCAGGGCGAGCGGCGAGACAGACCAGTCTAACAATCAATGCAAGTCTCTATAACTGCAGGGAGGCATCCCTTAACCAATGGCGCACAACTCTGACGACCTGCCGCCAATTTCACCGGCTTCGGCCCGGTGGCTGGTAATCACCGGCATTGTCCTGGGCCTTGGGCTGGCCCTAATGCTCCTGCCCTGGATGTTGCCGCCACTGCGGGACACCCTGCTGGGGCCTTCGCCAAAGGCGTACTGGTACCTGACGCGGGCGTCGGGGCTGGTGGCCTATGCCCTGCTCTGGGCGTCCACGGCCATGGGACTTCTCATTACAGGCCGCTTATCCCGCATATGGCCGGGCGGACCCGTCGCCATAGACTTGCACAACTTTCTAAGTATGCTGGGTCTTTCAGTGACCCTCTTTCACGTGTTCATCTTGTTGGGGGACCAGTATATTGGGTATAACCTTTTCAGCCTGCTGGCGCCCTTTGCCAGCCTTAACTACCGGCCAGTGGAGGTGGCCATGGGACAACTGGCCCTTTACCTGGGCTGGGCAGTGACGCTGAGTTTCTACATCCGGAAAAAGATTGGGCCGCGGACCTGGCGGCGGTTTCATTACGCCAGCTTTGTGGTTTACTTGCTGGCGCTAGCCCACGGCATGACCGCCGGGACCGACACCATGACAGTCCCTGTTGCCGCCATGTATATAATTACCTGGCTGGCTACCTTCTTCCTCATTGTTTACCGCATTCTGGCCACGATGAAAGCAGAAACCCTCCATACCACCGGCAGGAAGAGCACACCCCACGTGGCAACCCCTGTCTCTGGGCCAACCCGAGGTGCCGATGTCCCTGCGTCCAGCCACAATGGGGGCAGTACGTGAATCCTCCAACCACGAGGAGCGCCGGGCCATTTATAGGCTAACAGATACTGTCGGCCTGCCCAATACTTCAGTTTGAATATCTCGCAGGAGGTCTATGGGAGGTTCCCAACCAAAGCGACGGAACAATTCTAAAGCTGGCTTTAAGGCCAAATCTTTAGTCTCAGTAATCAACTGAAGTTGCGACAGATCAATTTTATAAGGCAACTCTGATATAGAAGCCTTTCTTTGATAGCGGAACCGTACCCGGCCCGGAAGATTGCAGAGAGTCCGACCCTGAAGCCCTTTGACATTCACTTCCAAGTGCATGTGCTGGTCTCCAGCGTGGGTGCGTGAGAGGCGAGCGGCAAACTCAAATATCTCGGTGTATCTGAACACGGCCTCGTGAACTCTAAAATCAGTCCCTGGGTGCCAATTGTTATCGGCGGGCCATAAAGTGGATTGATCTCTCCAATCATCGTACATGCCCGAGAAGTATGCCAGTTGGCCGCTCTGATAGAATCGCCATAACTCCAAGTAGTGCTCCCAGTCAAGCTCCTGACCCACCCAGTCCGGCCCAATTTCAGGCTTCACGCGGGTATCCAGGTGTGGGAAATCCCATCCTCCGAACTCGACAGAACTCTTTTGGAGAACAGAGTACAAATCTAGTATGTTAGGCACACGCTTCTCATTGAAGGTAGACGGGTGAATAATCACCTTCCAAAAGCCGCGGGATCGTATTTTCTCTAGCAGTTCACTCATTGTAAATCGCTCCGTCGCTGCTCAAACTGCTGAGTAGCTGCTACATGCGCCGCAGGCAGCACGATCACTCCAACGCGCTGAAGTCGGACCAATTCCTGCCTCAGCTTCTTTTCAGTCGCCAGGTCCAGCAAGTCTCGCATATCGGTTTGAGTCGGGATTTCGGAGGTTTCAGGTTTTCGGGGTGACCTAACGTAACATGCCCCTTGTCTTAACACACCCTGATAATCCTGCTTACATAGAACTGGTATGTCCGCGAATTCTTTAACTCGAAGCACTACGTATTTATTGCCATTATACTCTTTCACCTCCATGTCAAAGTCCACACTTGGATCAGCGTACACAGCAATACCAGCGGCTACGTCATCGTACCGCCAAGTTGAAAGGTCGTTTTCACCGAGACCAACTGCGTTAACCGCACCTTCGGAATCTGCAACACCAATTATTATCAAACCTCCAGCACGCCGATTAGCCATAGCCAAAGCTGTTCGCACTACTTGAGCAAAAAGTTGCCTGTTCGACCTCGAACCTGGGCCTTTGAACTCTATTCCGTTGGTCTCATGGCCGAGAGCAAGTATGGCTGCAAATTCTTGATCAGTCATATGAATTCTCCGACGGATATTATACTGAACTACTAAAGTTAGGACACCTTGCTATACTTTTTGCCTCATGCCCATATAGATAGGCTTTCCCTGACAAACCCGCTGGTCAAGAAAAAGGCATCCAGGTGCCAAATATGTTTGACTTTTTTCTGAATTTTTTAGTATAATCGGCCCGTAGCAAGCTGGCTCAGCCAATGGCCCCGCATCTACGGGGCCATTTTGTGGTCTCCCGTATTCCAGGGTTAACCACGCCCCTGTAGCTCAATTGGCAGAGCAGTCGATTTGTAATCGACAGGTTAGGGGTTCGAGTCCCCTCTGGGGCTCTTGAGCGGCTTCTGGCACTGCCAACACCAACCGCCCAGGTGTGGGCACATGCAGGCCGGTGGGCAGCAGCCACACATAAGGAGGGGTGGGTGAGTGGCTAAAGCCACCAGACTGTAAATCTGGCGCCCGGAAGGGCTTCGTAGGTTCGAATCCTACCCCCTCCACCAAAACTTCAACTAAAAATTGTTCTGGATTCTCAGTGCGGGCCCAGATAGCTCAGGGGTAGAGCACGTTCTTGGTAAGAACGGGGTCGGCGGTTCGATCCCGCCTCTGGGCTCCAGCAACAGACAGAGAGGAGACTCAAATGGCCAAGCAGCGTTTCGACAGGACCAAACCCCACGTTAACGTCGGCACCATCGGGCACGTGGCCCACGGCAAGACCACCACCACTTCCGCCATCACCTCGGTGCTGGCCAAGTACGGCGGCAACACCAAGTTCACCGCCTACGACGAGATTAACGCGGCGCCGGAAGAAAAGGCACGCGGCTTGACCATCGCCATCTCCCACATTGAATACGAGACGGAAAATCGCCACTATGCCCACGTGGACTGCCCAGGCCACGCCGACTACATCAAGAACATGATTACCGGCGCAGCCCAGATGGACGGCGCAATTCTGGTGGTCAGCGCCCCCGACGGCCCCATGCCCCAGACCCGTGAGCACATCCTGCTGGCCCGCCAGGTGGAAGTGCCCCGCATCATGGTGGCCCTGAACAAGTGCGACGTGATGGAAGATGAGGAACTGCTAGAACTGGTGGAACTGGAGGTTCGGGAACTGCTTAACCGGTACCAGTATCCCGGCGACACCACGCCCATCATCCGCGTCAGCTCCCTCAAAGCCCTGGAAGGCGACCAAAAGTGGGAGCAGAGCATCCTGAAGCTGGTCCAGACCATGGACGAGTATATCCCGGTGCCCCCGCGCATCGTTGACCGTCCGTTCCTGATGCCCGTGGAAGACGTGTTCAGCATCAAGGGCCGCGGCACTGTGGTCACCGGCCGGGTGGAGCGCGGACAGCTCAAGGTTGGCGAAGAAGTGGAAATCATCCGCTTCGGCGACGTGCAGAAGAGCGTTGCCACCGGCTTGGAAATGTTCCACAAGTTGCTGGACACCACCCAGGCGGGCGACGCCGTGGGCATCCTGCTGCGCGGCGTTGACCGGGAGCAGGTGGAGCGCGGCCAGGTCATTGTAAAGCCCGGCTCCATGCGTCCCCACGCCTATGCCGAAGCAGAAGTGTACATCTTGAGCAAGGAAGAGGGCGGCCGCCATACCCCCTTCTTCACCGGATATAAGCCCCAGTTCTACATCCGCACCAGCGACATCACCGGCGAGATTGCTCTGCCCGAAGGGGTGGAAATGGTCATGCCCGGCGACAACATCAAGATGACCGTCAAGCTCATCACCCCCGTGGCCATCGAAGAGGGACTGCGCTTCGCCATCCGCGAAGGCGGCCGCACCGTGGGCGCCGGGGTGTTCACAAAGCTGCTGGACTAAATAAGGCGCCGCCCCCATCCCTTCCCTCCCCCTTAGTAAGGGGGAGGGAACAAACTTTCCCCCATTAACAAGGGGAGGGTTGGGATGGGGGTTTTACCCGCCGCGTAAATCAGCACAGGCAAGGTATTGGTAGATTATGGCCAAGAAGACTGGAGACGTGCGGGGCGTAATCACCCTGCAGTGCGGCGATTGCCGGGAGCGAAATTACACCAGCCAGAAAAACCGCCGCAACGACACCCAGCGGCTGGAAATAAAGAAGTACTGCTCCCGGTGCCGCAGCCACAAGGTGCACCGGGAAGTGAGGTAGCCTCATATGGCCAGGGTCTCACCAAGACCCTCCCGTCCGGCAACGCCACGCGCCTTGGGGAACGCCAATCCCATCGTCTTTCTCCAGGAGACAGTGGCAGAACTGCGCAAGTCAGTGTGGCCCACGCGTGAGGAGACGGCCAGGCTTACTCTGGTGGTCATTGCCGTATCGGTGGCAATGGGGTTTTATCTAGGCGGCCTGGACCGGGCGCTGGCGGGAGTCTTCGCCAGGTTTATTTTGTAAGAAAAACAGAGCATTGCATCAGCGCCCGCAGCACAGGGCGCAGCACCGGTAAGGAGGGCCTTCCCCCAGGGGACAGGAATGACAACAACTAGACGCGAGCAGGAAGACCGGTCCCAGGCCCGGTGGTACATTGTGCACACCTACTCCGGGCAGGAGGACCTGGTAAAAAGGAACCTGGAATTGCGCATCCAGAGCCTGGATATGCAGGACCGCATCTTTCAGGTTATTGTGCCTAAAGAGGAGGAACTGGTCTTTAAAGAGGGCAAGCGGCGCTCAGAGCAGCGCAAGCTGTTCCCCGGCTACGTCCTGATCCAAATGGTGATGGACGACGAGAGTTGGTACGTGGTCCGCAATACCCCAGGAGTAACTGGGTTTGTTTCCACCGAGGATGAACACGACAAGCGGCCCAAGCCGGTGCCCCTGGAAGACAAGCAACTGGAGGCCATCCTTAAACAGACCGAAGCACGGCCCGGCGGCGTCAAGATTGGACTGGAGCGCGGCGAAACCGTCCGCATCACCGAAGGCCCCTTTGTGGACTTTGTGGGCTCCGTCAGCGACGTGGACGAAAGCAAGGGTAAAGTACGGGTGCTGGTGTCTTTCTTCGGCAGGGAAACTCCCGTAGAATTGGACTTCCTCCAGGTGGAAAGGGTATAGTACCGAAGAATTAGTCAAACCCCCATCCCAACCTTCCCCCTTGGCAAGGGGGGGAAGGAGCTTATGCTCCCATAAAATTGCGGGAAGAGCGAGCCATATTCCCCTCCCCCTTAATAAGGGGGGAGGGACAGGGTGGGGGATCACAACCCTTAGGAGGCGTGGGTGGCTAAAAAAGTTAAGGCAATCATCAAGCTGCAACTGGAAGCGGGCAAGGCTACGCCAGCCCCGCCGGTAGGCCCGGCCTTGGGCCAGCACGGCGTCAACATCATGAGCTTCGTCAAAGAATATAACGAACGCACCGCACCGCAAGCCGGGACTATTATCCCGGTGCAGATTACGGTGTTTGAGGACCGGTCATTTACCTTTGTCACCCGCACCCCGCCGGCATCGGAATTGCTGCGCAAGGCCGCTGGAGTGGAGAAGGGGTCATCCACCGCCAAAAAGAGCCAGGTGGGCACCATTACCCGCCAGGCAGTGAGGGACATTGCCCAGTTGAAGATTAAAGACCTGAACACTACCTCGGTGGACCAGGCAATGGCAATTATTGAAGGCACCGCCCGCAGCATGGGCATTGAAATCCAAGGGGATTAAAGATGGTCAAGCAAAGCCGCCGCTACTCAGCCGTGGCGGAAAAAGTTGATACCAACAAGAACTACGAGCCCCGCGAGGCGATTGAGCTACTGAAAGAGGTAGCCAACGCCAAGTTTGACGAAACGGTGGAGGTGCATCTTCGCACCACTGCCGACCCCCGCCATGCGGAACAGATGGTCCGCGGCGTGGTGGTGCTGCCCCACGGGCTGGGCAAGACCGTGCGCGTTCTGGTCTTTGCCAGCGGCGAGGCGGCGGATACGGCCCGCCAGGCTGGCGCCGACTTTGTGGGCGACGATGACCTGATTCAGCAGATTGAGGGCGGCTGGGTGGAATTCGACGTGGGCTTGGCCGTGCCCGACATGATGCCCCGCATCGGCCGGCTGGGCCGGGTCTTGGGCCGCCGCGGCTTGATGCCCAACCCCCGCACCGGCACCATGGTACAGCCCAGGGATCTGGCCCGGGTTATCCAGGAGGCCAAGGCCGGACGCCTGGAGTATCGCACCGACCGCACCGCCATTATCCACAGCCCCTTCGGCAAAGCCAGTTTCTCCGCTGATCAGCTGGTGCAAAACCTGGCCGCACTGATGGACGCCATCAACCGGGCCAAGCCCGCCGCAGTCAAAGGGCCATTCTACAAGTCGGCTTACATGACATCAACCATGGGCCCAGGAATCCCTCTGGAAGTGTCCAGCTTGCAATCCATGCGGCCCGCCGAGTAAATACGAACAACAAAAATTAGCATATCCCACGCCAAAGACCGCGGGTCCTCCCAATAAACTGGGTGGCCAAGGTCCCGGACTACCGGGGCGCCCGCCGAGGCGCGGCATGGCAGACCGATACTGACAACGCATTAGCGTTGGGCCGGTTTTCCCTGCGCCTCTCTTGGAGCGCAGGGAAATTTGTTTTTAGGGAGGAATGCATTGCCAACGGAAGCCAAAGTTGAGCGGGTAAAGGAGCTGCAGGACAAACTGCAACGCAGTTCCATTGCCGTAACCACCAGCTATTCTGGCCTTACCGGCGCAAGCATGACGGAACTGCGCCAGAAAATGCGCGCCGCAGGGGTGGAGTTTGTGGTGGTCAAGAATACCCTGCTGGCCCTGGCCGCCGACGCCGCCCAGCGCCCCCAAGTAAAGGAAATCGTCCAGGGGCCCACCGCCGTAGCCATTTCTTACCAGGACCCGGTGGACGCGGCCAAGGTGCTGCAAGACTACATCCGCACCTCCCGCGCGCCACTGGTCATTCAAGGCGCAGTGTTGGGCGCCGGGCCTGCCCTGCCTGCCAGTGAAGTGGAACGGCTGGCCAGTTTGCCGCCCAAGCCTCAGTTGGTGGCCAACCTGCTGGGCCAGTTGCAGGCCCCCGTCGCCAACCTTTTGTCGGTGCTTAACGGCCCGGTGCGCAACCTGGGATACCTGTTGCAGCAGCGCGTCCAGCAAATGGAGTCTTCGGCGCCCAAGCCCGCAAGCTAGACCCGTAAACCGTCTGTGCCAGCAAGGAGGCAACCCTGGAAACCGTATCAGTGGACCGGACTACTGCCATCACCCTGCCGGTAGTCCATAACTTGAACGAGGCGTTCAACCGGCATGACGTTGATGCCATCATGGACTTGATGGCTGACGATTGTGTCTTTGAAAACACCTGTCCGCCTCCCGACGGTGAGCGTTTTCAGGGACAGGCTGCAGTGCGCGCCTGTTTTACTGACCTGTTCCGCAACTCCCCCCATGCCCGTTTCGAGTTTAGCGACGTTTTCGGAGCGGGGGAGCGGGCCTGCGTCCGCTGGCTTTACCAATGGACTGAGGCCGACGGCCAGCCAGGACATATCTACGGCGTGGGTGTGTTCAGGATGCGGGATGGCAAAATTGCCGAGAAGCTGTCTTACGTGAAAGGATAGGGATACTGCTAGACCAACGGGGACCCTGAAATACCCACCGCGAACTTACGCGACCTGAGAGCGCAAAACAAAATTAAGGAGGCCCATCAATGGCGACCAAAGAGGAAGTCCTGCAAGCAATCAAGGGCATGAGCGTCCTGGAACTGTCTGACCTGGTAAAGGCCCTGGAGAAAGAGTTTGGCATTACCGCCGCTGCGCCGATGGCGATGGCTCCCATGGCAGGCGCGGCTCCCGCGGCAGGCGCAGCCCCTGCGGCTGAGGAGAAGTCCGAGTTCGAGGTGCTGCTCAAGGAGATCGGCCCCAATAAGATTAACGTCATCAAGGCCGTCCGCGAAGTGACTTCCTTGGGCCTGCGCGAGGCCAAGGAACTGGTGGAGGCCGCCCCCTCCAAGGTCAAGGAAGGCGTCTCCAAGGACGAGGCTGCTTCCCTCAAGGCCAAGTTGGAAGAAGCTGGCGCCAAGGTGGAAGTAAAGTAACCCACTGTCACGAAATTGCAGGGGCAGGGATTGCCTTGCCCCTGCGGTGGATAATGGGTGGAGGAGGCGCGCAAATGGGACGCAAAGACCGGGAGCGCTTTCTGCGCATGAAGCAGCAAGACCCGGACTACTCCGGGTTCCGGGGAATCACCGCCACGCCCGCCAAACCCGCAGAAGCTACTGAAAGTGTTACCTGTTCAGTTTGCCGCCGCAAGCGCAACGTGCCGGTCAGCAGCATACCAGTAGACCGCGAGAGGTTTGTGTGCCTACAATGCCAGGAGCGCCAGCCTGCGGCCGGGATTTAGCGCCTATCCTAAAAACTCACCGCCGAGTACGCGGAGACCGCTGAGATAAAAGGAATCCAATACAAACTCTCTGCGTTCTTTGCGCTCTCTGCGGTTATTAGGGTAGGCTCTTAGTCACATCCCATCCCGGCTTCATCGTACCACCCCATCAGCAGTGTATCAGCTAGCCGCTCGTCATTCCGGATTCCGCCGGAATCCAGGCGAATACCTGAACTATGTAAGGCTCTGTTGAAAACAGCGGGAGTGCAGGGGGCGCAGCCCCCGCCGTCCTTCCCAGGAAGGATGGGTGTCCCCCAGGGATGCTCCTTTCTTCCCCCACTACCACTTCACCGCGCCACTGGCCGCATCCGATCAAGATACTCGTAGGCGCGGTTAAGCTGGCTATCCCCAAAGCCCCGCTGCTCTTGCTGCAAAGCCATTTCTATGTCCGGCCGCAGGCCCACGCCCGACAACAGTTCGCCGTTGGATGTATGCCAAAGGGCGGTGGGCAAGTACAGCGCCGAGCCATCGCTTAATAACGCAAAGCCGTAGGTTGCAGCATCGCCAGGCGTTGCCACGCCCACCAGCATCGCCCGGTGTGCCGCCTGAAGCCCCGCGGCCAGCGCCTCCGCCGGTCCCAGGGTCCCTTCATCCACCAGCACTGCCAGGGGCAACACATCTGAACCAACGCCCGCCTGCCCATTGGGCACAATCCACTCTTTACGCTGGCCTGCCCGTTCCTTCTCAAAAACCAACACCGTGCCCGCAGGGAGGAACTGTCCGGCCACCTCCAATGCTGCGGTGGATGAACCTTCGGGGACCGCCCGCAAATCCAGGATAAGCCCCACCGGAGGGTCATGCCGGAGAGACTCCATGATCCTGGCAGTTTGCTGGCCGGTGTTGTCTCTCAGTTGGTGGATTGCCAGGTAGCCAATGTTGCCAGGAACCTCCTGGTAAGTTGCCGTGGTGACCTCAATGTCCCTTCTGACCACCTGATAATCCAGGGCTCCAGGCTGGCCAGCCCGCTGCACCCGCAGGCGGACGCCGGTCCCAGAAGCCCCGCGCACCAGGCTGGTCACTTCATCCAGGCTCAACCCAGCCACCGGCTTTCCGTTCACCGCCACCAGCGCGTCGCCAGGCTGCAGGCCCGCCTGGTCTGCAGGACCGCCTTCCTGGGGAACCAAACGGACAACCCCCTCCGCCATGTCAACACTGGCTCCGATACCCTGGTAAGCGCCAGGGAAGCTGCTGGGGATGCTCCGTTGAGCTTGGGGATAATCGGCGGCACTGAAATAGGCAGTCCGGGCGTCGGGCAGCGCCAATGCCATGCCAGCAATAGCGGCCTGGGACAACTCGACAGGAGTGTAGGCTGGCCAAGTCTTCTGATGCAGGGTCAGAGCCCGCCACAGGTCTGCCAGTTCCGGGGGCACGCCCACGGGCGGCTGGCCCCGCAGGCGGCCTACTTCCGTGAGAAACGGGTAAGGCGATGTCTCAGCCATGCCCGGCAGCGCGGCGATGGCGCTGCCTGTGACGGCAGGCATGTCCAGAGCACTGGAGTTGGGGTAGGATTGCTCGATTGTTGCCCAAGCTTCCCACACCAGGGCGTAGGGGTCCGGCTGGGAGGCGCGTCCCCACTGGGGGACGCAGGCCAGAGACGTGAGGAGAAAAAGCGCCAGGGGGAGAAGGGAGCGGGAGCACCAGAGATACGCAAATTTTTTCAGCATGGAATGGAGGCTGTCAACCTTTCCGGCGGCGGTCCATTTGCATCAAGAGCCGCAGGCTTTATTTAGAGTGCCTAATAAAATGAAGGATGTCCTTCTTCAGAGTCCCTATGACATCGGGACTCCGAAGAATCTGGGGTGGGGCAAAGGCCCATCGCCTCAGACCCTTCGTCCTTCAGCCGAAGGACTCAGGGTGACAGCCTCGGCATTTTTGTTAGAGCCTGTGTGAGAAATGCCGTCTACCCAGCCCGCTCATCCTGAGCTTGTCGAAGGATGAGTAGCTTTTAGCCCGCTCATGGTTCGACAAGCTCACCACGAGCGGGAATTGTCACACACCCTCTTAGGGGTTTTTATTAGTTTGTCATCCAGGGGGCTACTGCCGCGTGTTGCCGCTATTCCTCCTCTGTCTCCGGCCCACGTTTGTTCCTCGGCAAGACAACAAGTTGGGTAAAGGCGGTATTATTGTTCTCATTTATCTCTTCCACTTCATCATAAACATCCAGATCAACATAGATATCGTAACGCCCCGCCGGAATGTTGGTGCCAACGAACGGTATGTTGCCACCGGCGACAGGGGAGATGCCAGCATAACTATGTTCCCCTGGCTGTTTGTCGGAAACAATGGGAGGTACAGTCACCTCCAGGCTGAAGAATTCATCCTTCTCGTCCCTGCACCCGGAGCAACGCTCAGCATTATAAATGGTTGCCCGGTCAACATGTTCAGGTGCGGTGGTCCATCCGATGTTCTTTACTTCCCACTGCACGGCGAAGAAGGTAAAACCTTCCTCAATACGCGGTGACGACTGGCTAATCTCACTTCCACCAATCTTGAACCCGATGGTGCCGCGAAATGCCAGTTCCGCCCTTTGTTCTTTTTCATTGCTGGCAGGCTCAGTTTGCCTTTGCACTGTTTCTGCACCAAGAGCCTGCACAGGAATCCGGCCAAAGTCATGCCCAAAAAGCGGTGGCGCTGCGTTGTTCAGTCCAACCTCGCATGTCCCAGACTTAGCCTGAGAAGCCTGTCTTCCCGCATTACTGCCAAGGAACGCTGGCTTGTGCGGTTGCATCTGCTTTTGGACTAAAGCTCGCATTGCTCAGTTCCATATTCACGGCGTTGCTGCCACCATATTAGACACCCTCCAGCCCCTGGGGTACAATGGCCTGGTTTTACGGGCAGATATCCGCAGATATCTACTAGATGGGGAGGGCAGAAGCATGGACCTGGAGTTGGCAGGCAAGACCGCCCTGGTCACCGGGGGCAGCCGGGGCATTGGCAAGGCCGTGGCGCGGGAACTGGCGTCGTCAGGGTGCGCGGTGGTCATTTGCGCCCGCAACGCCGAAGCCCTGGCCCTGACCGCGCGAGAATTATCTGAGGAGACCGGCCAGCCGGTGACGGGCATTACGGCTGACCTTACCAGCACCGAAGACGTGGAGCGCATGGTAAAGGAAGCCGCTCGCGCCCTGGGCGGGCGCATTGACATACTGGTGAACAACGCCGCCGCGCCGGGAGGCATTGCCCGCGGCCCGCTGGCGGGCATCCGGGACGAGGACGTGCTGGCGGATCTGAATACCAAGGTGATGGGCTACCTGCGCTGCGCCCGTGCCGTGGCCCCCTATATGCAGCGCCAGGGCTGGGGCCGTATTGTAAACGTCGGCGGGCTTTCCGCGCGGCGCTCTGCGGGCAACCTCAGCGCCGGAGTGCGCAACGCCGGGTTGGTAAACATGACCAAGTACCTGGCCGATGAATTGGGGCCATATGGGGTCAACGTGAACCTGGTGCACCCCGGCACCACCCGCACGGAACGCTCCGGCCCCATGCACGCCGAGCAGGCCCGCAAGGAGGGCGTCTCAGTGGAGGCGCTGGAAAAGCGCATTGCCGGGGCCAACTCCACCAAACGCATTGTGGACGCCCGGGAGGTGGCTTACGTGGTGGCTTTCCTGGCCTCGCCGCGAGCCATTGCCGTCAGCGGGGAAGTGCTGGCAGCCAGCGGCGGCGCGGGCCAGGCGGTATTCCATTAGGGAGCACTACCCCCAGCCTGGCCTTCCCCCTAGATCAAGGGGAAGGAGTAGGGGTAGGCTCCTCCCCCTTAACGAGGGAGAGGAGCAGTGTGGGGGTAAATTAACATAGCAATTTTCAGATACAGAGCAGGAGCAAGCCATGATTAAAGTAACGGTGGCATACCCTAACCAGCCGGGCAAGAAGTTTGACTGGGACTACTACACCAGCAAACACGTCCCCATGGTAGCGCAGCGGTGCAAACCCTTTGGATTAATTGGCAGTGAGGTGGACAAAGGCATTTCCGCGCCAGACCCCAAGGCCCCGGCCCCCTTTGTAGCCATCGCCCACCTGTATTTCCGCACCGTGGACGGCGTGCACGAAGGGTTCAAGACCCACGGCCGGGAAATTATGGGGGACATCAAAAACTACACGGACATCCAGCCCACCATCCAGATTAGCGAGGTGGTGGGGTAGGGAAGCTGGTTACGTCCTAAACGTCACCTTCCTAAAGGCTTCCGCGTACTGGCAGCCACGCCCGTTGGCCGCCTCTTTGGCCCGGCCTTTAATCAGGCTGACCACTTCCTGCGGGGGACGGTGGGCCATCTGGCTGCGGTGGGCCTGCAAGGCCTTAACTTTCAGGTCCACCATGTCGCTGATGTCTATAAAAGTGTCCGGCAGTTCCGCACCCCAGAAGAGGATGGTCCCCGTCTTGTGGGGTTCCAGCTTCTCCTCCCGCCACAGCTCAGCAAAGTGCAGGTGATCCCGGGCGTAGGGGAACACCGCGTCCAGGGTCACCTGCCCGGCAATGCGGTGGTCCCGGTGCCAGGCCAGGTTTTTGCGGTATGGCTCCGGGCACAGCACCACCTGGGGCCGCACCCGCCGGATCTGACGCACAATTTCTTTACGAAAGTCCGCAGAGTCCTCCAGGCCGCCGTCGGGGCGGTGGAGCATCACCACTTCCTTGACCCCCAGCAGCCGGGCCGCCTCCAGCTGCTCTTTTTGGCGGGCGTCGGATAGTTCTTGGGAGGTTACGCCGGGGCGGTCACTGCCCTTGTCGCCATCGGTGCACAGCACGTAGTAAACTGCCGCGCCCTCCTTGACCCAGCGGGCCACGGTGCCGCCGCACCAGACTTCGGCGTCGTCGGGATGGGGAGTAACCACCAATACCTGCTGGGGGGTGTCGTCCATGAAATGATTACCTCTGGAAGCAGATGGACTCCGGCAGCTGCCGCGGCTAGGCCAGCATCAATTCGTCGGAATTGTGGCTCGCCGGATACTCTGCTACAATCGGCCCAACGTGTCAATAGCGTTAACGCATAGAAATCCCCTCATTTCTCCCTTAGCGAAAGGGGGGACAGGAGGACTTTCCCACCCATTCTGAAGGAATCGGCCCTGTCGAGGTCTCCTTTGTCAGTGCGCCCCTTTACCTGGGATGACCTGCCCGCCCTGCTGGACTTTGTGGAAAGAGTCCAGCCGGGCGGCGCTGCGGGACGGGAGATGCGGCGTCGCATCTTTCAAGAGACCCTGGCTGAGCCGGGTCTGGAGCCGGAAAAGAACTGCCTGCTGCTGGTGGATGGCAGCCGCGTTTGCGCCTTTTGCCTGGTGACTCCGGAGCTGCCCATTGGCCGGGCCGTGCTGGGCGTGGACGTGGCCCCGCACCTGGCAGGCAGCTCTCAGGAAGCCGGCCTGCTGCGCCAGGGCGTAGCCAGGGCGCGAGCTCTGGGCGCACAGGTAGCCCACCTTTGCCTGGGCAACGATTCTGCACGGCGGGAACTGGTGGAGCGGGAAGGCTTTTCTCTGGTGCGGGTTTACTACGACCTGGTATGGCGGCAGGAGTGTTTACCCAAGCCTGCGACTCTGCCGGAAGGCTTTACCCTGCACCGGTTCCAGACTGGCGACGTTCCAACCCTGACCGCGGTGCAGAATGCCGCCTTCAGCGACGGCTGGGGGTTTTGCCCCAACACGCCAGCCCAAATTGAGTACCGCATCGGCATGTCCAACACCTCGCCCCAGGGGGGGATTTTCCTGCTTTACCATGCTTCGGACAGCGCCAGGGCCGTGGGGTACTGCTGGACATTCAGAGTGCCGGTGGAAGGCAAGATCCGCGGCGTCATTGGCATGATTGGTGTAGTGCCGGAGTATCGGGGCCGTGGCTTGAGCCAGCCTCTGCTGCTGGCGGGGATGAACTACCTGCACTGCCAGGGTGTGCACGACATTGGGCTGCACGTGGACAAGACTAACGCCCCGGCGCGGCGGCTTTACCGCTCCGTGGGTTTTGAAAAGACCGGGGAACTGGACTGGTTTGAGGCGAGGTTGTAACCTCAAAATCCAGCTATGAAGCCCCTCTCCCACAAGGGGCCTTACCTCAACAGTGTCATTCTGAGGAGTCCCGATGACATCGGGACGACGAAGAATCTAGAAAACTGGGTAATAATCTACGATAGGCGCCTATACGACTTGCATTTTAGATCCTTCGTCCTTCAGCCGAAGGACTCAGGGTGACAATAATTGGCTGCAAAACGTTACTGACTATCGAAATCCATACTTTTTGGGCAAGGCCCCTTCGCTTCACTCAGGATGACAGTTTCAGTCAGGCGCAGGTGTTTTGAGGCAAAGCCTCCACAAGGGGAGAGGAAATACCTCTATATGAACACAGGTTTGGTTACTCCCCACCCCTCCCCTCACCCAGGTAGTCATACAGCAGCACCAGATTAGCGGCCACCTGCTCCCAGCCCATGCCCTCGGCGCGGCGGCGGGCCGCCTGGCCCATGCTCTGCCGCAGCCGGGCGCTGGACATAATTATCTCCAGGGAGTTGGCAAAGGCTTCCGGGCAGCGCCAGGACTTGAGGTAGCCCGTGTGCCCGTGCTGCACCAGGGTGGACAACCCGCCTACCCGCGAGGCTATTACCGGTGTGCCGCAGGCCATGGATTCCAGGGCCGCCAGGCCAAAGCTCTCATAAAAAGAGGGCACCACGCATACATCAGCGGCAGAGTAGTAAAAAGGCAGGTCTTCATGGTCCACCCGGCCCACAAACTCCACCGTCTCCTCCAGCTTCAACTCCTGGACGATGTTGCGCAGGCGGTTGATCTCGGTCTGGCCAGGAGTATTGTCAGCGCCCACCACCAGCACCCGCACCTTGTGGCAAGAGTCCACTTGGGCGGCGGAGCGCAGCAATAGCTCCACACCCTTCAGCGATTCCAAGCGTCCCACGTACAGCAGCACTTTGCCGCCGTTTAGCCCCAGCCGCTGGCGGGACTCTACCTGGTCCAGAGGCCGGAACAGAGACAGGTCCACACCACCGGGCACCAGTTCGATGCGCGAGGCATCGGCAGAGTAAAGCTGCACCATGGAGTCCCGCTCGTGGGGGCTGAAGGCCACCACCCGGTGGGCCGAAGCCATCAATTCTCCCTCCACCTGCTGGCGGCGCGGCGGCTCGTTCTCGCCGGGGCGGGACTGCATCTTGATGCGGGCCAGGGTGTGAAAGGTGATAAGGTGCGGCACGCCCAAGGCCTGAGCAAAACGATGCCCCACCCATCCGGACAGCCAGTAATGAGAATGCACCACCTGGTAGTCCAGCGCACTTTGACGCTGAAACTCCAGCATGTTGTCCAGAAACTGGGGCAGGCAATCAAATAGGTCTTCCATGGGAGTATCCGGCGCGCCGCCAGGCAGGTGCACCACCCGCACGTTGGGGCTGAGATCAACAACAGTATCTGGCGCATCGGGGAGCTGGCGGGTAAAGATATCCACCTGGATGCCCAGGCCGCCCATGGCCCGGGCCAACTGGCGCACGTGGACGTTCATGCCGCCGGCTTTGCCCGCACCCGGCGCAGCCAGAGGCGAGGCATGAAAGGTGATGAAGGCGACTCTTTGTGTGTTCAATTTCGTTTCACCACCATCTGGTAGAGGATATGATCCTGACCGCCCAGGTGATACTTATACGGCTCCGGGCCGCGGAGAAAATCGAAATACTTCTTGCCTTGCTCAATGGCGTCCCGCAGGCACAAGGCGTGTAGCAGGAGGCCCACGCTGTAGTAGCTGTATTCCGGGTCATTGCCGCTATTATACAAAAGCCTGGCGTCTCCGTAATCAAAACAGAAGGATGCTGCCACGGATTTTCCGTCAATTTCCATAAAAGCCAGGCACAGCACTCCCTGCTCGGCAGTGCGCTGGGCCATGCGGGTGAAAAACTGCTCCCGCTGGGGCGTCAAAAAGTCCGCCTTGTCCGGGCGGCTCTGGCGCATCAGCCGGAAGAAATCGGGCAGGCGCGGCATCACTTGCGCCGAGTCCCGCAGGGCGTACCAGCGCCAGTTGGTCTCGCCCTCCAGCCGCCGGAACTTGCGGCGTAGCTCATGCCGGTCTTTCTTGGACAGTCCTTCCAGATACTCATCCCAAGTGGCGGGGAGAGCGATGCCCGGCGCCACATCCTCCCGCTCAATTTCCACCTGATACTCTCGACTGCGAGCCAGGTCAGGCAGGCGCTGGAGAGTAGGCGAGCTTTCCCGCAAGGAGACCAGCTTCAAGCCATCGGCCTCACTCTGGTCCAGGTGATCCAGCAGAGCACCAAAGAAAGCCTCTTCATGGCCGGGCAGGACCATGAAGTCGTTGTAGTCAAAAGTATCCGGGTTGCCCAGGAAAGTAATCTTGTCATCCTGCCGGGACAGGGCAGCCAGGGCTACCAGTTCAGTCCCATTGCGCAGGCAAAACCCGGCCACCTGCCGGCCATGACCGAAATTTTCCCACCAGACTTGCTGCCAATAGGGGGTAAGGAACAGGGTGTTGGCTGGAGAAGCCCGCAGCAGCCGTTCCCACTCCTCTCGAATATCCCAGAGGGCTTGAAAGGATGTGAGGGGAACAACAGGCATAGGTCTATTTACTCCGCAGTAAAGCCAACAATCCCTGCCGGTCCACCGGCGAGTTGTGGAAAGAACCCCGCACCGCAGTGGTAACCATGCGGCTGCCAGGTTTTTGCACGCCCCGCATGGACATGCAAAGGTGCTCCGCTTCTAGTTCCACCGCTACGCCCTTGGGGTCTAAAGCCGCCACAATGGCATCCGCCAACTGGGCAGTGAGGCGCTCCTGCACTTGCAGGCGGCGGCAGGCGCATTCCAAGGCCCGGGCCAGCTTGCTCAACCCGGCAATCTTGCCGTTGGGGATGTAGGCCATGTGGGCCTGCCCAAAGAAAGGCAGCAGGTGATGCTCACAAACGGAATAAAAGGTGACGTTGCGCAGCACCACCGGGTCATGCTGCTCCGCTTCAAAGACCGCGTCAATGGCTTCGCGCGGGTCGGCGCCAAAGCCGGAAAAAAGCTCGCGGCACATCTCCGCCACCCGCTGGGGAGTGCCCGCCAGGCCTTCCCGCTGGGGATCTTCGCCAATGGCGGCCAGGATGTCCCTGACTGCGGCCTGGATTCGCTGCTCCTGGATGTTGGGCCTCCCTTAGTTCACGAAACCAAGCTCAGGGTAACTTCTTCCACGGCCTCCAGGGTGGGCTTGACTTCTATGGTGTGGGCCGCCACGCTGCTTACCGCCAGGTCCGGGTCTTTAAGGCCGCTGCCGGTAATTACACAGACCACTCGCTTGCCCCGCAGGTCCAGCCCCTGGCGGTGGTGCTTGAGCAGCCCAGCCAGGGAAGCGGCGGAGGCTGGTTCGCCAAAGATGCCCTCCCGGGAAGCCAGCAGCCGGTAGGCTTCCAGAATTTCATCATCGCTGACCATGTCTATGACGCCGCCGGAGCTGTCCCGGGCCTCTACGGCGCTTTTCCAACTGGCGGGATTGCCAATGCGGATGGCCGAGGCGATGGTCTGGGGGTGGGCTACCGGCGCGCCCCGGACGATGGGCGCAGCTCCTTCCGCTTGAAAGCCCATCATCTTGGGTAGGGCGTTGCAGCAGCCCGCCTGGTAGTATTCCCGGAAGCCCCGCCAGTAGGCGGTGATGTTGCCAGCATTGCCCACGGGAATGAACAGATAGTCCGGGGCGTCTCCCAGAACGTCCACTACTTCAAAGGCGGCGGTTTTCTGGCCTTCCAGCCGGTGGGGATTTACCGAGTTGACCAGGGTAATGGCGTGCTTTTCGGTAAAGATGCGCACCAGTTTGAGGGCTACGTCAAAGTTGCCGTCCACCATCAAAATCCTGGCGCCGTAGGCCATTGCCTGGGCCAACTTGCCCAGGGCCACCTCTCCCTTGGGAATAAGGACAAAAGCGGGCAGATTGCAGTAGGCGCTGTAGGCGGCAGCGGAGGCGCTGGTGTTGCCCGTGGAAGCGCACATCACCGCCACGCTGCCCTGCTCCAAGGCTTTGGCCATGGCAACTACCATGCCCCGGTCTTTAAAAGAGCCGGTGGGATTGCAGCCTTCCAGCTTGAAGTAAAGGTCCTCGCAGCCCAGTTCCGGACCCAGGCGGTTTGACCGCACCAGAGGCGTGTCGCCCTCTCCAAGGGAAAGCAAGGGAGTGTCCTCCGTCACCGGCAAATAATCGCGGTACTTACGTAAGACACCAATGCCCATAGAAAATTATTAACCTGCTCCCGCCAGTTTCACCATTTCAGCTCAGCGCTGACATTCTTGAGTGCGAGTATTGTCTCACGGCTGGCGCACCGGGGTGGAACCACGGGAACCTGCCCAGGCGCCAATGCTTATTGCCACCGCCAGTACCAGGATCACGGCCACAGTAGCGATAATCAGCATAGCGCTATACCTCACAAGACTGATTGCTGACTGCGACCATGTCTGCCCGCACCAGCGATTTCTTACTCCTCGATGCGGAGCAGGTTGCTTACCTGCCGCACCACCCCCAGGTCCGATACCTGTTTCATGGCCTGCTGGACCGATGCTTCCCGCGCAGTGTGGGTAGTAATCACCAACTCGGCGGTCTGCTCCGCCGGGTTGGTATCCTTCTGCACCACTGCAGCGATGCTTATCTGTCGGTCGCCCAGGATATGGGCAATTTGGGCCAAGACTCCCGGCTGGTCCGACACGTTCAAACGCAAATAATACCGGCTGTAAAGGTCGTCAATAGGTTTGACCGCCCAGGCCTGTTCCCGGGGCGCAACCAGGGGCGGCGGCCCGGACCCGTTCATGCGGCGGGCTATTTCTACCAGGTCACCCACCACTGCGCTGGTGGTGGGCTCCCGCCCAGCCCCCATGCCGTGGAAGAGCACACGCCCGCAGAGACTGCCTTCCACTTCCACCGCATTATACACCCCATCCACCTTGGCCAGCATATGGTCCACTGGCACCAGGGCCGGATAGACCCTGGCCTGGACAGCGCCGTCCGCGGCATTGGCGATGGCCAGGGACTTGATGGCGTAGCCCAACTCCTGCGCATAGCGGAAGTCCTGGACTTCCAAGCGGGAAATGCCTTCCCGATATATGTTTTCCGGGGGCACCCGCTGCTGAAAGGCCAGGTAGGCCAGCACTGACAGCTTGTAGGCCGCGTCTATCCCTTCTACGTCGTTGGTAGGGTCTGCTTCAGCATAGCCCCGGTCCTGGGCTTCTTTCAAGGCTTGGGGAAAGCTGGCATGCTGGTACGCCATGCGGGTGAGAATGTAGTTGGTGGTGCCGTTGATGATGCCGCGCACGGAGCGGACTTCATTAGCCAGGAGCTGGTTGGTCAAACAGCCGATTATGGGAATGCCGCCGCCCACGCTGGCTTCAAAAAGCAGGTGAACATTGTGGCGCTGGGCCAGGGCCAGCAGCTCTGGCCCCTCTTTGGCCATGACCTCTTTGTTGGCGGTGACCACATGTTTGCCCGCGGCCAGGGCGGCGCGCAGGTAGCGGGCGGCGGGATTGGTGCCGCCCATAACCTCCACCACCGCCTGGATTTCCGGATCAGCCAGAATCTCCTCCGGGTTGGTGGTTATCATGCCCTCTGGCACCTGGGCAGAACGGGGCCGCCGCGGGTCCCGCACCAGGACTTTCTTCAGCTGGATGCGGCGGCCAATCTTGCGGGAGATGGCGTCGCCCTGTTCCTGGAGCACCGCCGCCACGCCGCCGCCCACTACCCCCAGGCCCATAAGGCCCACGTTCAAGTCTTGGGAAGGCATCTCAGCCCATCTCCCCCTGCCAGGCATGTCTGCTGCTGCGCATAATTATTCGATCACGCCCGGAAGCATCGGCCTTTCGGAAGCAAGGGGCAACCAGCGCAGCGCCGCTGCCACAATGACAGATCCTCCGTTCAGCATCAAACGACATTGGGGCAGAATTCCTCACAAATCCTTGCGAAAACACCGCAACGTTTCTACTTCCGCAAAGCCAAGGGCGCGATGGGCCGCCGCACTGACCTGGTTATCCACCGGCGTATCAGAGGCCATCTCCGTACAACCCTGGGAGCGCCCCCAGCTTTCCGCAGCCGCCATGAGGGCGCGTCCTACGCCGCGCCGCCGAAGCTCAGGCACCACGTACCAGCCTTCCAGGTAGGCCACGGGGGTGCTAAGGCAACCCTCTGCGTAGGGCCGGAGGGACACCTCGGCAAAACCAGCTATCCGGGCATCCTCAGCTTCCGCCAGCAATACCTCCCACGGCTTGCGGCGGGACTGCCCCGCAAAAAATCTCTTGACCTCTTGGCGGTGCTCTTCTTCTGCGACCCCTGGCCACAATCCCTGGCGCATTTGCAGCCATGCACTTGCATCTGCGGGTTTGGCCGGGCGTACTGTAATTACTGCCATCCGGATTTGGCCGGATTTGGAATGTATGCTAGCCAGGTCCGCCATTGCCGCCGGTGTCCCGCGTCCGTGGCGCAGTAACCTTTACCTGGTCTGCCACCCAGGCGTACAGGTTGCTGTCAAAGTTCATCTTGAGCCAGCCTTCCTCGGAGCCTTGCTGAAGCTGCTCATTCTGCCACTTTAGCACCAGTTCGCTGTTGAGCTTGATGCGCATCAACCCCGATACAGGCTGCACTTCTGGCCCTTTAGTCTTGCGGATGATGTAGGTGCCTTCCTGGGTAAAAACCGGCTCGCTGATGGCGCCCACAGCCAAGGGCGGCTTGGTCCCAGGGGGAGTTGCCCCAGGCGCGCCAGGAGTGGCCTCTGGCGCGGAGGCCCGAGCCTCTTCACCATACAGCACTTCATCCAGTTGCGGGAAAGCGCCCTTGGGCACCCAGCCTACGTACCCAACCTCCGAGGCAAAGCCGTCCCCCACATTAACCTCTGCGGCCACATCGGCAAAATTCTCCGTGTCCAGCCGTTTCCGCACGTCAGCAGGGACCAGGTTGCTGCCCAGGTCCAGGTGAATCCACTCCACCTCAACCTGTTCCAGGGGGTCCTGGATAGTGGCGCCCAGGATGGCGCGCAACTGGGACTGGGCCAGGCTTTCTTCCATAATTACCCGATAGTCCTTATCAGAAAGCCCGGTGGCGGTAAGGAAGGCCTGGTACTTGCTCTGGAACTCCTGATCCAACTGGCCCGGATTAGTCTGTTGCCCAGGTTCAGCCTGAGGGTAGAACTGGTTGCGCAGGGCCTCATTAACGTTTTCTTCAGTGATGCTGATGCCCAGACCCGGAGAAGCCTGACGCAGCACTTCGGCATTGAGCATGGACTGGAGGATTTCAAAGGGCACGCGGCTCAAGTCCACAAAACCACCCTGGTAGCGGTTGATTCCCTGTAGCACGCGAATGCGCTTGACCAGGTCGCCCATGGTGAACTTTGTGCCCCGGACTTCACCAGCCGTCACCCTGGGCGGCTGGTAAAATTCACGGTACCATCCCACGGCCACAATGGCAAAGATCGCCACGATAAGCATGGCGAAAATGGTGACAGCCAGGCGAATCTTGCGCCGCTCCAGGTCCGTCACGCGGGCTGCTTGAGAGCCCCGCGGAGAACTCCGGGCTGCGCCCCGGTCCCGCTGCCTGCCCTCTCCGCGGACATCGAACCGATTTCTACGGCTTTCCGCGCGGGTGGTATTGCGGCCCCTGCGGCGCGAAGGCTGTTCCGGGGGAGAAGTATTTCTGCGGTTGCCGGGAAGACGCATATTGCTGGTCCTTGCACTCCCCTTCCCAACCTTCCCATTGTTGAGAGGGAAGGTGCAAACGTTCCCTCCCCCTTGTGAAGGGGGAGGGCAGGGCGGGGGTAGATCTTGGTAAAGGACTGTTCCGGCGCCTTACCGGTGCACCATGGCCCGCGGCGCGGCGCGGAACTGCACGAAGGGGAGGAGAGCCAGGTGCCTGGCCCGCTTGATGGCAGCGCTCAGTTCCCGCTGGTGCTTGGCGCACACACCGGTCTTGCGAGGCGGCTCCATCTTGGCCCGGTCCGAGACGAAGCGGCGCAGGCGTTCCACGTCCTTGTAGTCAATGGTCTCAATGTGCTCGGCGCAGAAGATGCAAAAGCGCCGCCGGGGCGGGAACCTGCCGCCGCGGGGACGTCCGCCCGCACCCGCGGGACGGGGGCCGCCCGCCGGGCCGCCGGG
>VGZV01000025.1 GCA_016872385.1 SAR202 cluster bacterium | reverse complement strand
CAGATAGACCAAGAACTCCAGAGGCTGTGGGACATGGCTGACACTCAGCCCAGCAAGGGACGTTCGGTAACAGTTTCATCTGAGGCAACCAAGTCCCTTCGGTAACAGTTTCTATTGACGCAACACGTGCGGATTGACTCAAATGCTCAGAGGGGGCTGGAACTGTGACATCATTGTGACGAAAAGCACCGGCGGTCCAAGCTGATTAGGACTTCTTCCAGACCTGGACCGCGCTCCTGGAATTCATACTCAACGGGAACCAGCGGCTTCTCCACCGCCACCAAGCGAGCCAGATCCACGGGCGTGGCATATACCACTGCGTCGCATGGCACTGCATTGAGCGTGGCAGCCAAGTCTGCCACTTGCTGCGGGCTTTACCCCAGGGCCGGAATCTCGGTCTTCAGGTGCGGGTACTGCTGGTACGCCGCTTTGATTGTTCCCACCGCGTACTGACTGCCTGGCACTATAGAAGCCGCCCCCAGCCGCCGGGCGGCAATGGTGCCCGCCCCAAAGGCCATGCCGCCGTGGGTTAGGGTTGGCCCGTCGCCCACCACCGCCACCTTTTTCTCCCGGACTAGCTCAGGTTGGGCCACGGTCAGCACTGAGTCGGCCAGAATTACCGGGGCCGCCGGGTTAGCTGAGGCAATATTGGCCTGGACCTGGGCTAGCTGCTCCGGAGTGGCGCTGTCCACCTTGTTGATGATGACCACGTCCGCCATGCGCAGGTTAGCTTCGCCGGGGTGGTAGGCCAGTTCGTGGCCGGGCCGGTGGGGGTCCACCAGCACCAGGTGCAAGTCGGGCCGAAAGAGTGGAAAATCGTTATTGCCGCCGTCCCACAGAATCAGGTCCGCCTCGGATTCAGCCCGGCGCAATATCTGCTCATAGTCCACGCCGGCATAGACCACCATGCCCAGCTTGAGCCACGGCTCATACTCCTCCCGTTCTTCAATGGTCGCCTGCTGTTCTGCCAGGTCAGCATAGCTGGCGAACCGTTGCACCCGCTGGCGCTCCAGATCGCCGTAGGGCATGGGATGGCGCACGGCCACCACTTTACGGCCGCGCTGGAGGAAAAAGCGAGCGACCCGGCGGCTTAGGGCGCTTTTGCCCACGCCCGTGCGCACCGCGCCAATGCTCACCACCGGCCTGGAGGACTCCAGCCAGGTCTGCCGCGGCCCCAGCAGCCCAAAGCTGGCTCCGGCGGCCAGTACAATGGACGCCTTGTGCATCACTTCCAGGTGGGAAAGGTCGCTGTAGGCCAGATAGACCCACTGGACATTTTCTCTGCGCACCAGGGAGACCAGTTCTGCCTCTTCCAGGATGGGGATGCCCTGGGGATAAAGGGAACCGGCTAGTGAGGAGGGGTAAGTGCGCCCGGCAATATCGGGAATCTGGGCGGCGGTGAAGGCCACCACCTGGTACTGGGGGTTATCCCGGAACACCACGTTAAAGTTGTGAAAGTCCCGGCCCGCTGCGCCCATGATGACCACGCGGGTGGGAGTGGGTGCAGTGCTCCTGTTCTTATCATTCATTGAGCTTGCCTCCCTGGCATCTTTCTCAGCAAAAGTTCTGAGTCACATAGACTTTCTCATCTGAACTAACACTCACTCCGATTCCCTGTCTATCGTAGTTTGGTTCCAAGATGTTCTGGCGATGACCTGGGCTATTCATCCACCCATCTACGATTTGTCTTGGGAGTTCTGAGATTGACATGTAATCCTTACCAACAGGAATCCCATTCAAGTAAGTTGTTGATGAATACAGCCAGGCTTGAAAAATATTTTCAGCAATTCCATCAGTGTAGTATGTCCCATAATCCTTCCGACACTTGTACCCCGCAGTGGTGGCCCTGGCAGATGGAGATTGGCCAGACTGGTTTTCATGGGCACGGTAGTCATTCACGGCCATGTCCGCACTATGCTTTCTGGCAATTTCAGAAAGTTTCTGGTCGGAAGCCAGGACTTTGATGCCAGCCTTTTCCCGTTCCATGTTTACCGAAGCGTGAACTTGACCCTCCAAATCGACGACCCATACCGCACTGCCTCGTTGTTGAGACTTCGGAGCAGCAGTAGGAGTTGCCTTCAGTTCAATTGTAGGGACAGGCGTAATTGAGGTAATGTGGGGCATCGTTGGTGCAGACAAAGTCTCAGAGGTGCGATCCGACCTCAGAGCGAACAGGGTGAACCCACCACCCAGTAAAAGCAAAACTAGAGATATGAACAGCACTGTTGTCCAACTCTGACCATTGCTGTACTGCTCTCCTTGGCTGCTCAAAGGTGGTGACCATGAACCTCGACGTCTCCTTTCACATTCCACGCAGGTACAAGCAGGTGGGTGCTTGCCGCGCATGTAATCTCTATCTTCTAAAGGCATATCTCCCTCTCTACCCCAGCCCAATCACACTTCCTTCAGGGTCAACATCTACGTCCAGACCCCGGGGCCGAGTGGGCAGCCCTGGCAGGGTCTCCATCCGCCCCGCCAGAGGGTAGAGAAAGCCCGCACCCACGGAAGCACGGATGTCCGTTACTGCAAAAGTATACCCCCTGGGCCGGTTGCGCAGAGCCGGGTCGTGGGAGATGGACAGGTGGGTCTTAGCCATGCAGATGGGCAGCCCGCCCCAGCCTTGCTCCTCGAACTGGCGCAGACGGCGGCGGGCCTCGGCGGACCAGGTTACGCCGTCGGCTCCGTAAATCTGCCGGGCCAGTGCCAGCACCTTCTCCTCCACCGGCGCATCCAGCGGGTATGCCCAGACCGGCTCCACCAGCCCCTGGGCAGTGCGCACCACCGCCTCGGCCAGGGCCGTAGCTCCCTCGCCGCCGTGGGTGAAGGCGGTGCATTCCACGGCGTCGCTGGCCCCGGCGTCCAGGGCGATTTGCCGGGCGGCGGCCACCTCCTCAGGGCTGTCGCTGCTGAAGCGGTTGATGGCCACCACCACCGGCAGGCCCAGGCCCCGAACAATGCCCACGTGGTGGGCCAGGTTGGGACCGCCCGCCGCGACTTTTTTGGGGTCGGGCCGCTCCAGGTCCCGTCGCGCCGCGCCGCCGTGCCACTTCAGCGCCCGCACGGAAGCCACCAGCACCGCGGCGCTGGGCCGTCCCGACTTGTCGGGACTCTGGCGACATTTGATGTGGATAAACTTCTCAAACCCCAGGTCGGCGCCAAAGCCCGCCTCGGTGACCACGTAGTCAGCATACGCCAGCCCCAGCCGGTCGCCCACCACGGAACTGCACCCGTGGGCGATGTTGCCGAAGGGACCAGCGTGGATGATGGCTCCCTGGCCTTCCAGGGTTTGGGCCAAGTTGGGCAAGATGGCCTGGCGCAGCACCGCCAGCAGCGGGCCGGTGAAGCCTAATTCCCCCACGGTGACCGGCTTGTCCTGGGGTGTAAGTCCCACCACGGTGCGGGCCAGCCGCTGGCGCAGGTCATCCAGGTCTGCGGCCAGGGCCAGGATAGCCATTATCTCCGAGGCAGCTATAATGTCGAAGCGGGCCTCCCGCAGCGGGCTGTTGCCGGAGCCACCCAGGCCGGTGACCACCTGGCGCAAGGCCCGGTCCGAGGCGTCGGTCACGCGAGACCACTGGATGCCCGAAGCCTCCAGGCCGCTGGCTGCGCCCCGGTACACGGCGTTGTCCACCAGCGCCGCCAGCAGGTTGTGGGCGGAGGCCACGGCGTGGGCGTCGCCGGTGAAGTGCAGGTTAATCTCGTCTTCAGGCACCGCCTGCGCCCGCCCGCCGCCGGTGCCGCCGCCCTTGATGCCAAAGATGGGGCCCAGGGACGGCTCCCGCAGGGTGACTACGGCGCGGCGGCCCAGCTTGCCTAGGCCTTGCACCAGCCCTACGGCGGTGGTGGTTTTGCCCTCCCCGGCGGGTGTGGGCGTCATGCCGGTGACGACCACCAACTTTCCGGGCTGGGGGCGTCCCCCGGCCAGCGCCTCTTTGGCTATCTTGGCCTTGTAGCGCCCGTGGGGGATGAGGTGCTGTTCAGCGATGCCCAGGCGGGCGGCGATATCGGTTATTGGTTGCATGGCACTTCCTGCTTATGGCTACGTTGCCAAGAGATTTGGCGGCGGTAAAATGGCGCGGGGGCGAGGCTTGCCTCGCCCCTGCGACTGGACTTGATGGTCTTCCCCTGCCCACGGCAGGTCAAGGCTTTGGCCCTCAATGGTGGTACTGGACTGTCTCATTGAGCCAGACGCTGCGGCTGGAGGGGGCCGCAGGCTGGAATGAGGGCACGGTACTTGACCTTGCCCCGCGGCGGGACAAGGCTTTCAGTACCCTACGCCAGGTGACAGGAACAGCGGGCCTGCGGGGTGCCAGCGTCATGGGGAAGTCCCCCCAACCTTCCCTCGCGAAAGAGGGGCCGAAGCAACTTCCGCCTCCAGCCTCTGGATATCCGTCTCGCTCAGGTTAAAATACTTGGCGTCGGGGTGGTGGAACACCAGG
Source organism: SAR202 cluster bacterium (assembly GCA_016872385.1). GTDB lineage: Bacteria > Chloroflexota > Dehalococcoidia > Lucifugimonadales > UBA3495 > SHYG01. The sequence goes on along the minus strand of VGZV01000025.1, from coordinate 35,293 downwards.
GCGCTGACCGAGGACTCGGGGTCCATCATAAACCCCTCAGTCAGCTCCACGCCCAGATTTTTCGTCACCTCCAGCAGCCGGAACAGCTGGGCCTGATCCTCTAGCCGTGGGCAGGCCGGGTAGCCAAAGGAGTAGCGCCGCCCCCGGTACTGGGCACGGAAGAGGTCCTGGTGGCTGAGTCCCGGCGGATCGCCAAAGCCCCACATGCGCCGGATTTGCTGGTGCAGCAGTTCGGCGAAGGCTTCCGCCGACTCCAGGGCCAGGGCTTGCAAAACATGGCACTCCAGAAAGCGGCCTTCTTCCTTCCACTGGTCTGCCAGGGCGCGCACGCCTGGGCCGATGCTGGTGACGAACATGGCCAAGTAGTCCATCTCCGCCGAGTCCCTGGGCCGCACGTAGTCCGCCAGGCACAGTCCATCTCCGCCGGACTGGCGGCCAAAGTAGAACTGCTCCAGCAAGCTCTCGCCGTCAGGGCCGTAGACCAGCAGCCGCTGCCCTTCCGACTGGCAGGGGAAGAACTTGAACACGGCATTGGCCGCAATGTCCTTACGGGCCAGCACTTGGTCTTCCACCCGGCGCACCGCTTCCCGCAGCTCCAGAGCCGCGGGCTCACCGGCTTCCAGGGCCTCGGCAAACCGGCCTTTGAACCCCAGGTGGCGCACGTAAAGCATCTGGGGGTTGATGTAAGGAAAAATCTGATTGAGGTCGTAGGCCTTGAGCAGATGCAGACGCAGGTCCGGGGGCCGGGGCACGGCAAAGTCCCGGCGCACCTGGGCTGGAGCAGCAACAGGCCCGGCTTCCGCCGCTGTTTCGCCCTGGCGCAGGCGGTCTGACTCCCGCATGGCGGATGTTTCGGCGGCCAGCTTCTGGGACAGCTCCTGGCGCTGGTCCGCATCCTGGATGGCCTGGGCCAAGGCAAGGCCCGACATGGCGTCCCGGGCGTAAGCCACCAGGCCGCCGTACTCCGGGGCAATGCGCAGGCGGGTAAATCGGTTGGACAGGGCTGCGCCGCCCACCAGAATGGGGCAGTCCACCCCCGCCTGGCGGAAGTCCCGCGCCGTCTCCACCATCATCTGCGCCGACTTGACCAGCAACCCAGACAGGCCAATGATGTCGGGGCGGTGCTGCTGGTAGGCGTTAATCAGGTCCTGGGGCGGCACCTTGATGCCCAGGTTAATCACCCGGTAGCCGTTGTTGGACAGTATTATCTCCACCAGGTTTTTGCCGATGTCGTGCACATCGCCTTTGACGGTAGCCAGCACCACCTTGCCCCGGCTGGCGGTATCCAGCTTCTCCATGTGGGGTTCCAGGTGCGCCACCGCGAATTTCATGGCCTCCGCCGATTGCAGCACCTCTGCCACAATGAGCTGGTTAGCGTTGAACTGCCGACCCACTTCGTCCATACCGGCCATCAGGGGGCCGTTGACAATCTCCAGGGGGCTGCGGCCCAGCAGGGCTTCGTCCAGGTCCTCGGCCAGCCCCTCCCGGCTCCCCTCGATTATCGCCAGGGACAGGCGCTGGTCCAGGGGCAGATTGCGCCGCTGCTCCACGGTGGCCTTGGGCGCCTTCTCCCGGAAGTGGGCGGCAAAGGCCGCCACCGGGTCAGCGCCCCGGTTCCAGATCAGGTCTTCGGCCAGCTTCTGCTCCTCGGGGGGGATGGAGGCGTAACGCTGGAGCAGTTCCGAGTTGACTATAGCCATGTCCAGCCCCGCCTGGACGCAGTGGTACAGGAACACCGAGTTCAGCACTTCCCGCCCCGCAGCGGGCAGGCCGAAGGAGACGTTGGAGACGCCCAGAATGATCTTGGTGTCGGGCAAGGCCTGCTTGATAAGCCGCACGCCCTCGATAGTCTCCGCCGCGGAGCCTACGTATTTTTCGTCGCCGGTGCCCGCAGGAAACACCAGGGGGTCAAAGATTATGTCCTGGGGCAGCACGCCATACTTTTGAGTCAGCAGGTCGTAGGAGCGGCGGGCTACCTCCAGCTTGCGCTGGCGGGTAACGGCCTGGGCCTGCTGCGGGTCGTCGTCAATGCAGCCCACCACCAGGGCCGCGCCGTAACGCCGGGCCAGGGGCACCACCGCCTGAAACCGGTGCTCGCCGTCCTCCAGGTTGATGGAGTTGATGATGGACTTGCCCTGCAGGCGTTTCAACGCCTCCTCAATGATGCGGGCGTCGGTGGAATCCACCATGATGGGGACTTTGACTTTCTTGACCAGCACTTCCAGGAAGGCAGTCAGGTCAGCTAGCTCGTCCCGGTCCGGGTCTTGCAAGCACACGTCCAGTACGTGTGCCCCGTTCCGCACCTGGCGGCGGCCCACTTCCGCGGCGGCCTCCAGGTCGCTCTGGGCAATCAGGCGGCGGAACTGGCGGCTGCCCAGCACATTGGTGCGCTCTCCCACAATGGCCGGGCGCAGTTCCTGGTTGACCAGCAGCGCCTCAATGCCGGAAACGCGGGTGTCAGTGGACTGCACGGGCTGGCGTCCCTGCTTGCTCTTGGCCAGCTCCGCCAACAGCCGGATGTGCTCGGCGCCGGTGCCGCAACAGCCGCCCACCACATTCACCCAGCCCGACTCAACAAAGCGGCCAACGGTGGCGGCCATCATCTGAGGCGTTTCGTTGTAGCGGCCATTCTCGTCGGGTAGGCCCGCGTTGGGCACACAGGCTACCGGGAAGCGGGAGATACCGGCCAAAGTGCGCACGTGGTCGGTCATGAATTCCGGGCCGGTGGCGCAGTTAAAACCAATCCACAGCAAGTCCCGGTGGGCCAGGGAGGTGTAAAAGGCTTCCGGGTCCTGCCCCGCCAGCAGGGTGCCCATGGGTTCCACGGTGCCTTGCACCGCCACCGGCACTTGCCGCCCTAGCTGGACAAAGGCGCGGTCAATACCCTCCAGCCCTGCTTTGACGTTGAGGGTGTCCTGGCTGGTCTCCAGCAGCAGCACATCCACGCCCCCTTCCATGAGACCGGCGGCCTGTTCCGCATAGGCGGCGGCCAGCTCGTCAAAGGTGACGCCGCCGGTGACGGAGATGGTCTTGGTGGTGGGCCCCATGGACCCGGCCACAAAGCGGGGCTGGTCCGGCGTGCTGGCAGCATCGGCCAGGCGGCGGGCCAGGGCGGCGGCTTCCCGGTTAATGCGGCGGGCTTCTTGGGCCAAGCCGTACTCCGCCAGCACCACGGAAGTTGCCCCGAAGGTGTTGGTCTCCAGAATGTCCGCCCCGGCATCTAGATACCCCTGGTGAATGTCACCTATCACGTCGGGGCGAGTCAGCACCAGGTGCTCGTTGCACCCTTCGTACTGAGGCCCGCCAAAGTCCTGGGCGGTGAGCCGCCGGGCCTGGATGGCGGTGCCCATAGCTCCGTCCATGACCAGGATTTTTCCGGAGGCCAGCAGAGACTTGAGGGTGGCGATGCGGTCAGCTATGGTCATAATGCCTTTTCCCAGGATTGAAATCCCAGGGAAGTCTAGCAGTTATAGGATGCCTACTCCGGGTTCTCGTACTCCGGGGTCCACTGGGGCGGTTCGCCCTGCCACACCCGCTGGATGTTGGCGTAGGCGTTGTCCGCCCGCTTGGGTATGGACTCCAGGGTTGGCCCGGCGGTATGGGGCGTGATGATGACGTTTTCCAGCTTCAGCAGCGGGTCGTTGGGGTCCGGCGGCTCGTGCTCCATAACGTCCAGCCCGGCGGCGGCGATGGTGCCCTTCTGCAAAGCTTCGGCCAGGGCAGCTTCGTTAATCACGCCACCCCGGCTGGTGTTGATGATGATTGCTGAGGGCTTCATCATCGCCAGCTGCCCCGCCCCAATCATGCCCCGGGTCTCCCGGGTCAGGGGCACGTGCGTGGTAACCACGTCGGAAGTCCGCAGCAAGTCTTCCAGGGAGACGGGCTGCAAGCCCAGGGCTTCTTCCTGGGTGGGCGGCAGGGGATGGTGCTTATCGTAGTATTGCAGATTTACGTCAAAGGCCCTGGCTCGCTTGGCCACCTGCTGGCCGATGTTCCCCATTCCAATAATGCCCAGGGTCTTCCCTTCCAGCTCAAATACGTCCAGCTTGCGGTCCTGCTCCTGCTTCCAGCGGCCCGCCTTGACGTTGTTGGCGTAGTAGGTCAGCCGCCGGTAGCAAGACAGAATTAACATCATGGTATGCTCAGCCACCGCCACCCGGTTGGCCCCGCCGTTGTTGGCTACAGGTATGCCCAGGTCGCCAGCCAGCCGCAAGTTCATTTCGTCGTAGCCTGCGCTGAGAAGCTGGATGAGCTTGCACTTCTTGGCGGCCTGCAGCACCCGGTCGGAAAGGCGGCCAGGGAAGAGCATGATGAAATCGGCATCCCGGACTAGCTCAATCTTTTCATCATCGGGCATGCCGGCAGGGGCATGAATCACGTTCATACCGGGCAGCGCACGGTCCACCACCACCTGGCGCTGCTCCGGAGAAATGTTGGTGAAGAAAACTACCTTGGCTTGGGCCATACAAATGACACACCACCGCAAGAAAGTCACTGGAGACGTGCTTCCTGAAGTTTACCATAGCCAGCCCAGGGCAGGCACAGCCTCCCTGCTGGCGCGCAGGGTCTTTCAGTTATCATTGCAGTCTCGATGATATCGGGACTGCAATGACAGTTACCCGACCCCTTTGGGAATTGAAAGACCCTGGGCTGGCGCGGGTGTGGTGTGGCTTACCAGGGACGCAGCTACTTGGCTGAGGCGGCCAATTCTTGAAACACCTGCCGCCATTTATCGGCGTTGCCCTGGGCGTAGCCGTCCCGGTAGATAATCACTCCCCTGGAGTCAAAGGCCAGCTTGGTAGACTGCACCTGCACGTTCAGGTCGCGCAGGGTCGTTCCCTGGGCTATGCCCACGGCCCAGGGAAAGCCCTGCTTTTCCCGGTAGGATTCCCACGTGGCCAGAGACTCGCCAGGATCGGAGCCGACAATATAAAATGCCACCTTTTCCGCGTACTCGGTCTGGATCGCCTTCAAGCGCTGCAACTCAGCGCGGCAGGTCGGTCACCAGGTGGCCGCAAAGAAGAGGAACGTGGGCTTTCCTTGTGCTGTCAGACCTTCTCCAGTCACAGTGGAGCCATCGGTAAGCTGGAGGGCGAAGTTAGGTGCCCGCTCTCCAACCTTGGCCCCCACCGGCGGCAATGATGGCGGCGCCACGGTGTTAACCTGGGGCGTCTCCGCCAGCGGCAGGGCGGTGGGTCCCACGGTGGGCTGTAGTGCCGGGCTGCTGGCAGGGCCGCAGGCCAATGCGCCCAATGCCACTGACAGCAGGACTGCAAGGCCAACGGGCCAACGCCGAATTAAGCTTTGTGGGATTGAAATGAGCACCTTTACACACCTCCTCGCGTTTAGCGGCGATTCTTGCTTAACTCTACGTAACTTGCCGACAAGAGGATGTATACTGGTGCTCAAGTATATCAATCTCCTGACGAGAGTCAGCTAGGAGCCGCCGTGCCAAATCGCCTGATCCATGAGACCAGCCCATACTTATTGCAGCACGCCCACAACCCGGTGGACTGGCACCCGTGGGGAGAAGAGGCTTTGGCCCGGGCCAAGGCCGAGGACAAGCCCATCCTGTTGAGCATCGGCTATTCGGCCTGCCACTGGTGCCACGTCATGGAGCGGGAATCCTTTGAAGACCCGGCCACCGCGGCGCTGATGAACGAGTTCTTTGTGAGCATCAAGGTTGACCGGGAGGAACGCCCAGACCTGGACGCTGTTTACATGGAAGCAGTGCAGATGCTGACCGGCGGGGGCGGCTGGCCCATGACGGTGTTCCTCACCCCGGAGGGCAAACCCTTTTATGGCGGCACATATTTTCCGCCAGTGGACCACCCCAACATGCCCAGTTTTGCCCGGGTGCTTATGGCCATGTCCCAGGCCTACCAGAACAACCGGGGACAGGTGATTCAAGCAACGCAGCAGCTGGCAGGCAACCTGGGCCGCACCAGCCAACTGCCCAAGGGTTCCAGCCCCCTGACCGCCGACGTGCTGCACCGGGCCTACGCCGCTCTTGCCACCAACTTCGATTACCAGAACGGCGGCTTTGGCGCGGCCCCCAAGTTTCCCCAGCCCATGACTCTGGAGTTTCTGCTGCGTTACCACCACAATGGTTACAGCCCGCGGGCCCTGGAAATGGTGGAAATGACCCTGGAAAAGATGGCCTATGGCGGTATGTACGACCAGGCGGGCGGAGGCTTCCACCGCTACTCCACCGACGCTTTCTGGCTGGTGCCCCACTTTGAAAAGATGCTCTACGACAACGCCCTGCTGGCCCGCCTGTATCTCCACGCCTTCCAGGTCACGGGCCGCTCTCTGTATCGCCGCATCGTAGAGGAAATTTTGGACTACGTGCTGCGGGAGATGACCGGCCCGGAGGGTGGCTTCTACTCGGCCCAAGATGCCGACAGCGAGGGCGAGGAAGGCAAGTTCTTCCTGTGGACGCCCCAGGAAATCCGGGATGTTCTGGGAGAGCAAGAGGGCGACCTGGTGGCCGGCTTTTTCGGTGTCACCGAGGCGGGCAACTTCGAGGGCCGCAACATCCTCAACGTGCCTCAGTCGCGGCAGAACTTTGCCCTGGAAAACGGGCTAACTGAGGCCGCACTGGAGGAAGTGGTGCGCCAGGGCAAGGAGAAGTTGCGCCAGGCGCGGGAGGCGCGGGTGCATCCCCTGCTGGACGACAAGGTGCTGACCTCATGGAATGGCCTGATGCTGCGCAGCTTTGCCGAGGCCGCCACTGTGCTGCACCGGGCCGACTACCTGGCGGCGGCGCGACGCAACGCCCAGTTCCTGCTGGATAACCTGCGTTCCCCTTCGTCAAGCTCAGGGCAGCCCCAGGGCCGCCTGCTGCGCACCTGGCGGCAGGGCCAGGCCAAGCTGCTGGGCTACCTGGAGGACTATGCCTGCCTGGCCGACGGCCTGCTGGCCCTGTACGAGGCCACCTTTGAGCATAGCTGGCTGGCCGAGGCCGTAACCCTGTCCGACCAGATGCTGGAGCTGTTCTGGGACGAAGGGGTGGGCGGCTTCTACGATACCGGCGCTGACCACGAGGCCCTGGTCATTCGCCCTCGGGACATTTTTGATAACGCCCAGCCTTGCGGCGGTTCGGTGGCTACCGAAGTGCTGCTGCGGCTGGCCCTGCTTACCGGCAATCAGGACTACGCCCTGAAGGCGACTGCGCCTTTGCGCGCCCTGCATGACCTGATGGCCCGCGCCCCGGCGGGCACCGGCCACTGGCTGGCGGCGCTGGACTTTTACGTAGCCACGCCCAAGGAAGTGGCGGTCATTGGCCCCAGGGAAAGCCCAGCGACCCAGGCCTTGTTGGAAACGGTATTTGGCCCCTTCCGGCCCAACAAGGTGGTGGCGGGCGCGGCCAGCGCCCAGGCTGCCGCCGCCACCGGCCTGCCCCTGCTGGCCCAGCGAGGCCTGGTCAACGGCCAGTCCGCCGCTTACGTCTGCCAGAACTACGCCTGCCAGATCCCCACCACGGAGCCGGGGGAGTTGGAGAAGCAGTTGGGGAATTCAGGATAAAGCTAGGCAAACTTTAGCATGGCTTCAAGAACTAACTCACCCCTACCCGCCTTTGCCATTTTTGACGACTACCGGCCCACCGTGGCCATGGCCGTGGCAGTGCGCTGGGTCTTGCTCCTGGCATGGTTCTTCCTGAACAACTACCGGGTGGAACAGGACCTAAACCATTCGGTCCTTAACCTGCTGGGGGCGGTACTGGCGGCGGTCAACGGCTACATGACCTGGCGCATCTGGCGGGGACGGAGCATCACCTGGCGGCACGCTTGCACCCTCAGCGCCACCGACCTGGCGGTGATTACGGCGGGCCTTTTTCTGGCCGGTGGCATCAGCAACGACTTTTATGTCTTCTACTACCCTGCCTTGCTGGGCTTCTCCCTCATGTTCCCCCGGCGGGTCAGCTTTGCCGTGGTGGCAGTGGTGGCCGTGCTATATACGGTAATGGCCTTTACTGTATCGCCTACCCTGGATCTGGCCCAGGAGGACGAAAAGAAGCTGGCGGTGCGGCTGATTAACATGGTGGGCATCGTTTCCGCCGGGGCGCTGATTACCAGCTGGGAGCGCCGCCGCCGCCGGGAGGCGGTGGCCGCGGAACGCCAGCGGGCCGCGGAAAACCTGGAGCTGGAACGCCGCGCCCGCCAGGCGGAGCAAGCCGCCGCCCAGGAGCGGGGCCGCATGGCGCGGGAGATTCACGACGGCATTGCCCAGTCCCTGTACATGCTCAGCATCAGCCTGGAGGCCTGCGCCGACCTGGCGGCCAAGGGACAGGCGGGGCTGGACCAGAAACTTGATTCCCTGTCTCGTCTGTCGCGGCAGGCCTTGCTGGACGCCCGCCACTACATCTTTGATCTCACGCCCCAGACCAGCGGCAGCCTATCCCTGGCCCACACCCTGGAGCGCCAGGCCCAGGAGTTCCAGACTGTCACCGGAATTTCCGCCACCCTCACTGTGACCGGGGATGAGTATCCCTTGCCGGCAGCAATGGTTATGGGACTGCACCGCATGGTTCAGGAGAGCCTGTCCAACGTTTACAAGCACGCCCAGGCCCGCACGGTGCAAGTGCGCCTGACTTTTTTGCCTGGTGAGCTGCAACTGGTCATTGCCGACGACGGCCAGGGGTTTGACCCGGCCCAGGCTAAGGGCGGCCACGGCCTGAAAAACTTGGCGGAGCGGGCACGGGAGTTGGGGGCCAGGCTGGAGATTAACAGCGCGCCGGGGAGGGGGACTCTAGTTAGGCTCGCCGCCCCTGTCCCAGAACGGGCCGAAGAACATTCCAGGAGTTAAGACATGCCCCCCATCCGAATCCTCATCGTGGATGACCACGCCATCCTTCGGGAAGGGCTGAAAATGGTGCTGGGCCTGGAGCCGGACCTGGAAGTGGCTGGGGAAGCCTCTAACGGCGCGGAAGGAGTGCGGCTGGCGGCCCAGCTTAAGCCCGACGTGGTGCTGCTGGACGTGCTGATGTTGGGCATTGGCGGCATTGACGCCTGCCGCCAGATTAAGAGCGCCCGCCCGGAGACTCAAGTGCTGATGCTCACCTCCCACCAGGCGGCAGAGGCGGTGGAGGCCGCCGTGCTGGCCGGAGCTTCGGGCTACCTGCTGAAAAACGGCGGACGGGATGATCTGCTCAAGGGGATTCGCGCCGTGGCCCGGGGCGAGTCCTTGCTGAGTCCCAGCGTGGCGGCCCAAGTGCTGGAGCGGCTGGCCCAGCTTTCCCGCAAGGAGCGGGAGCACCAGCAGGACATCCTATCAGACCGGGAAAAGGAGGTGCTGGCCCTGGTGGGCCGGGGCCTGACCAACCGCCAGATTGCCGCCGAGCTGGTGCTGTCCGAGAACACGGTGCGCAACCATTTGAGCCACATTCTGGACAAGCTGGGATTGAGCCGCCGCTCCCAGGCCGCCGCCTACGCGGCCCAGCAGGGAATGCTGGAGGAAACCCCCGACCCTGGGCCGGAGCGTTAGTCCGTGGCCCGCAGCGCCATGCCCTTGGCCTGGATTAGCCGGGACGGTTGGCTGATTGTCCTGGCAAGGGGAGTACGCACCTTCTCCCAGAGCTACTTGGCCGTGTTATTTGGCCTGTACTTGGACCTGCTGGGGTTCAGCCTGGTGCAGATTGGCGGGTTCCTCAGCGCGGGTGTGGCGGGAGCGGCCTTTTTCGCCTTCTTGGCCGGGCTGGTCACGCAAAGAATTGGGCGGCGCAGGCTGCTGGCCGGGTTCATGCTCATGTCCGGGGCGGCCGGCCTGGCCCTGTTCTTTGTGCAGGCCCCCATTCCTATGCTAATCCTCATCTTCCTGGGCAGCGTGGCTGCGGAAGTGGGCGGCGGCGCCAGTCCCACCCAGCCCATTGAGCAGGCCAGCCTGCCCGACACCGCCCCAACACAGCGGCGCACCGACCTTTTTGCCATTTACGGCATTGTGGCCCGCGGGGGCACGGCTCTGGGCGCGTTGGCCGCGGGGCTGCCCGCCCTGTACCAAGGCCCGCTGGGCCTGAGTTCCCTGGAGGCCTACCGGCTGACCTTCCTGGGCTTTGCCGCCCTGCAATTAGTTACCGCCTGGCTCTACTGGTCCCTCTCGGCCAAAGTAGAATCCGGCGGCGGCCCAAGGGGCTGGACCAACCCCCTGAAACTGCCCTCCCGGCGGCGCATCTTCACCCTCACCGGCCTCTATTCCGTAGACACCTTCACCACGTCCATGGTGACGCAAGCCCTGGTAGCCTACTGGTTCACCACCCGCTTTGGCATAGACCTGGGATCAGTGGCATCCATCCTGTTCCTCTCCCACCTGCTTTCGGCCCTGTCCCAATGGCTGGCGGCCCGGCTGGCCGCCCGTTTCGGGCTGTTGAACACCATGGTGTTCACCCACATTCCATCCAGCCTGTTCACCATCGCCGCCACCTTTGCCCCCACCGCCTGGCTGGCGGTGCTGTTCTGGCAGCTGCGCTCCTTCCTGGGGCAGATGGACTCGCCGGTGCGGGACTCCTACACCATGGCGGTGGTGCAGCCTGAGGAGCGGGTGGCAACCGCCAGCCTGAACTTCAGCGGGCGCAGCATCGCCGCCAGCTTTGGCCCGGCGGCCTCCACAGCTCTGTGGAACGCCCTGAACGCCGCCGCGCCCTTCCTGACCAGCAGCGTCCTGAAAATCAGCTACGACCTTTCGCTGTTTGCTCTGTTCCGCAAGGTCAAGGCCCCAGAGGAGGAGGCCCGCCGGTCGCGGCGCAGGTAGCGGGCCTCTCGGCACACAGGGCTTATTCGTTTTCCCAATAACAGTAGGGACGCACCTGCGTGTGCGCCTGCAGCATGGCCCTTAACCGGGGGGCAGACACATAGGTCTGCCCATATCCTCACCGAAGATGAGTCAACCCTGGAGCAGCCGCTGGCCCGGGCGGAAACCTTCAAGTAGCAGCCCAGTCGCCGTTGCTAGAGAGCGTTTATGATGGCGTTAAGCGCGGCGCTGGGGCGCATGGCTTTGCCAGCCAGATCATCATCGGGAAGGTAATAGCCGCCGATGTCTACCCGGTGTCCCTGAACGTCGTTTAGCTCCTGAACGATACGGTCCGCGTTGGCGGCCAGCTTTTGGGCCACCGGGGTAAAGCGGGTTCGCAGCTCGCGGTCCTGCGACTGCTTGGCCAGCGCTTCCGCCCAGTAAAGGGCCAGGTAGAAATGGCTGCCCCGGGTGTCCAGTTCCTTAGCCCGCCGTGACGGCGCCCGGTCATGCTCCAGGTGCTGCCCCACCGCCTGGTCCAGGGTCTCGGCCAAGATCCTTGCCTTGTGGTTCTTATTCACCTGGCCAAAATGCTCGAAGGAAGCAACCTGGGCGCAGAATTCACCCATGGAATCCCACCGCATATGGCCCTCCTCCAAGAACTGCTGCACATGCCTGGGGGCCGTCCCGCCGGCGCCGGTCTCAAATAGCGCCCCCCCGGCCAGCAATGGGACTATGGAGAGCATCTTGGCGCTGGTGCCCAATTCCATAATTGGGAACAGGTCGGTCAAATAATCCCGCAGCACGTTGCCGGTCACGGCAATGGTGTCCTGGCCGGCCCGGCTGCGGGCCAGGGTGAACCGCATCGCCTCCACTGAGGACATGACGCGGATATCCAGTCCGGAGGTGTCCTGCTTGGACAGATAGTTGTTGACTTTCTTAATCAACTCAGCGTCGTGGGCGCGTTTCGGGTCCAGCCAGAAAATGGCTGGCGCGCCGGTGGCCCTGGCCCGGTTGACCCCCAGCTTGACCCAGTCCTGGATTGCCGCGTCTTTGGCCTGGCACATGCGGAAAATATCGCCTTCCTCGACGCTCTGCTCCAACAGCTTCGTGCCTGCCGAATCCACCACCCGGATGGTCCCCTTGCCCGGCGCTTTGAAGGTCTTGTCGTGAGAACCGTACTCTTCAGCCTGCTGGGCCATTAGCCCCACATTGGCCACACTGCCAAGGGTAGAAGGATCAAACGCCCCGTTTTTCTTGCAGTCTTCGATGGCCGTTTGATAAAGCGTGGCGTAAGAACGGTCCGGGATCATGGCGATGGTGTCATGCAGTTGATTGTCCGGCCCCCAAGTGCGGCCGCCGTCGCGAATGATTACCGGCATAGAGGCGTCAATAATCACGTCGCTGGGCACATGCAAACAAGTGATTCCCTTGCCGGAGTCTACCATCCCCAAGTTTGGGCGGGCGTTATAAACGGCCTTGATATCCGCCTCAATTTCCGCACGCTTCGCTTCAGGCAGCCCCTGGATTTTGGTGAGGAGTTCCGCCACACCATTGTCGGGGTTTACTCCTAACTGTTGCAGGACCGCTCCGTGCTTGGCAAACACGTCCTGGTAGAAGACCGATACACAATGGCCAAAAATGATGGGGTCTTGCACCCGCATCATGGTGGACTTCAAATGCAGCGAGAGCAAAACGTCGTCAGATTTAGCCTGCGCCATCTGGCTGGCGTAAAACTGGCGCAACGCTTTAACGTTCATTACGGCGCAGTCAACTATTTCGTTGGCCACCAGCGGCACCCCGGACTTTAGCGCTGTAACCTTGCCGTCGCTGGCCACAAATTCGATGGCGCCCGGACCGGACGCCTTGACAGTCACGGCCTTTTCACTGCCGTAGAAGTCACCGCTAGTCATGTGACCAACGCGGGTCTTGGATACCTGCGGCCAGTCCCGCATCATCCGGTGAGGGTGGCGTTTGCCATGTTCCTTGACTGCGTTGGACGCGCGCCGGTCGGAGTTGCCTTCCCGGATCACCGGGTTAACCGCGCTGCCCAGCACCTTGGCATACCGCTGGCGTATCTCACGCTCTTTATTGTTCTTGGGATCATCGGGATAGTCGGGAATGTCGTATCCTTTCTCCCGCAACTCCTTAATCGCACCTTTTAGCTGGGGAATGGAGGCGCTGATATTGGGAAGCTTGACAATGTTCGCCGAAGGTTCCAAGCACAGCTTCCCCAACATGGTCAGATAATCGGGGATCTTTTGCTCTTCAGTCAGGTTTTCCGGGAAATTCGCGATAATGCGGCCAGCCAGCGAAATATCCCAGGTCTCCAGTTCAATACCCGACCCCTTGGTAAAGGCCTGGAGGATGGGAAGCAACGAGTACGTGGCCAGGGCCGGAGCCTCGTCAACTTTCGTGTAGATAATGGGGGCTACGTTCGCCATGTTCTTCTCCTTGGTAGATCAGTTTCACAGACTGCCTAGTCACCAAAGGCAGCCCTAATTACTGTCCCGCCATTCGCGTTAAGGACTGCATCAAACCAGAAACCAACGGTTCGGACGCCGCAAAATCTGGGGAATTGAAAGATAACCGAAGGGAGAGCCTGTCCCAACGGTCCCCTTGTTTACTAGGGGGATTTTAGACTTGATTCTTGTGCGGGTCAACCGGCCCTGGGCGGAGCCACCGGCCTAGTTGCCGCCTTTTGAAGCCCCGCATATGAGTAGTGTATCAGTTTGCTTAAGGACTCAACTCGTCGCACCCCAACTTGTCGGGGCGCCCAGATTAGGGACATGGCTGAAACCCACCACTGGGTTCCGGCTTGCGCCGGAACGACGAAGGGCTAAGTGATACACCACCCGCATATGTTTCCCAGTGTTTTTTAATGTGCGCTGTTGTATAATTGGTGCGCCGCACAGAGATGTGGGCGCGAAGTGGGACGCCTATGCGAAGAATGAATAGTCGCCCCAATTAGCAACACGCCGCAGGTGATTAAGCTGGCGGCCCAGGTCTTCTGGCAACACTCGATGGGAGGATTCGCCGCCAAATGCGCAGTAAAGTCACGGTGGTGGGCGCTGGTAACGTGGGCGCCACCGCAGCCCAAAGGATACACGGCCTGGGATATGCCGACGTGGTGCTGGTGGATGTGGTGCCAGATCTGCCCCAGGGCAAGGCATTGGACATGCTGGAGTCCGGCCCGGTCATTGGCTCCGACGCCAGCATCATCGGCAGCAATACCTACGAGGCGTCCGCCAACTCGGACGTGGTGGTGATTACCGCAGGCATTGCCCGCAAGCCGGGCATGAGCCGGGATGACTTGCTGCTGACCAACATGAAGATTACCTCGGCGGTGACCCAGGAAGTGGTCAAGCATTCCCCCAACTGCATCATCATCGCCGTCACCAACCCCCTGGACGCTATGCTCCAGAACATCTACGAGACCAGCGGATTTCCCCGCAGCCGGGTCTTTGGCATGGCCGGAGTTCTGGATACCGCCCGGTTCCGCACCTTCATTGCCCAGGAACTGAACGTCTCTGTGGACGACGTGCAGGCCTACGTGCTGGGCGGCCACGGCGACGACATGGTGCCCCTGGTGCGCTACACTACCGTGGGCGGCATCCCCATCAGCGACCTGATGGCCGAGGAGAAGGTGCAGCAGTTGGTGACCCGCGCCCGCCAGGGCGGCGGCGAGATTGTGCAGCTCCTCAAGACCGGCAGCGCCTTTTACGCTCCCTCGGCGTCCATCACCCAGATGGTGGAGGCGGTGCTGCTGGACCGCAAGCGCATATTGCCTTGCTGCGCCTATTTACAAGGCGAGTATGGCATTAACGACCTGTGCGTGGGCGTGCCGGTCAAGCTGGGGGCAGGCGGCATGGAGCAGGTCATTCAAATAAAGCTAACCCGGGATGAGCAGGCGGCGTTGAAGCGCTCCGCCGCCTCGGTAAAAGAGTTGGTGGATGTGATGCGCAAGGCCAAGGGCCAAGGCGCTAAGGCCTGAGGTTCACCCCGGCTTAACTTATGCTGTGATCCAGAGCCCCTCCGCGTTATACGGTGGGGCTTTGATTTAGTGGATGGTCTATGTGGGCAACTCCGGTCAGGAGCAGGGTCATGCTTGCCAGCTACATTGACCAGGCTATGGAACAAGCCGTTTATGAGATTATTGAGGACGAAAAGACGTACTGGGGAGAAATCCCCGGCTTGCAAGGAGCGTGGGCCCGCCGCGCTACCCTGGAATGATTAGATGACGCAACCAATAAGACAATCGGCAATTCACCCGCACCAGTGGAGGCCGACCCATGCCTAAACGCACCCGGTTAGAACAGCAACTCTTGGAAAAAGCAGCCAGATTTCTCCCCGGCGCCAGCACCGGCAACACCAGCTACCCGGACGGGCTGAAGTTCCTGGTGCGGGAGGGCCGCGGCTCCCACATCTGGGACGTCAGCGGCAACGAATACGTGGACTGGCTCATGGGATCGGGGCCGCTGATTTTGGGCCACGCCCATCCCGCCGTCACTGAAGCGGTCATCAAGGCCGTGGAGCAAGGCAGCACCTTCTTTGCCACCAACGAGAAGGCGGTGCTGCTGGCGGAAACCCTGTCCCAGGCCATGCCCTTCGCCCAGAAAGTGCGCTTTACCACCAGCGGCACCGACGCCTGCTTCCAGGCCATGCGCGCCGCCCGGGCCTACCGCCACCGGGACAAAGTTCTGAAGTTCGAGGGGGCCTTTCACGGCACCAGCGACTACGCCCTGATGAGCGTTACGCCTCCCGCGGGAGAAGAGTTCCCCCAGGCCAGGCCCAGCAGCGGCGGAATTCCGGCGGCCATCCAGGACCTGATGCTAATAGCCCCTTTCAACGACCTGGACACCACCGCGGCCATCATCGAGGCCCACCATAACGAGCTGGCGGCGGTCATTGTGGAGCCGTTGCAGCGGGTGCTGGCTCCCCAGCCGGGATTTTTGCAGGGACTGCGACAACTGACCGCCCGCTACGACATCCCACTAATCTTTGACGAAGTGGTCACCGGCTTCCGGCTGGCCTACGGCGGCGCCCAGGAGTTCTACGGAGTCACGCCGGACCTCTGTTCCGTGGGCAAAATCATGGGCGGCGGCTATCCCCTGGCGGCGGTCATGGGCCGCAGCGACATTATGTCCGCTTACGACCAGTCCCAGGCGGCTTCTGAGGACTACATCAACCAGATTGGCACCCTTAACGGCAATCCCATTGCCTGCGCCGCTGGCCTGGCCACTCTGGCGGAACTGCGCAAGCCCGGCGTTTACCAGCGGCTGCGGGAAACGGGAGGCAAGGTGCGCCAGGCGTTGTCCGATACCTGCGCCCGCCACGGCATCGCGGTGCAAAGCTGCGGTGAAGACGCTATCTTCGACATCTTCTTCACCAGCCAGCCCGTAGCAAGCTACCGGGATGGCCTAGCCGCCGACGGGCGGATGCTGGGGAGATTGAACTCCGGTTTGCTGGCGCAGGGCATCCTCAAAGCCTGGCCCCAGAAGTTTTATCCCTCGCTGGTGCACACTCAGGAAGACGTGGCGAAAACCGTGGCCGCCTTTGAGCAAGTCGTGCCCACGCTGCGTAGCTAGAGGTGATGCAGATGCGCGTCCACAAGACCCGTTTCACCGCCGATGACCTCTTTAATCTCTCCGCTCCGGGAAAGCGCCTGGAGTTGGTGAAGGGAGAAATTTTTGAAATGGCGCCTGCGGGTGGAAGGCATGGCAGCGTAGCCATGACAGTGGAAATTTTGCTGGGCACCCATGTGCGGGCATATAGCTTGGGACGCGTGTTCGCTGCCGAAACTGGCTTCATCCTGCGCCGCAGCCCCGACACCGTGCGCGCCCCCGACGCAGCTTTTGTAGCAGCAGGCCGCCTTCCCGATGGAGAACTTCCCACAGGCTTCTTGGAGTTGTCGCCAGACCTGGTGGTGGACGTCGTCTCGCCCAACGATCGCCCCAAAGATGTAGAGGAAAAGGTGGAAGACTGGCTGCGGGCCGGGACTCGCCTGGTATGGGTGATAGACCCCGAGACCCGCAGCGCCACAGTTTACCGCTCCCTGGATGAGGTTGAGCAAATTTCTGAGCAGGAGCAACTGGACGGCGGCGAAGTGGCGCCCGGCTTTAGCTGCACGCTGGCGGAGCTGTTTAAGTAGTGCCCCCATGACTACCGCATCGCTCCTCCAGGGCCTGCGGGTCCTTGATTTATCCATCCTGGTGGCGGGTGGGACCGCCAGCAGCCTGCTGGCCGACTTTGGCGCAGAAGTAGTCAAAGTAGAGCGCCCAGGCTCAGGAGACCCCCTGCGCCGATGGGAACCCATAGCCAGCGGCGTGTCCCTGTGGTGGAAAGTCCATTCCCGCAACAAGAAGTCCATTACTTTGAACCTGGCCAGCGCCCAAGGCCAGGAGTTACTGAAGAAGCTAGCCGCCCAGGCAGACCTGCTCATTGAGGGGTTCAGGCCCGGCGCAATGGAGGGCTGGGGCCTTGGGCCGGAGGTCTTGCTGGGCGTCAACCCAAGGCTGGTGGTGCTGCGCTATTCGGGCTTCGGCCAGACCGGTCCCTACAAAGACCGGCCCGGGTTCGGCACCATTGCCGAGTGCATGAGCGGATACATCGGCATGAACGGCTTCCCTGACACCCCGCCGGTGCTGCCGCCCATTCCTCTTGCCGACGAGGTGGCCGGAGTGTTTGGCGCAATGGCCGCCATGATGGCCCTGTACCGCCGGGACTCTGCCGCCGGGCCATCGGGCCGCGGGCAAGTCATTGACATGAGCCTGTTTGAACCCTTGTTCCGCTTGTGCATCCCCCACATGACCATGTACGACCTGCTGGGGATTGTACGGGAACGGGTGGGCAACGACTTTCCTGATGCCGCGCCCCGCAGCCTGTACCGCACTGCGGACAACCGCTGGCTGGGACTTTCGGCTACATCACAAAGCACCTATGAGGCGCTGGTGCAGGCAATGGGGCTCCCAGAACTGATTGACGACCCGCGGTTCAAGGACAACGTGCGGCGGGTGGAAAACAAGGATGTTTTGAATTCTGTGCTTCAAGGCTGGTTGGGCCAGCGGTCTTTGCAAGAGATCATGGCCCAGCTTGTCCCCGCTGGCGGTGTGGTGGGGCCAGTGTACACCGCGGACCAGATTGTGGACGACCCTCACTACCAGGCCCGCCAGGACATCCTGGAAGTGAACGACCCGGACTTGGGCCGCACCAAGGTGCTGGGTGTGGTGCCCAAGTTTAGCGAGACTCCTGGGCAAGTGACCAATCTGGGACCGTCCCTGGGGGAGCACAACCAGCAAGTGTATGGCACTTGGCTGGGGCTGGCCCAGGGCGACGTGGCGCAACTGGCCCAGCACGGAGTCATCTGAGGTTTACACCCCGAGGTCGGTTGTGGAATCAGTCCTAAGCTCAAAGGCCGACAAATCCAGATTGCTCATCGCCACCCGCAACCGGGGCAAGATGCGGGAGTTCCGCCAGCTGCTCCTTGGGGTGCCTATCCGGCTGGTCTCCCTGGACGAGGTGGGCGTCAGCCTGGAGGTGGAGGAGACCGGGGGCACCTTTGAAGAGAACGCCCGCATCAAGGCCATCGCCTATGCCCAGGCAGCAGGCGGCCGCTTGCTGGCCCTTGCCGACGATTCTGGCCTGGAAGTAGACGCCCTGGGCGGCGCGCCGGGGATTCACTCGGCCAGGTACGGCGGCGACGCCAGCTTCAGCGACCAGGACCGGGTGGCCCTGCTGCTGCGCAACCTGGAGGGAGTCCCCTGGGAGCGCCGCACTGCCCGGTTCCGCAGCGTGATTGCCGTCTGGGCGCCGGGGGGAAGCATCACCACCGTGGTAGGCTCGGTGGCGGGGATGATACAATACGAACCAGCGGGCACTGGGGGATTTGGCTACGATCCTGTCTTCTTCCTGCCTTCCTATGGAGCCACCATGGCCCAACTGGACTTGCTGGAAAAGAACCGCATCAGCCACCGGGCCGATGCCGCCCGCAAGGCCGTCACAGTCCTTCAACGCCTGCTGACCCCTGACCCGTGAAATAATCTGCAAAAGATAAGTGCATGTTGGGCAAGGGAGTTGTTCAGCATGCTTGCGAAAAGTTGGCCCAAAACGCGCCAATACGGCGGTGGAGAACAAGGCGCTTGACCACCATCACTGACAGGTTCAATCGCCCCCTGCGGGACTTGCGTATCTCCGTCACTGACCGGTGCAACTTCCGGTGCACCTATTGCATGCCTGCGGAGATTTTTGGCGACAGCTACAAGTTCCTTCCCAAGGGGGAGGTGCTAACCTTTGAGGAGATTGCGCGGCTGGCCAGCATATTTGTGGGCCTGGGCGTGGGCAAGCTGCGCCTGACCGGCGGCGAGCCCACGCTGCGCCAGGACCTGCCCGACCTGGTGTCCATGCTGGCCCAGATTGAGGGAGCGCATGACTTGACGCTGACCACCAACGGCTACCTGCTGGGACAGCTAGCCCAGCCGCTGGCCGATGCCGGGCTGCGGCGCATAACTGTGAGCCTGGACACTCTGGACGACGCCATTTTCAAGCGCATGAATGGCCGCGGCTTTGGGACCCAGCGAGTGCTGCAGGGCATTGCCGCTGCCGAGGCCGCAGGGCTGGCCCCCATCAAGATTAACTCAGTGGTGCAGAAAGGCGTCAACGATCACACCATTGTGGACCTGGCACAGCACTTCAAGGGGACCGGCCACATCGTCCGGTTCATTGAATACATGGACGTGGGCAATCTCAACGGCTGGAAGTGGGACCATGTGGTGCCTGCCGCGGAAATTATCCGCCGCATTGACGCCGAACTTCCCCTGGAGCCTCTGGAAGCCGGCTACCGGGGTGAAGTGGCCCAGAGATATCGCTATAAGGATGGTACCGGCGAAATCGGCGTGATTGCTTCCGTGACCCAGCCCTTCTGTGGTGACTGCACCCGCGCCCGCCTGTCCACCGATGGCAAAATTTACACCTGCCTGTTCGCCGGCAATGGCCTGAGTTTGCGGGACCACCTGCGGGCTGGGGCCAGCGACCAGGACTTGCAGGACTTGATTGCAGGCCTGTGGGGACGGCGGACGGACCGCTACTCTGAAGAACGCGCCCAGCAGGCTCCTGCCCAGAACCGCCGCCGGAAGATTGAAATGTATCAGATTGGGGGCTGAGAGGTTGCCCTTGGGCAAGATTATTATCGGCATCCACGGGCGCTCCAACAAACCCAGAAAGGAACTCCTGGGACCGTGGTGGGAGCAAGCCATACGGGAGGGCCTGGCAAAAAACCAGGGCCTACCGCCAACGGTCAAGTTTGAATTTCACCTGGCTTATTACAGCGACCTCTTTTTCCCACAGCCCGCTCCCGATGACAATGAACCTTATGTGGAGGCCCTGCCTGGCGCGCTGAAACGGTATGAAACAAGTCTGTGGGACCGGATCCGCGCCTACGGGCAGAACTGGCTGGACGACCCCCTGGACTGGCTGGAGGAACGCAGCGGCAAGCTGTCCCGCTTCGCCAGAAAAATCCTGCAAGAGCGTATGCAGGACCTGTCCAGGTATTACCAGGAGCCAGACCTCCGGACAAATGCCCAGGCCCGCCTGCGCTCCCTAATCCAGAATCTCCAGGGCAACGACATTATGCTCATTGCCCACTCCATGGGTTCCATTGTGGCTTACGAAGCCTTGCGGGACATGGGACAGGAACCAGGCGGTCAACGCGGTATCGTGCCTCAACTGGTGACCCTTGGCTCGCCCCTGGGCCTGACGCCGGTGAAGGGCGAGGTAATGGCGCGTTATAGTGGGCGGCTGCGCACCCCTTCGGTGGTCACACAAAGCTGGGTCAATTTCTCCGACGCCGACGACCATATCTGCATTGACGCCCATCTAGCTGATGACTACGATCAGAACAGCGCAGGCATCAAGGTGCGGGACCAGATGGTCAGCAACGACTTTCCCGACAACCCACATAAAATCTACGGCTACCTGCGGACTCCCGAAGTATCCGAACACATCGCCAGGTTCCTGTGAGCCGAATCACCATCTTTACTGACGGGGCGTGCAAAGGCAACCCCGGCCGGGGCGGCTGGGCAGCGGTCCTGTACGAAAACGGCAGCCAGCGGGTAGTTTCCGGCCATGACCCCTGGACCACCAATAACCGCATGGAAATGCTGGCGGCCATCCGCGGTCTGGAAGCTGCGAGCGGCGCAGACCAGGTAGTCATTTACACCGACAGCGCCCTGGTAGTAAATACCATGACCAAAGGTTGGAAGCGCAACAAGAACCAGGACTTGTGGGACGACCTGGACCGCCTGGCGGCAGGCAGGGAGATTACCTGGAAGTGGGTACGTGGGCACAATGGCACGCCGGGGAACGAGCTTGCCGATTCCATTGCCAGCCGGGAGGCAGGCTTGCCGCCTGCTTTAGAGCGCCAGCAGGCAGCGCCCCATCCATCGAAGAGCATACCCCCAGGGGGTAGTAATAGGAAGCAAAAATGACCAATTTGAACCGTGACACAAGGGCGAACAGGGCAGGGAATGCCTTGACTCACCTGGATGACCAGGGCCGTGTGCAGATGGTAGATGTGGGGGACAAGCCCGTCACCAGCCGGGAAGCCCTGGCCCGTGGTCATGTCACGGTGCTGCCCGAGACCCTGCGCTTGATTCAGCAAGGGCTGATGAAGAAAGGCGACGTGCTGACAGTAGCCCAACTGGCCGGAATCATGGGGGCCAAGCGTACCTCAGAGTTGATTCCCTTGTGCCACCCTTTGCCCTTGGACAAAATCTCCGTAGAGCTATCCGTGGACCCGGAGCAGGGGCGCATCAATATCTCCGCCTCAGCCAGAACCTCTGGGAAGACCGGCGTGGAGATGGAGGCCCTGACCGCCGTGTCGGTGGCGGCGCTGGCGGTCTATGATATGTGCAAGGCCGTGGATCGGGGTATGCGCATTGAGGGCATTCGCCTGGTGCGCAAGCGCGGCGGCCAGAGCGGCGACGTGGACCTGGAAGAGTAGGCCAGAATACAGGCGCGTCTTGGGAAAGCCAGACTTAGCCCATTAATCCCCGGCGGCGCAGCTCTCCTTCCAGCAAGGCGATGGCAGCAGCGGCGTAAATGGCGTACTCGCCGGGAGGCAGTTCCAGTTCTTCCAGCTCTTCCCGGTAGTTTCCGGGCGACACTTCTTCTGCGCTGGTAAGCATCTTCAAGTTAAGGCGGCAGATAATCCCCTCGGGCGTGACCACCACGCAGCCCAGGTCGGGCATGGGCACAGGTGGCGCCAGTTCCAGCGCCTGCAAGGTTTTCATGCCCATGAAGGCAGGGAAAGGCGTAAGCTGCCCGGCCAACTCCTGAAGCCTGCGGCCCAACTCCTGGGGGTCTGCCTGGCAAAAAGGATTGTGGCCCTCTGTGCTCATGTCCCCATAATACTCCCAGACCAAGCATGGGAAAAGCTGCGGGTAGGAAGGAGAGCCTGAAAGTTCAGGGATTGAATTAGGTAAGGATTTGTGGCATCATTGGCCTATGAGATTGGGCGCCTTTGAAATAAACGAGCCTCTGCCGGAACTGCGCAACCCCCATGCGCTGGGCATGATCCGCCCGTGGGTGGACGTAGGCAGCGTGGGTTCACTCACCCTGAGCCGCCTGGAGCGGTTCCTGGGTTCCAAAGAGTTGGGGCGCTTGGTCCGGCCGGGTGAGTTTTTTGACTTCACCCGCTACCGCCCTACGGTAAAACTGGTGCAAGGCCAGCGGGAAGTTACCATCCCCAACAGCGTCATTCGCTACGCCACCACAGAGACCGGCCCAGATTACCTGTTCTTTCACTTGATGGAGCCTCACGCCAACAGCGAGCTGTACATTGACTCCATCATGCAGGTGATTGAGCACTTCAAAGTCCAGCGGTATTGCCGCCTGGGCGCAATGTACGACGCCGTTCCCCATACCCGGCCATTGCTGGTCACCGGTTCCCTGGGTTCGGTGCCTCAGCTCAAGCCCGTTTCCAACTTCAAGTTGCGCCGCAGCACCTACCAGGGCCCCACCACTATCATGAACCTGGTGACTGAGCGTATTGACGGCCTTCAGATTGAGTCCATCAACTTCATGGTGCACTTGCCCCAGTACCTCCAACTGGAAGAAGACTATGCCGGCACCTCGCGCATGATTGAGGTGTTGTCATCCATTTATGAAAACATCCCCGGCGACCTGGCGCCAGTGCGCCGCGGGCAGCGCCAGTACCGTGAGTTGAACTCGGCGGTGGAACGCAACGCCGAGTTAAAATCCCTAATTCAGCAAATGGAAGCCTACTACGACGCCCAGGCCGATGCTGATCAGGCCAAGGAGCAGGAAGCTGCTCCCCCTGCTGCCACGACCCTATCCCCGGAAATTGAGCAGTTCCTCAATGAACTGGGACAGCAGTTTGACAAAGGTTGATCCCGCGCTTCCCCATTGTTCCCAGGTTCCCCCCGCTGAACCACGCCTCGATTGCCTCAGACCCCACTGGCTGCTATCCTTAGCTGCACCCCGCAAAACTCCGTATTCAGGAGGCGGCTCTATGCGGTTCCTGAGGATGCCACCAGATACCCAGCGCCTGACCAGCGTGCTTGGCCCCATTGACGAGGATGTGAACACCCTCAGGGAGCTTCTGGTCCAGTTCACCGAAGTCAGTGAACCGGAGCGGGCTGAGTATCTGCGGCGTATGACGGGCCAACTGGCGGAAATGCCTGCCCGTATTGAGGCGCTGCAGGGACTGCAAGAAATATATGGCGATATTGCCAGAGAACTGGAACGCGTCCGCAACCTCTTGGGGCATCTCCAACGCGAGTTCAGCATCTGGTCCGAGCAGCCCACTCCAGATGCGGCCGAAGGGCTGGCGCAGATTTGCAGGAACATTTTGCGGGAGATGCGGCTGCTATGGATTCCCTGGACTGTCAACCGCAAGTGCCTGGCCCCCCTGAAGGTCGGCAAGACCTTTGACTTTTACCAGGAGTACGCCACCGAACTGAACACCGATATAGGTGAAGACATCCGGCGCAGCGTGTTACTCCAGCTACAGAAGAACAAGGACCTTTGGGGGTGGGTGGATGTGGTGGCAGGGATAATCTACCGGGCAGCTGCCGAAGCCAGGCGCAGAGCTCTCAGCATCTTTCTGGTGCTTGGTTTGCCCTTGCTGGGCCTGCTAGGCTACATGCTATTTGCCCCCGCGCTGCATCCCCAGGGCCCTGAGTGGATACCCTGGGCCATCGGTGTGAACTACCTCATATTCTTCGCAGGGTATGTGGCTCACATCATCAAGAAAGCCACCGAAAGCACCAAGGATCCTTTGTTAGGGGATATCTTGGGATGGATTCACGTCCGTGAGACCCAGCTCTTGTGGCTGGGTGTGAGTATGTGGATAGTTTGGGGGGCCCTGGGAGCTTCCTCAATTTTCCCAGGGTTGGACCTGTTCCGCAAAGTGGACGCCAGCACTGCCATGACGGCATTCACCGCGGGCCTGACCGTGGACACCTTCGCCGCTATAGTGCTGAAGCACTACCAGCGCCGGATTTCCAGCCAGGTGGAGACGCTGAAACAGAAGGCCGAGGAAGCGTAAATGGTTGCAAGAGGGGCCAAATGGAGTGGTGGCAACGAGTGGGATCGAACCACTGACCTAGCGCTTATGAAGCGCCCGCTCTGCCGCTGAGCTACGTTGCCACCGGGGAGCGCCCCGGCCAGCCGTCGGCGGCGCTCCAACCCAGCTATACTACCTGCGGCTCTGGGCGTCTGTCAACGCTGAACGCGCAACTACGCGGGCTGATTCATTTCCGATGAAGGTAGGGGCAGACCGGAGCCTGCTCTGAGCCAACCGAAGGGTGTCGCCCCCATGCCAAGGATACCATCGAGGGCGCACAGGCAGGTGCGCCCCTACGGCTATCGCAAGAATGAATCAGCCCTGAGGCAGCTACATCATGGTGTAGCCGCCACTGACACTGAGCGTCTGGCCAGTAATAAAGCTGGCGGCGTCCGAGGCCAGAAACACCACGGCGTTGGCGACCTCACTGGCCTTGCCCATCCGCCGCAAGATATACCCCCGCTGAACCCGCTCCAGCACCTCATCCGTGAAAATATCGCGCATCTGGTTCCACATGCTCTCGGGACTGATGGACTCGCCTGCGGGCGGCACAATCAAGCCTGGGCAGACAACGTTTAGCCGCAGGCCATAGCGGCCGGTCTCCCGCGCCACTGCTTTGCTCAGGGCAATGATGCCCGCCTTGCAAGCGGAGTACACCGCCTCCCGGTATTCACCCATGCGCCCGGCATCGGAGCTAATGCTTACAATGGCTCCCGACTGCCGTTCAATCATGTGCGGCAACACAGCGTGGATGCAGTTGATGGCCCCCCACAGGTTTACCTGGACCTCTTTTTCCCATTCGCTGCGGGGCTTCTGCATGAACAACCGGTCCACGGTCCAGCCCACGTTATTCACCAGCACGTCCACGCCCCCCAGGGTTGCAATAGTCTTCTCCACCATATCGCCCACCTGCTGGGGGTTGGTTACGTCGGTGGCAATGACCTGGACCCGGCCGCCGGCGTTCATAGCCGCCACTTCCGCCGCCACCTTTTCTCCCTGGCTGGGCGAAAGCTCCGCGATGGCGATGTTGGCGCCCTCCGCAGCAAAGGCGTGGACGATGGCGCGGCCAATGTTGGAGCCGCCGCCGGTAACGATAACGTTCTTTCCCCTGAGGCCCAGGTCCATGAGACAGTCTCCTTGGTCGAGATTCAGGCCCGCGGCCGGGTGGCCTCCGCGGAAGACTCAGCAGATGCAGCCAACCGGCTGGCGGGAGGCTCCACCTTGGGCACGTCCCCAAAACGGAGCCGCAGCAGGCCCTTGATATCTTCCGTGGCGGTGCGCACCACTTTAACCGTGCTGGTGGGATCATCCAACCACAGCACCGGCACCGGCAATATCCGGTAGCCGTTCTTGGCTCCAATAATCAGCAGTTCGGTATCAAAGAACCAGTTGTTGTTTTTGATTTTGGGGACAATGGCGTGGGCTGCCTGCCGTGTAAGTGCCTTGAAGCCGCACTGGGCGTCCACAAAAGAGGTGAAGAACAAGGCCTGGATCATCAGGTTATAGCTTCGGGAGATGAACTCCCGCTTGAAGGAGCGGGAGACCCGCGACTCCTTGCTCAAGCGGCTGCCGATGGCAATGTCATAGCCAGACTCCAAGGCCTGGATTAGCTGCGGCAGGTGGGCCAGGTCGGTGGACAGGTCCACATCCATGTAAGCCACCAGATCGGCGTTGCTCTCCAGCCAGGCGGTGCGCAGGGCGCGGCCCCGGCCCTTCTGGGGCAGGTAGAGGTAACGGACTCCAGCAAACTGGCGGGAAAGCTGCTCCCCGATGCGGCGGGTGCCGTCGGTGGAGGCATTGTCGGCAATCACCACTTGCCAGGGGTTCGTAACGTGCTCCTTGAGAAAGTTGGTGAGGGTGAGGATGCTGCGGGGCAGCGCCTGCTCCTCATTGTAAACAGGCACAACAATTTCGATGGTGGCGCTCATGGAGTCCTCCCAAAGGGCACGGGCTGGCCGCCAGGCGGCAGACGACCTGAGTGTGGAACTATCTTAACCGGCAGAGCGTCCGGCCGCCAACTGACGGAATTCCAATTAACGGCCTAATGGCGGAAGTGCCGCACGCCGGTAAACACCATCGCCAGGTTGTGCTGGTTGGCAGCCGCGATAATTTCTTCGTCACGGATGGAGCCGCCCGGCTGCACAATGGCGGCAACACCGGCCTGGGCCGCCAGCTCAATATTGTCCGGGAAGGGGAAGAAGGCGTCGGAGGCCAGCACGCTATTGTGGGCCTTGTCGCCTGCGGCCCGCTGGGAGAGGTGAACGCTGACTACGCGGTTGGGCTGGCCAGCCCCCATACCCACCAGGGTCCGGTCCTTGACCATGACAATGGCGTTGGACTTGATGTGTTTGACAGTCTTCCAGGCAAAGGCCAGGTCAGCCATTTGCGCGGCAGTGGGTTTGCGGTTGGTGACAGTCTTCCAGGTGGAGGGGTCTTCCTGAATAGCGTCCGGGTGCTGCACCAGCATCCCCCCGGTCACAGGCCGCAAGTCATAAGCCAGGCTGGGCGAATCCTGGGCGGGCTGGACTGCCAGCACGCGCAAGTTGCGCTTCTTCTTGAGCAGTTCCAGCGCCTCTGGCTCATAGCCGGGGGCCACCACTACCTCGTAGAACACCGGCCCCATAGCTTCGGCGGCAGCCAAGGTCACTGGGCGGTTGAAACCCACAATGCCGCCAAAGGCGGATACCGTATCGCCGTCAAAGGCCCGCCGGTAGGCTTCCGCCACGTCGGAGTGGCTGGAGAGGCCGCAAGGGTTGGTGTGCTTGATGACCGTGACAGTTGGTTCCGAGAAATCGCACACGGTGGTCCAAGCGGCGTCGGCATCCAGCAGGTTGTTAAAAGACAACTCCCGCCCGTTAAGCTGCTGGGCGTGGGCCACACCGCCCGCCGCGCCTGGGGCAGTATAAAGCCCGCCAGGCTGGTGGGGGTTCTCGCCATAACGCAGCTCGGCCAACCGGGTCAGGGAGATGTTGACTGTTTCAGGCAATGCGGCCTTATCCCCAGAGCCAGCCGCCAGATATCCTGCCACCGCGGTATCGTACTGGGACACGTGGGCAAAGGCCTTGGCGGCCAGCTTGCGCCGGTCCTCCAGGCCAAGGCCGCCTTCGGCCAGCTTGGCGGCCACCCAATCGTAGTCCGCCGGGTCCACCACCACCGCCACTGAAGGGAAGTTCTTGGCGGCGGCGCGCAGCATGGTGGGGCCGCCAATGTCAATGTTCTCCAGGGCGTCGTCCAGGGTGACGTTGGGCTTGCTAATAGTGGCGACAAAAGGGTACAGGTTGACCACCACCAGGTCAATGGCGTCTATACCCTGTCGCGCCAGCTCCTGCATGTGGGCAGGCAAGTCACGCCGCGCCAGCAGCCCGGCGTGAATCACGGGATGCAGAGTCTTGACCCGGCCGTCCAGGATTTCCGGCGAGCCGGTGACTTCCGACACTTGCTTCACCGGCAGATTGCCTTCCTGGGACAGGGTGCGGTGGGTGCCGCCGGTGCTGATGAGTTCCATGCCCAATCCGTTCAGCTTTTTGGCGAACTCCACCACTCCGGTCTTGTCATAGACGCTAAGTAGTGCCTTCACGTTGCCAGAACCCTCACTTAACCCCAAGAAAGATTGACGAGAACCTACCCCAGAATTACCTGCGCGTCGTCCCGCCGGGGGATAATCCGTCCCACCACATGGGCGTCTGGCACAACGGCTTGCAGCCGCGCCACGTTGGCTTCCGTGCAGACCGCCACCATGCCCAAGCCCATATTGAATACCCGGTACATCTCTTCGTTGCTAATCTGTCCCACTCGCTGGACAATGCGAAAGATGGCCGGGACTTCCCAGCTTCCCGTCTGGAACTGGGCCGCCACCGTGGGGGGCAGTATGGCGGGCATCTTGCCGGGCAAGCCGCCGCCAGTGATGTGGGCCAGGCCCTTGATCAGGCTCAGGGTTGGTTGGAGCAACGGATAGTAGCAACGATGGCGCACCAGCAGTTCCTCGCCCAGGGTGTGGTGCAGCTCATCGAACCGCTGGAACAGGGCCGACGGCCGCTCATCCAGCCCAAACACCTTGCGAACCAGGGAGTAGCCGTTGGTGTGGAGGCCGCTGGAGGGGATGCCCACCAGCAGGTCGCCAGGCGCTATCTGGCTGCCATCAATAACCTGGTCCCGCTCCACGGCGCCCACCACAAAGCCCGCCAAATCAAAATCGTCTCCGGCATACAGGCCAGGCATCTGAGCGGTCTCGCCGCCAATCAGGGCGCAGCCCGTCTCTTTGCAGCCCCAGACTATGCCCCGCAGCAGGGTCTCCATACGCTGTGGGTCCAGCTTGCTGAAGGCGATGTAGTCCAGGAAGAACAGGGGGCGGGCCCCCTTGGTGAGGATGTCATTGACATTCAGACTGACCAGGTCCTGTCCAATGGACTCAAAGTGGCCCAACTGGGCAGCTACTTTCAGCTTGGTGCCCACGCCGTCGGTACTGGCCACCAACACCGGCTGCCGGAAGCCGGACAAGGCATATAGGCCCGCAAAGGTGCTGCCCCCGGCCAGCACTTCTGGCCCGTGGGTCAGGGCGGCAAACCCCTTGATGCGGTCTTTGAGACCTTCCATGGCATCCAGATGGACGCCGGAAGCGCTGTAACTGTTGGGCAGCAAATGAACTAATACTCCGTGAACTTGGTCAGCCATCAAGCAGCTTCGGGATTGGGCATTGCATCAGTTTACCCCAAGGCTTAACCCGTCGCACCCCGACGAGTCTGGGTGCCCAGATACTTACATAGTTTAGGTGTTCTCCTGGATTCCGGCCCCGCAGGAATGACGAAAGGCTAATTGATGCACTACACGGGATTGATATGGCTGTTATGTCAATTCAACCATCGCCGTCGCGGACTACTGCGTTTGCCAGAGACAGCCCACCCCGTTACCCCGCTACGGTTTCTCCAGGGCCAGCTTGTCCCACTCCAACTGAATGGGAACAGGGTAGTTGCCCGTAAAGCAGGCATCGCAGAAGCCGCCGCGATTCCCCCGCACCACCTTCATAAGCCCTGCCACGCTCAAGTACCCCAGGGAATCGGCCCCAATCATTTCCTGGATTTCCGGGATGGTCTTGTTGGCGGCCACCAGTTCCCGGCGGGTAGCCATGTCCACACCCATGTAGCAGGGATGACGGATAGGCGGGGCGCAGACTCGAAGGTGGATTTCCTTGGCCCCGGCCGCCCGCAGCAAGTTGACCACATGGGGGGTTGTGGTGCCGCGGACTATGCTGTCGTCCACCACCACCAGCCGCTGGCCCTCAATAACCTCCGGCAGGGGGTTGAACTTCTGGCGCACGCCCAAATCCCGCAACCGCTGTTCCGGCTGAATGAAGGTGCGCCCCACGTAGCGGTTCTTGACCAAGCCTTCGCTGTAAGGAATGCCCGACTCCCGGGCGTAGCCCACCGCCGCAGCTATGGAGGAGTCAGGCACGCCAATCACCAGGTCAGCATCCACCGGATGCTCCACGGCTAACTGCGCTCCCAGAGCCTGCCGCACTGAGTGGACTTGACGCCCATCCAGAACGCTGTCGGGACGGGAAAAATAAATCATCTCGAACACGCACAGAGCGCGCTGCCCTTTGCTGCCGGAGTAGTAAGCCGAACGCGGACCCTGTTCGTTGATGACAATCACTTCGCCCGGATCAACTTCCCGAAGAAAGGTTGCGCCCAGGTGCTCTAAGGCGCAACTTTCCGAAGCAACAATCCAACCGCCGTTGAGTTGGCCCAGACAGAGTGGCCTGATGCCCAGGGGGTCGCGCACCGCCATCATAGCCGTGGGAGTCAACGCGGTGAAGGAGAAGGCCCCCTCCAGATTGCGCATGCAGTAGAAGGCGCGTTCCTCCCAGGTCTGACCTGGGGCATTGGCCAGCAAGTAGGCAATAGCTTCCGAGTCAGTGGTGGAATTGAATTCGCAAGCCCACTGGTCCTGGAGCTGGTGTTTCAGTTGCAGGGCGTTAATGATATTGCCGTTGTGGGCCAGGGCTAGTACCCCGTGCTGCCCCCGCACCAAGAGCGGCTGGGCGTTGCAGGCCCGGGAGGCGCCGGTGGTGGAGTAGCGGGTGTGGCCTATGGCAAGGGGACCCCGCAACGGAGCAAAATCGGTCTCACGGAAGCTCTGAGTGACCAGCCCCATGGCCGTGTGGACGTTTACATCGTGACCATCAGCGGCGGCGATTCCTGCGCTTTCCTGCCCCCGGTGCTGCAGGGCGAACAGGCCAAAAAAGGCAGTCCGGGCTGCATCGCCCCCCGGCAGATACACTCCCACCACCCCGCACTCTTCCCGGGGGTGATCGAGGGGTCCTGCTTGGTGCTGCCAGTCTGCCCCGTGAACCACATTCATATTTTAAGTGGCCTGCATAGTGGGGTCAACCGGCCATGCCGCTGCCGCATTCCGGTTACTTTTTGCGCCGGGGCATGATGGTTACTTTACGATTTTCGCCGACACCTATACTTTCGGTGGTCACCGAGGGGTGGCTGGAGAGGGAGGTATGGATAACCCGCCGGTCTGCTGGCGACATTGGCTCCAGGGTGATGCTGCGTCCAGTCTGGGCCACCCGTTCTGCAACTTTATTAGCCATATCCCGCAGCGCTACTTCCCGGCGGTTGCGGTAACCCTCCACGTCCAGCACCACCCGGGAAACATCGGAATGGTGGGTCCGGACAATGGAAGTAACCAAAAACTGTAGAGCCTGCAGGGTCTGGCCCCGGCGGCCAATCAGCAAGCCCGAGTCCTCGCCGGTCAAATCAATGACCGGACCATCGGCCTCGCTATCGTGAGACGCCCTAAGTGTACCCGAAACGTTCACATTGGCGGCAGCCAGAATCTTCGTCACGGTCTCCAGGGCCAGGGTTGCGGCATCACCATCGGGCGGTGCCTTTTCCACGGGCGCTGGCGCAACTGCGGCGGGCGCTGGGGCGCGCTCCTGGACAGCGCCTTTCCGTGTTACTTTGACCCGCGCCAACTCCGCGCCAAGGCCCAGGAACCCGGCCTTGCCCCTACTTAGTATTTCGACCTCTACCTCGCTGCGGTCGGCGTTTAGCTCTTTCAGCGCTAATTCTTCGGCTTCTTCGACGGTTCGGGCGGTCAGGATTATTTCGTCCATTCTCCACTATCTCCTTGGGAGCTGCTTCTGGAGCCGGCGAGACCGCCGCTGGGGCGGGCCGTGCCTTGGGAAATATGGGGAAGAGCGGCCCCCAACCTGTAATAAAATACTGGATGGCGATGCCAATGACGTTGGAAATGATCCAGTATAGAGAGAGGCCCACCGGAAATTGAAAGGCAAACACCCCCAGCATTATCGGCATCATCCAGAGCATCATGTTCTGACTGGACTGCTGCCTGGCATCCATGGCCGGTGTGGTGGTCATCTTCTGCTGGACCCAGGTGGAGGCGCCCACCAGCAGGGGGACAACAAACAGGAAGAGGCGGGGGTTGGCCGCCAGGTCCAGGCCAACGAATTTGTGGTTCAGCGGCGCCGCGGCGTGCACCTGGTCAAAAGGCATCCAGGAATACAAGCGCGAGGACAGATTCACCAGGTCGTTAGGGTTGCTGTAAAGAGTCTGAATCAGTACCTGGAACAGGCCAAACAGGATGGGCATCTGGATTATCATGGGCCCCAGACAACCAATGGGGCTTACGCCGGCCTCTTTATAGAGCCGCATGGTCTCCTGAGACATGCGGGCACGGTCCTTGCCGTGCTTTTCCTGAAGTTCCTTAAGCTTTGACTGGATGCTGGTCATGGCCTGCATCTGCCGAATTTGCTTGAGGGCCAGGGGCAGCGTGACCACCCGCACCAGCACGGTGAAGCCGAAAATAGCCAGACCCATCTGGCTGAACAGGAGCACATACAACACCACTAGGGTGTTGAGCATGGGCCGGATTATTACTTCGTTCCAGAGGAACGCCAGAGCCTCCAAGGAACGCTACCTCTTACTCTCGAATCTTGAGCCGGCTATTCGCATTGAGTCTGACCATCTTTGGGCTGGGTCCGGAAGCACCATACCTGGGTCTGCGCTTCCTTTATCTGAATACGGCGGACGGTGCTATCTTGGGCGCCAACGTAAACCGAATCACCCCACGCAGACAAGGGAGCGGTTATGGTGGCGTTGCGCAAAGTCCTGGTGGCTAGTTCCCGCGCCGGCCCCCGGTCCACCGGGGCGGGATCCAGCAGGCTAATCTTGCCGTCCTTGCTGGCTACCACCAAGCCGCGGGGAAGCATCACCGGAGTGGAAACTATAGGGGAATCCATGCTATGTTGCCAGAGCAATCCCCCCGAGGCATCCAGGGCGTAGACGTTGCCGTCCATGGATGGGGCGAAAATGATTCCCTGGCCTCCAACTGCCCCGGCCCAAAACCAGTTCTTGGCGGCGAACTGCCACCGCAATTCCCCGGTTTTAGCCTCCAAGGCATACAAGTGCCGGTCGAAGGAGCCCACTACGATTAAATCTTTGAACAGCAGGGGCCGCGCAACCACAGTCCCGCCGGTGGTAAATCGCCAGAGCTCCCGGCCGTCGCTCAGGGAGACTGCATAGACGTTGTGATCGTGGGAGCCAAAATACGCTACTCCATTGGCTACCAGCGGACTGGACCAGATTTTGTCGCTAGTTGAGAAAGGAGACCAGGCCAGCTCCGCCCCACTGTCCGCATCATACCCGTACAGGTTGCCATCTTCAGAACCTATTACCACCACGCTGCCCTTCTCATCCAGTTGGGGCGCTCCAACCAGGGCCGCCTTTGGCTGAACCAGCGGACGACGCCAACCCCGCTCCCCCAATTGGCCAGTGTCTTTGGGAACAGCGTAGAGGTACCCGTCGCGGGCAGTCACATACACAAACCGGCTGCCAACGGCGGGAGGGCTGTAAATACCAGGAAGGGTCTCCCCACTGGACTCGGCGGGGAAACTCCAGAGGAGGGTTACACCGTCGAACCCCTTATCGGCTAAAGCGCTCAGGCGTCCCTGACGGGTCCCCACATAGACCACACCTTCCCCAGCACTTACGGGGGACCACCCGCCAGCCGCCGCCGTGCTTTGGGCCGATTGGGGCGTGCAGGCCGCTGCTGCAACCAAAAAAACTCCCAACACAGCCAGCCACACTGCCAACCCTCTCCCCTTCACGAGAAGCTGGGAAAGGCCATA
The DNA here is from genome assembly GCA_016872385.1 of SAR202 cluster bacterium. Lineage (GTDB taxonomy): Bacteria > Chloroflexota > Dehalococcoidia > Lucifugimonadales > UBA3495 > SHYG01. The sequence goes on along the minus strand of VGZV01000025.1, from coordinate 1,832 downwards.
GCAGCGACGCCACGCGGTGCTGGGTCTATTTGGAGCGGCATCGGCAGGCGAAATCGGATTTCCCTGGTTTGCCGAGCCGGAATCGTCCATGAAATTCATATACTTAAGGAACAGGATCATGGCCACGCCCACCCAAGGGGTGGCAACGGGCCAATCGTTTCATGGCCAGCCAACAACCCTTAAAAAGTCCGTACCGTTGGATGGCCTCCATGGAGTATTGGGAACATGTGGGCATATAACGGCATACCGCAGGCAGGCAGGGCGACAGCACCTTTTGATAGCTGCGAATAGCCATAACGGCAGCGCGTTTCATCTATCTGCTGCCTTTAATTCCGGGCTCCCCTTGGCTGAAATATTTTCCTCAATCAAGCCTAAACGGCGGAGCAATGAAGTAACAGACCGTTGGAGCTGCCAGAAACTGGCCAGATCTGCCCCCCGCCGGGCAATTACTACAACGTCCCAACCGGGAATAGGTGGAGTAGTGCGGACTGCTTCTCTCAACCTTCGCTTGACTCTGTTCCTAACCACTGCGCCACCCACCCGGCGCCCCACCACAAATCCAATGCGGCTGTAGTCCAACTCGTTGGGCAACACACGGACAACCAGAAGGTCGTTGGCAGTCCCCCGGCCGTACTGGTGAATTTCAGAGAATCTTCTGCTGCTGGTTAGCCGGGTGCTGTGCTGCATCAGCCAGACGGAGTGGTTAGACGGTCAGACGGTGGCGTCCCTTGAATCGCCGCCGGTGCAGTACCTCTCGCCCATCCACAGTCTTGGAACGCGCCCGGAATCCGTGCACCTTGGCGCGGTGGCGCTGTTTAGGCTGTAACGTACGTTTAGGCATGTTTCCCCTTTCCTATGGTGAAGGGATTATATGGCCTGGATATGTGAGCGTCAAGGGCAACGGCAGCCCGGTTACGAAAAAACTACATCCTCTTGCGGGATGCCGCAGGCTACATGGGCCTAAAGATGATGGTATAATGGTGCCCGTTGGCTACCACAGGGCAACCTGTCCAGCCAAGCCAGCCGAAGTGGCGGAACGGTAGACGCGCCGGTCTCAAAAACCGGTGGGGGCAACCTCGTGTCGGTTCGAGTCCGACCTTCGGCACCACCAACTCATGCTCCGCACCTACACCGTGATGATTGATCCAAAGCCCCCGGCGCCGCGGTGTTCCCGGCAAAAAACGTCAAAAGCCTTGTTGGGTGATTTGATGATCATTACAGGGGTTTCAGTGGGCTGGCCCTTGTCCACGGTCAAATCGGCCAACTCTTGTCCAATCTCCGGCGCCAGGGTAGTGTCAAAGGCAATGGGGTGCAGCCGTTCATCGCTGGGGACCAACCGGATTTTGAAAGGTTGTCCTGCCTTGACCTCAATCCTTTTTGGCTCCCAGACTTCCTGGGTCACAAACGCCCCAAGTCCTCCCGATCCACCTTTCCCGCCAATTCGCCATTCAAATACCTGGGGCTCTTGGGATATGGCCTGAGGTTGGGCCGGAGCAGGGTTGCCACTCCCGCCACTACAGGCAGCCACCGCGCCCAGACCCAGGACTGCGCCGGCAACCAGCAGAAACTCCCTTCGGTTCATCCTTTTTGGCCCTCCGATATTCATTGCAGCAGGAAAGTCGATGAATCGCAGGTAGTTTAATGCCTGGGAAGATGCTATGCAAACATGACACAGCACGGAGCAAGAGCATTGCATCTAAGAGCGTGTGTGAGAAATGCCGTCTACCCAGCCCGCTCATCCTGAGCTTGTCGAAGGATGAGTAGCTTTTAGCCCGCTCATGGTTCGACAAGCCCCGACCTAGTCGGGATCCCGATACGTCGGGACTCACCAC
>VGZV01000024.1 GCA_016872385.1 SAR202 cluster bacterium | reverse complement strand
CTTCTCCCGGCGGCTGGCCCGCCTATACCTTTCCTGTACCGCCGTCACGTACTCTTCCACGCTGCCTCGGGTCATCATGTCTACCTCCCCTTCGGTAACACGCATTTTGAGGCAACGTATCCTCCTTCGGTAACTTTTATTGTGAGTCAATTCGCCGCGTTGCTACATGCCAGCTGGCAGGGTATTATTCAGGAATTCTCGTCCCAGTGGACAGGAGGCAATGTTATGCCAAGCATTTCACGCATTTACACCGGCCCAGATGGCAAGAGCCACATTGAGCACCTGGACCTGGCTAAGTGCCCAGATCTGACCACACCCCATACCGCCAAGAACATTGTGTTCCGCACCACGCCCGCAGGGCAATTCAGCGACTGGCACGTGGGGCCGCGCCGACAGTACGTCATCACGCTGTCGGGTGAAGTGGAGATTGGCCTGGGGGACGGCACCAAGCACCGGTTTGGGCCGGGTCACGTGAACCTGATTGAGGACCTGACGGGCCAGGGACATACTACTCGCATTGTGGGGAACCAGCCCAGGATTTCCTGCACCATTCCATTGGAATAACTGCGGATAGGGGCTGCTCCTGGGACTCCGGGCCCGCCAGGAAGCCGCGCAGGGAAATGCGCCTTTCCTTTAGAGGGTGTCTAAAAAGGCTAGGTGCTCGTGGTTCGACAGGCTCACCACGAGCGGTCCTTCAGCCGAAGGACGCTCATCCTGAGCTTGTCGAAGGGTGAGTAGCTTTTAGCCCGCCCGTGGTTCGACAAGCCCCGACCTGGTCGGGATCCCGATACGTCGGGACTCACCACGAGCGGGAATTGTCACACACCCTCATAGTCCCAGGAGTTGTCCAACCCCACGGCAACGTGGCAGCCTCTGCCATGACTGCGTGGCTGCCACATTCTCTGCCCCTCGTTCAGGGCCTTTTCATTTTCGGCATTCTCGTAGGGGCGCACCTGCGTGTGCGCCCTGGATAGGCCCACCAGCGGAGGGGCAGACACATAGGTCTGCCCCTACCGCTGATGAGAATGAAAAGACCCCGGCTCCTCGTTCAGCTCCCTTGATCCCTTATGGCGCGGGCCTGCCAGGATGACAGAGGCCCCCAGGCGGGCTCTGCTGGCACACCGTAAACACACTTTACCTTGCGCCGCCACAGCTTGATAATTTGTAATGCCTTGCCTACAATCAGGTTACTGTGATGTAATTGTGACTTCCTGAGGAATTCACAGCATTACGAAATGACCCCGGCTCTAACCGTCACCGGAAGGGACGTTGGGCCACCGAGATACAAGGGCTTGGCTAACTTTACGACACCGGCGCCCGCGGGGGAACGAGCCGGCGACGCCGAGGCGATTACCCACTCGAAGGATTGGTATGTCCTACACATCCAGCCGCGAGCCGACCAGTCGGCGGCCCGCCAGCTGGAGCAGGACGGCTTTGAAGTATTTTTCCCCAAGACCTTCAATGTCACCGCTGCACAAGGCACGGCTGCCGCTCCGTTGTTCCCCGGTTACCTGTTCCTGCGCTGCGACCGCCATGCGGCTGGCCGTATCCACTTCAGTGCTGCCCACAGGGTAGCGGGATGGGTAAACTTCAACGGCGTGGCGCCAGCGGTCCCTGACCAGGTCATACAGCAACTGAAAGAGCGCGTGGAGTGCCTGAACCAGTCCGGCGGCCTCTGGCGCAGATTTCAGCCCGGCCAAAAGGTAAGCCTGCTGGCTGGCAAGCTGGAGGCGCTGGCGGAAGTGGTGGAAGCGGCGGCTTCACCCCAGCAACGGGTAAAGGTGCTGCTGCATTTTTTGGGCAGGATGGTGCAGGCCCAAGTGCCCTGGCAAGCATTGCACCCGGTGGAACAGGCAGGCTTGGTTCCTCAGCGCTTGCCGCGCCGCACCCGAGGCCGGGGACGCTGGACCAAGGAATTCCGGTAGCACTGGCCTCAAGAACCTGCGACCGCCTGACTCCTCTCTCTCTGGCACAATCGCCCTACCTTGTCGTAGCCACTGCTCCGAGGAAGGACGTATATAATAATCGGGTATAGTCTGGGATGTGGTATCGTCGCGGGCGGCGGTAGCATTGACAATTTTGCCAGGGAAGGACGTCAGCCGGTGCGGCCAAGCAGGCACCTGATGCTTTCAGCGGTGGCGGGCGCGGGAATGTGGGCAGCCACTGGACATCCCCTGGCCCTACCGGTAACGGTGGCGGCTGGCTTTCTGGTGGATGCCGACCACGCCCCAGACATGTGGTGGAGCCTGGCCTTGGTCCGCCAGCCAACAGCAGTATATGCGCTGCACGCTTGGGAGTGGCTGGCGGGAATGCTGGCCCTGGGAATCTGGATTGGGTTCCAGTGGTGGCTGGCTTCGGCCATAGCAGGTTATGCCTTGCACCTGGTTACCGACCATGTTGTCAACCGCGGGAGACCGCTGACCTACTCCCTGATATACCGGGCATGTCACAGGTTCCGCATGGCGGAGGTGGCCCCTTCCTGGACTATAGAACATGCCCATGAAGTGCTGGAGTCAGAAATACCCCTGGCCAACCGGCTGGTGAACTGGTGGAAGCGGCGGGCATCACGGCAGAATGGCAAGTAATTGGCAACCTGGGCAGTGTATGTTGGCCTGCTCCTGGCAATAAATTTACTCGTCGCACCGGCGAAAGCCGGCGCCTAGAAACCTGCAGAGTTGGGCGTTCTGCTTGATTCCGGCTTCCGCCGAAATGACGAGAGCCAAGTTTTTTTACTGCCTCGTGATGAAGACAGATGACAATTTCAGCAAACATTAAAATAGCGGTATTGGGCCTGGGGCACGTGGGACTGCCCACAGCCTTAGGGCTGGCGGAGTTGGGCTGGCCTGTGGTGGGGGCTGATGACGACCAGGCCAAAGCCCGGCGCATTGCCCAGGGGGAAGCGCCTTTCTACGAACCGGGTATGGCTGAACTGCTCCAGCGCCAGCTGGGTTCCGGCCGGTTCCAAGTAGCCGGCAGCGTTCCTGATGCAGTGCAGCAGGGCACCATCCTGTTTGTCTGTGTGGGCACTCCCTTGGGGGCTGACGGCCGGGTGGACCTGTCCCAAGTGGAAAGCGTGGCGCGCACCATCGCCAGAAACCTGAACGGTTACAAACTTATCGTCGAAAAGAGCACCACGCCGGTGCGCACCGCCGAACAGTTCCATCGCACCATAGCGCGCTACTCCAACGGCCAGCACCCCTTCGACGTGGCGGTAAACCCCGAATTCTTGCGGGAAGGCACCGCCCTGCAAGACTTTTTCCACCCGGACCGGGTAGTGCTGGGCGTGGCCACGCCAGAGGCGCGACAGATGCTCCTCCAGATTTACCAGCCTCTGCTGGAACGCATGGCCGCCTCCGGCAACGGCAGCGCTGCAAGCAAGGGCAGCTCGCCACTGATGGTGACGGACCTGAACACCGCCGAATTAATCAAGCACTCGGCCAACGCCTTTCTGGCATTGAAGATTTCTTTCATCAACCTGATTGCCGACTTCTGCGAAGCCACCGGCGCAGATGTTACCGAAGTGGCTAGAGGTATTGGCATGGACCCCCGCATTGGCCCAGCCTTCCTCCGCGCCGGAGCGGGCTACGGCGGGTACTGTCTGCCCAAAGACCTGAAGGCCTTTGTGCGCATCGCAGAAGAGCACGGAGTGGATTTCTCACTGCTGAACGAGGTAGGCCGCATCAACGACGCCAGGGCGGAGCGCATAGTGCAGCGGCTCCGGCACGCCACCTGGGTCATCAAGGGAAAAACCGTGGCGGTCTGGGGACTGGCCTTCAAGCCCCATACCGACGATGTGCGGGATGCGCCCAGCTTGCGCATTGTTTCACGGCTGCGGGAGGAGGGCGCCAGCCTGCGCCTGCACGATCCCTGGGCCATGGAACAGTTCCGGCGCGACTTTCCAGACCAACCGCCGCGCCTGGTATACTGCCCTTCTCCTGAAAACGCCGCAGAAGGCGCAGATGCCTTGGTTATCCTGACAGAATGGCCGGAGTACCTCAAGGCCGACCTGGCCCGGCTGCGGGAGAGCATGGCCGCTCCCATCATTGTGGACGGCCGTAATCTGATGGACCCGGCGGCGGTGCGCGCCCTGGGGTTTGATTACTACGGAATAGGAAGGCCCTGAACATTCCATGCCAGAACCTTTAACTGCCCTGATTACCGGCGGCGCAGGCTTTGTAGGCTCCCACCTTTGCCGGTACTTTCTGGAACAGGGCCACCCGGTCATCTGCCTGGACAGCTACCTGACCAGCAGCGGGGGCAATGTGAAGGCACTGCTAGGACGGCCAGGCTTCACGCTGGTGCAGCAGGACATCTCCATAACTGGGGCGGCAAAGCAGTTCGCGCCTGACCAGTTTCCGGAAAAGATTGGCTTTGTGCTGCACCTGGCCAGCCCAGCCAGCCCCAAAGACTACACTAAGTACCCCATCCAGACCCTGCAGGCAGGAAGCATGGGGGCGCAAAACGCTCTGGAGATTGCCAGTGCCCACGGGGCTACTTTTTTGCTGGCCTCCACCTCGGAAGTGTACGGCGACCCTGAAGTGAACCCCCAACCCGAGACCTACTGGGGCCACGTGAACCCAGTGGGGCCGCGCAGCATGTACGACGAGTCCAAACGGTTTGCTGAAGCCATTACCGTGGCTTACCATCAGGCCAAAGGGCTGGACGTGCGCATCGCCCGCATCTTCAACACCTATGGCCCCAACATGCGGCTGGACGACGGCCGCGCCCTGCCCAACCTGATCCCCCAGGCGCTGCGGCACCAGCCCCTGACGGTATTTGGTGATGGCTCCCAGACCCGTTCCTTCTGTTATGTGGACGACCTGGTGGAGGGCCTGTACCGGCTGGCGACCTGGAAGCTGTCCCCGCCTGCTATTGTGAACCTGGGCAACCCGCAGGAGGTAACTATTCTGCAGCTAGCCCAAGAGGTGATTGCCGCCACCAACAGCCACAGCCCCATTGTGTTTCGCCCCCTGCCCCAGGACGACCCTAAGGTGCGCCGGCCAGATATTAGCCGCGCCAAGCAGATGCTGGACTGGTCGCCTAAAGTGAGCCGGGAAGAAGGGCTGCGCCGGACCATTGCCTATTTCAAAGAGGCGCTGCGAGGAGCCTGTTGACAGGTGAGTAGCTGATGAGCGGTAATAGGGCTGTAAGGGAAGACGCCAAAGGTCACGGCGATAGCTCCGTAGTGTCCATTCGCGCCACTACAGGCTGGCGATTCTTGGACTTGGGAGAGTTGTGGAAGTACCGGGAACTTCTTTACTTCTTGGCGTGGCGGGATATTAAAGTCCGCTACAAGCAAACTGCCATAGGCTTGGCATGGGCGCTTATTCAGCCCTTGGCCATGATGGCGATATTCACGATCTTGTTTGGCAAATTGGCAAAACTCCCATCTGACGGCATTCCTTACCCCCTTTTTGCTCTTGCAGGCATAATGCCCTGGCAAGTATTCTCCCGCAGCATAAGTGAGTCCGCCAGCAGCTTGGTAACGGACCAGCGGCTTATTACCCGCATTTACTTTCCCCGCATTATAGTGCCAACGACCACCGTGCTAGCCGGTCTGGTAGACTTCGCAATTGCCTTTACAGCACTGGTAATCCTCATGTTGATCTACAGAATTGCTCCAAACATCAACCTTGTTTTCTTGCCAGCATTCATAATTCTTATGGCAATTACCGCCCTGGGGATAGGGTACTGGCTTTCGGCATTGAACATTGAATACCGGGATGTCGCATACGTCCTGCCCTTTCTCACCCAGTTCTGGCTTTTTGCGACTCCAGTGGTCTACCCCAGCAGCATGGTGCCGGAGCAGTGGCAAATCCTTTACGGTCTAAACCCTATGTCAGGGGTTATTGAAGGCTTCCGGTGGTCTCTGCTGGGGGCGGGCAGGGGGCCGGGAATCATGACAGCCGTCTCCGTTCTGGTGTCCGCAACCCTTTTCATTAGCGGTATCATGTGGTTTCGCCGTCGCGAACGCACGTTTGTCGATGCCGTTGGATCCGGAGGACGGTAAGCGTGCTCAATACAGCAATCCGGGCCGAGGCGCTTAGTAAGCAGTACCGCATCGGCCAATTACAGCGCTACAAAGCCTTGCGGGCTACTATTACATCCGTACTGTCTGGTACAGTGCACGCCGCCCGGCAAGTTCTTGCCGGGAGCAAGAACTCTAACCTATCCAAAGAAGCAAGGCGCCACATATGGGCATTAAAAGATGTCAGTTTTACCGTCAATCAAGGCGAAGTTCTTGGAGTTATTGGCCATAATGGCTCTGGCAAGAGTACGCTGCTAAAAGTACTGTCCCGAATTACCGAGCCAACCCAGGGCTGGGCTGAGGTGCGCGGGAGAGTAGTTTCGTTGCTGGAAGTGGGGACAGGGTTCCACCCAGAACTGACAGGCCGTGAGAACATCTTTCTTAATGGCGCAATTCTGGGAATGCAAAGGAGGGAAATTGCTCACAAGTTTGATGATATTGTTGCGTTCTCCGGTTTAGAAAAGTTTATAGACACGCCGGTAAAACACTACTCCAGTGGGATGTACGTCCGGTTAGGCTTCTCAGTGGCGGCCCATCTGGACGCTGAGGTGCTGCTGGTGGACGAAGTGCTGGCTGTGGGCGATGCGGCTTTCCAACAAAAATGTCTTGACCGTATGCACCAGGTGACCAACAGTGGCCGGACAGTGCTTTTTGTCAGTCATAATATGGCAGCCATACGCAACCTGTGTTCCAGGGCAATTGTTCTGGAGTCTGGAAGGCTGGTGTGCGACGCTGCCCCTGAAGAGGCCATTGCACAATACCTAACCAGCGTCCGGGAAGTAGGGCAACCCGATGCGTCTACTGCCGAGCCAGTGGAGACAGGGAGTGGCAGAGTCCGGATTTTGCGTGGCAAGGCCGAGAGTCCTTTCGGTGAAGACAACACTGTGCTGGCTGGCGCCCCGGCCCGTTTCATCATATGGTACCGTGCCGCTGAACATCAGTCCCTGGTTAAATTGGGGCTTATCATTACGGTAAGTGACTCGAATGGTGTGAACATCTTCTCGTGCCACACTGGTATGAACCAATCTTTTTCTGACCTGCCAGCAGCAGGCAAAATAGTATGCCAGGTGAACCAGATTCCACTAATCCCCGGGGAGTACATGGCCCATATTGTGCTCAAGGATGACGCCGGTGTTGCGGCCCAAGTCAACAATGCCATCAAATTACGGGTAGTGGACGACGGCAGCTTTGGCCTCGTTGATCTTCTCCCTCCCATGTGGGGAACAGTGGTCGTACCTCACCAATGGCACTGGCTGCCTGAAAATAGCGATATGCGAGAGGTGCAACATGGCAATGGTAGTTAGACGAACGGCGCGCAGCGTCAGGCAGAGCGTCCCCCGGGGGTTGGAATACCGTCTGAAGATTTTGTGGCGATACACTAGAAACATGCCCAACGGGGCCGATGCTTCGGCGACGGCCGCCAAAGAAAGCGGCCGTTACGTGGAAGAATTGCGGCAAAATGGTTTTGTGGTTATTCCCGACCTCATTGACCCGGACAAAGTAACGGCTATGGCGGCGGCTTGGAAGAACGAGTTGTCACACCGTGACCGGTTAATTCCCCTGCTCAAGTTGACTCACGGGGATAATGCTCCTAGCGAGTTACTAGAGGCAGGATACGACGTAAACAAGGCCGACGTGCTGCTCAAAGACCCCATGACCGTTTTCTCTGGCTACGCAGAATTCGCACTCAACGACACGGTACTGCGTATTGTAAATTCATATTTTGGACGGTGTTGCGCACTGTATGATTGCATAGTGTGGCGTAATCCGGTGAACGACCTAGCCCCCCTGGGCAGCTTTCTCTGGCATCGCGACCCCGAAGGTCCCTTCTTGGTCAAGAGCTTCCTGTACATGAACGACGTTGATGAAGAAGCGGCGCATTTTGTCTACGCCCGGGGAAGCCACACCATGAAGTTCCAGGCGCTGAAGACCAAACACCGGCTAACCAATGAAGAAATGGAGCGGATTGTGCCAAGAGACCAGTGGGTGCGGCTTTTGGGAAAGGCAGGGACGTTGATTTTAGCCGACACATCTGGCTTCCACAAGGGCGAGAAGCCTCGCTCTAAGGAACGTAACATGGTCCAGGGAGTTTACACGTTAGTGCCACCGGAAAAACCGGTGGCCGTAAACCAGCAGTGGCTTGGTGACTTGACGCCCGCCCAGACGAAGGCGCTCAGGTTTGTTCAGCCTTTTTGAGACGGGAGACTGAGAGGCTAACGGGTAAGGACATGTCGTTCCTGGCGCTGATTCCTGCACGCGGGGGCTCCAAAGGGATCCCCCGCAAGAATATCAAGCCCTTCCTGGACAAACCCCTCATCGCCTGGACCATAGAGGCTGCCATCGCTAGCAGCCTTTTTCAGAAGGTTATAGTCAGTACAGAGGACGCCGAAATAGCAGACATCGCCAAGTTTTACGGCGCGGAGGCCCCATTCCTGCGACCTCCAGAGTTGGCCACTGATACTGCATCCACAGTGAGTGTGGTGCACCACGCGGTTGAATGGCTTTTGCGGCATGAAGGCCAGGTTCCTGATTTTGTTATGATCCTGGAGCCCACGTCGCCGGCTCGTCGCTCCTTCCACATCGTTGAGGCAGGACAAATGCTGGAGGGTTCAGGGGCCGACGCTGTCGCCAGTATTTCTGAAGTCCCCCACCATTTCGTGCCACAAAAAGTGTTACATCTGCAACCCGACAATAGAATATCTGGAATATCAGGCACTCCCATCAGGGACATGGTGCACCGGCGCCAGGACTTGGCAAAGTGCTACGCTTTCAATGGCCTGATATTCTCGTGCAGGACACCTTTGGTGTTAGAATCACCGCCGACTATATGGGGAGACTTCGTCTTGGGCTATTTGGTGGACCAATCCTACAGCGTGGACCTGGACATCCCCAATGACTGGGTAGTGAGCGAGGCCCGAGTAAGGCAACTACTGGAACGGGAAAGCCAACGCAACTGAGACGCGCAGGCACCCCGTTGCCAGGCTGGGTAAGGAGTATGTCATATGATGAAGGATATGAAAATCGGGTCTGTAGTGGTGGGAGAAGGCAGGCCTACTGTGACAATCGCAGAAGCAGCGTGCGAACATATGGGCAGCCTGGAAGTAGCCAAGTGCATGGTGGATGCGGCCAAATGGGCAGGAGCTGATATCATCAAATTTCAGTTGCACATTCCGGAAGAAGAGATGGTGCGTGGGGCAGTTAAATTCTGGGCAGGCGACTTGGACGAAGTGCTTTCCCGCATTAACCTTCCGCCAGAAGCCCACGTGGAACTAATGGATTACTGCAAGCAGGTGGGAATCCAATATCTTTGCACCCCCTTCTGCGCCAAGGCGGCCGATGTCCTGGAGGAGATTGGCTCTCCTGCGTTCAAAATTGGCTCCGGAGAGATGACCAATTTGCCCATGCTCCGGCACATTGCCAAGAAGGACAAGCCCATGATTGTTTCCACCGGTATGGCTACCGTGGAGGAGATTGGTGAAACCGTGGCGACCCTGCGGGAGGAAGGCACCCAGTTTATGTTGACCCACTGCACTTCCGAATATCCGCCCAAGTACGAAGACATTAACCTGGGCTTCATCCCGCGCCTGCGCGAGATGTTCGACGTTATGGTGGGCCATTCAGATCATACACCTGATATCTGGACCGCCCTGGGGGCGGTGGCGATGGGGGCCCGGGTGGTGGAGAAACACTTTACCCTGGACCGGTATTTGAAAGGCCCAGACCAGCATGTATCCCTTATACCTGCTGAATTCAAAACCATGGTGGAGGGCATCCGCAAACTGGAAGCCGCTCTTGGGTCGGAAAAAAGGGTCCATGCTGAAGAAGAACCAGTACGCCATTGGGCACACCACTCGGTAGTATGCTTGCAGGACATTCCTTTAGGCACTGCCATCACTGGAGGCATGGTTGGGGTGAAACGTCCTGGCTGGGGAATACCTGCCAAGTACCTGGACCGGCTGGACGGGCGTAGAACCCGCCGCAGCCTGCCCAAAGGCACCATTCTGCAATGGGAAGATATTGAGGGCACCCGCTTAGACGGATAAGAAGCGTTTCAGACTTGTCGTATGCGAAAGATAGCCTTGGTCACCGGGTCCCGAGGGGAGTATGGGTATATTCGCCCAGTGGTCTGTGAAATACAAAAAAATCCGGATCTGGAATACTACATCATTGCCACAAACCTCCACCTCTTGTCGGAGTTTGGCTCCAGCATAGAGGAAATAGAACGGGACGGCTTTAAAGTCAGCGACCGAATTTACATGGCCCTGGATGGATACACCACCGCTTCAATGGCGAAATCGCTGGGTGTATTCCTCATGGGCATCACTGACGTTCTGACCAGAATTGCTCCAGATTTTGTGTTGCTGGCTGGAGACCGGGGCGAACAACTGATGGCAGCCGTGGCTGCAGCCCATATGAATATACCTATAGCCCATATCCAGGCAGGGGAACTGTCTGGGAACATTGACGGCATGACAAGACATGCCATTACCCGTTTTGCCCATGTTCACCTGGCGGCTTCGGCGGACGCCGCACAACGGCTGCGCCAGATGGGCGAGCAAGATTTTCGGATTCACCTGGTGGGCGCTCCCCAACTGGATGATCTCTTAAATCCCAGTTACGCACGACCTCAAGATGCTATGCAGCAGTTCCGTCTGGATCCAGGACAGCCTATAGTCCTCCTGGTATTCCACTCAGTAACGGAGGAGTTTGATGACGCAGCAACGCAGGCTGGAGAGTTGCTGGAAGCTGTCAGTTCCATGTCGCTTCAGACCGTGGCTATTTTCCCTAATAACGATGCCGGAAACGTAGCAATTCGGCAGCAATTGGCCCAATATCGTCACCCGTTCATACGAATAGGCAGGAATGTCCCAAGGGATGTTTATGCCGGCCTGATGAGTGTAGCCAATGTCATGGTAGGCAATTCCAGCAGCGGCCTAATTGAGGCGCCCTGTTTTAAGCTCCCCGCAGTAAACGTGGGTGACCGCCAGCGCGGCAGGCTGCGGGGCAAAAACGTAATTGACGTGACCTATGACCGCAACGCCATCACCAAGGCAATCAGAACCGCACTTTCTGAAGACTTCAAGCACTATCTATTGCAACACTGCGACAATCCTTACTTAGGTGATGGACATGTGTCCCACCGCATCGTCCAACTGCTTAAGGGCATCTCAGTCACCGAAGAACTCATGAAAAAGAACCTGGCTTTTTAGAATAAACTATGGAGACTAATAAGTTAGACGACTTTACCATCACCACCTCTGGATCAATCAGAGAGGCTATGGTGAAAATTACAGCCAATAAACACCGGGTTGTAGTGGTGCTAGACGGCAAGAAGGTTGTGGGTACAGTGAGCGATGGAGATATCCGCCGGGCGCTCTTGCGAGGTGTCCTGTCCATTGCTCCAGTCAACAACATAATGAACGTTAATTGCATAGTAAGCCAGGAGCGTGATCCCGAAAAGCTGGCGGAAATCATCCGCAAAGAGAGGGTCACGGTCTTGCCAGTGGTGGATCAAAGTTCGGTACTGGTGGATATCTTTTTGGCCTATGAGCCATTGATATAACACTGCCAATTGCAAGAACCGCAACTCCATTAGGCTGCGTAATTGCAAAGAATCCTCTTCCTTACCCCTACTGGCTAAAGCAAGACATTGTATGAGTAGCAAGATTCACATTTTCAGGTGCATTAGGCTTTTCTCAGATTCCAGCCCCAGACCTGACTAGTGGAAATGCCTGAAACATCTTATCTGGCGATTTCACATTATGGACGCAAGGAAAATCCTGGACCGTACCCAACGGGTAGTACGCAATCCCAGCAAGGTCGTGCAATCGCTGGAACTTTGGGGCGATTATCTTTCGTTCCGGAAGCAGTACGGCTTTCTACAGCAGGGCGCTGGGGATGAGGTGCCGGGCAAGACAGCACTCATCGCCAGTCTTTCGGGAGGCGTGGGCCAAGCCAAGCGGGATGGTATGCTGGCCAAGGCGCTCCAAATACAGGGCTGGACTCCTGTGGTGCTGACAACCAGAGACTCGGTGTGGGACAATCGCTACTTCCGGGCCTTTGGCCTTCGTAATTTTGCCTACGTTGACGAATATTTGAGGCAAGTGCCTGATGAAGTTGCGGAGTTAGGCAGGGAAGCAGCAAACAATAGCATATCCTTCAACGACCTTTACCATCACCGCTATCAAGGGAGTTTCGTGGGCAGACATGTCTTGGGAACGGTGGTGAGAAAACTCAAGAGCGGCGCCCTGGGCTTTCAGGAACCAGAGGTGACCCACTGGATACACCAGTTGCTGCCAGAGGCTTATAGAGCGGCGTACGCAGCCCAGGACTTGTGGCGACAGGTGCAGCCATCTCTGGCTCTCTTCGGGGAAAAGGGCTATCTACCCAATGGCCCAATCTTCGACGTTTTGCTGGAGCGCAGCGTCAACATTGTGCAGGTATTCCCTTCCCACCGCATCGACTCCCTCGTATTCAAGAGATATACACCAGAGACGCGCAATCTCCACCCATTCAGCCTTTCCGAGCCCACCTGGCACAAGCTGCGCCAGGCCCCCTGGAACCAGGAAAAGGGCGACCAGATGCTGCAGGAAATGTATCGGGGTTATTACACTGGAACCTGGTTTACCGACAGAACTGTTACCGTTGGGAAAAGCATCAAAACCCCCGAGGAGGTGCGCCAGCGCCTGGGCCTGGACGCCGCAAAGAAAACCGCCGTTATCTACTCTCACGTATTGTGGGACGCTACCTTCTTCTTTGGCGAAAATCTCTTTAAAGATTATGAAGAGTGGCTGATAGAAACCGTGAAAGTGGCTTGCCAGAACACCGCAGTAAACTGGGTAATCAAGGTGCACCCAGATTACATCAGAAAGCAACTTGTTGACGCAGACCGCAGTAAGCCCAGAGACCTGGCGGCCCTAAGTGAAAAGATTGGGACGTTGCCGCCTCACGTCAAGGTCCTGGAACCTCATACCGACATCAGTACCTTTGCCATCTACCAAATCACCGACTACGGAATTACAGTCCGCGGTACACCCGGGATAGAGATGGCCTGTCTTGGCATTCCAGTCTTCACCGCCGGTACCGGTAGATACTCAGGCCTTGGCTTTACCATTGACTCTGCATCCCGGGAAGAGTACTTAGCCAAAATGGCCCGAATCCAGACCTTCCCAATTCCCTCCGCCGAGACCACCCAATTGGCTCAAAAATATGCCCACGCCATATTCAACCTGCGCCCCCTCAGAATGACTTCCTTCCAAGTCACGTATTCCCCCACTTCCCGGCTGTTGCACCCCCTGAACCCCAACTGCAAGATCCTGATTCACTCTTATCCCGAACTGAAGGGAAACCGGGAACTTCAGGAGTTTGCAAAATGGATGGTTAGCAGCCATGAGTTAGACTTGATGCTGGATCCCTCGGGTGTCACAAGTCCAGATATTTAAAAACGGGACTCTAGTCAAAGGAATTCCTTGCGGTAGTTCTACAAAACCAGCCCAAGTAGTCTGACTAATCCGTCTGGGGATAATGTCCAAAATATCAATTACCAGTTCGGAAGCAGTCCTGACGAAGCGAATGTGCTCAGTTGAAAGGATTGCTTGGTTCCTCTCAAAATGAGTTAGTAGCGGTTTTTAAACACGCAGGCATGCGGCGTAGATAGACGGCTGGGAAATGGGGTTGGCCGTCAGATCCGTAAGCATTAGGGTATCACTAAGGCAACACATGGCAACAAAATCAGGCATCAATAGACATAGTACTCCTGTCACATGGTCATCTACCTCACGCAGGGCGGCTGCACTGCTGGCAGTTTCTCGGGCTTGAGCCAAGATGGGCGTATCGAGGCTGGCGAAGCATTTAGGTAAAGAAGTGCCAGTACAGTTGGGGAAGTCCAGATTATGATGGACTTCTCCAATCCCTCCGAACGCCATCTTTTCCTGGGGATGGCTGGGCAACCTGTATTGCGAGTCATGCAACGGGTGCTGCATCCAGGGGACTTGGCCGTGGACGTAGGCGCAAATGTGGGATTTATGACTGCATATATGGCCCAACTGGTGGGAGGCAAGGGAAATGTGTATTCGTTTGAACCTCACCCTGTAGTTGGCAAGCGACTCCAATCTCTGGCGTCAAGCAACCCCCTTGCCAACATCAAGGTTATAGCGGCAGCAGTCAGTTCAGAGCAAGGAACGGCTACCCTGCACGTCTCATCAAGACATTCCCTTTCCAGTTTGCATGATAGCTGGGCACCAGACACTGTCGTAAACCGAGTAAATGTGCCCACAGTCACGCTGGATTCCTTTTTAGAGGAATACCAAATACAGCGAGTTCGCCTGGTAAAGATTGATGTGGAGGGACACGAGGCCGCAGTCTTACAGGGTTTCGCATCATCAATGGCGAAGGGGCTGGCTGATTGCATTATATTTGAGGTGACGCCGCCCCTTCACCGCGCCTTCAACAAACAAACCACTCAAATCATGGATGCCATGCAGGAACAGGGGTATGCAATCCATGGGCTGCTTGAGCATAGCACCATTCCGTACAGCGACTTCCGGCGAGACCTGGACATTCTGGCTCCTGAATACAATGTGGTGGCCTTTAAGTATGGTACCGAGTGTTCACAAATCGTCTTCTCTCTATACTGAGAGAGCAATAGCTACCTCTACCAGCAGAGCATAGGGGATGCGAGTGTTGCTGGCCATTTACCGCGACGACCCTCGGGCCGGAGGAAGCCTGCGTGTAGGAGAGACTATTGCCAAGAGCCTCCAACTATTGGGAGTGGAGGCCCAAGTTTGTTTTGCATATGGCTTCCCTGGACCGGTGGGCCACTCCGGAGTGCAATGCCACTACCTGGAGCTACGCGGCTCCAGAGACCTTGCTTGCTGGACCCGGTACCGGCGTTTCGTGAAAAATTTGCGCCCCGACATAGTCCACTTTATTGACCCATTACTGGCCATGCACTTGGCTACTGTAGGGCTTCCCTTCCATAAAATAGTCCACGTGCATGGCGCGATAATTCGGCATAGCATTCCCTGGCGGACCCGTCTGGAGTGGAAGTTTCTGAATACCAGGGCCGGCAAGGTCGTTTGCATTACAGAAGGAGCCAGGAGAAGCCTGGTGGTGCGCCGGTTGGCGAACCGGCACAAGACATCGGTGGTCTATAACGGTATTGACTTTCCCTGGTTCCAGGAGCGACCTTCCAGAGAAGAAGCCCGCCGCACCTTGCGCCTACCGGAGGACGCCCTGGTTATTGGCATGGTCTGCCGTTTGTTCCAGGCCCGGGGTTGCGATGACCTGCTAAAAATTCTGACGATGCTGCCGCCCATCTGGCACGCTCTACTCGTCGGCGATGGCCCAGACCGGCCCCGCCTGGAAAGGCTGTCGCAAGAGTTGGGTGTGCGCCATCGGGTTCGTTTTACCGGAGCGCTGGAAGACGTGCGGCCCGCCTACAGCGCCATGAATGCCTTCGCCTTCTTGGGCCTCTACGATTCTTTTGGTCTGGCCATGGCCGAGGCAATGAGCTGCCGGGTGCCGGTATTTGGCTTGGAACGGGCTGGGGAGTACCGGGAGCCGGAAAACCCGCTGATTACTGACGAAAATGCAGTGTTTTTGAAGGGCTCCCGGCGCTGGTTTTTTGCCCAGGAGGAGTCCCCGGAACTGCTACGAGCCTTTGCCCAGCGCGTTCAAGAATACGGCGACGCCCCAGCCAAGCTTCAAAGCATGGTTGACTGCGCGTGGAACCACGTGCGGGCACGCTTCACTGCCGAAATCCAGGCCCAGGCTATGCTAAAAGTCTATCAGTCCCTACTGGGGCAGGAAGCGAATGACCGGGAAATCATGCGTTCCAGAACATAGACCATGGCACGCTCCGACAATCCCTTACCCGTACTCCACGTTCTGGGCGGAGGCCTGGTCTCGGGGGGCAACGAAACCGCCGCCCTCAACATCATCAGTAGGCATCTTGAACTCGGCTTCAACCCCGTATTGGTGGCCCTATCCCCAGAGCGGGACTCCATTGCCGGTGAGTTTGAACGTCTGGGCATTCCCATCGTGGTGTTTCATTACCAGCGGCGGAGGCCCTGGCGCTTAGTGCAGCAACTAGCCGGGTTGACCAGGCGCACGGGGACCAAGGCAGTCATGTGCTACTCCTTTTCGGTGCTGCATGCGTGGGTCCACCTAGGGGCAGCCCTGGGGGGCGCAAAGCGCCGCATCACGCGGGTGGCAGCCTGGCCGCCGGACCCAACCATGATGGGCAAACAGCGTTGGGTGAACCGCCTGGGGCGGCCCTTTTGCACCCTGGAAGTGGCAGTTAGCCAGCACGTGGGCGAGATGCTTACCCAGACCGGCGGCTACCCGGCGCACCGCATTGTGGTCA
This sequence comes from SAR202 cluster bacterium, assembly GCA_016872385.1. Taxonomy (GTDB): domain Bacteria; phylum Chloroflexota; class Dehalococcoidia; order Lucifugimonadales; family UBA3495; genus SHYG01. Next base: position 23,489 of record VGZV01000024.1, on the reverse strand, counting down.
TACCCAACGGCTGTGATGTTGCCGCCATCCGCGCCAGGGCGGATGTCCAGCGCGGGGCCAGGCCTGCCGGCGGGCCGCTGAATGTGCTCATGGTCGCCCGCATGGACGACGCCAAAGACCAGGACACTTTAATCCGCGCCACCGCCCTAGTGAGACGGCAACTCCCAGACGTGCATCTGGTGCTGGCGGGCGATGGCCCGCGCCGTCCTGTTCTGGAAGCCCTGGCGCGGGAGCAGCAGGCAGCGGACCTGGTGACATTCCTAGGCACCCGCCGGGACATTCCCGAACTGCTGGGCCAGGCCGATGTTTTTGTCCTTGCGACGCATACCGAAGGGTTCGGTATCGCATTGATTGAAGCCATGGCCGCCGGTGTGCCGGTGATTGCTTCGGACATTCCAGCCTGCCGGGAGATCCTGGAGGGCGGCAAGCTGGGCCGTCTGGCGCCGGATGGCGACGCGGCGGGCATGGCCCAGGCTATCCAAAACTTACTGGACAATCAAGCCGAAGGCCGGCGGCTGGCCATTCTGGCCTCTTGCGCAGTCCAGAAGAAATATAGCCTGGACAGCATGGCCCAAGCCTACGCCCAGGCGCTGGAGGGCAGTCTTGGCCCCGCCTAACGGCCGATACCTGGCGGTGATGGGCAACGCTGGAGACATCAACACCTGGAGCGGCATACCTTACCACTTTTATCAGGCGGGCCGGGCGGCGAGCTTTTTTCAGGGGGCGCTGGATTTGCAGACCGCGAGGCTGCGGCCCTGGCGCATGGCCTGGAACCTGGGACGCCTGCTGCAGGGCCAGCGCCTGGGCGGGTTTCAATATTCCGCTGCCTGCCTGAAACGGACTTTTCGGGTGGTGGCAGACCAGGTGGCTGGGGGGGAGACCATCAGCCACTTTCAGCTTTTTCCGCCCCTTGAACAAGCTGAGAAATACCGAGTCGCTGCCAGCTTTTATATTGATTTGCCCTTGACCAGGCTTTTTGATGAGTACGGCATTGCCCGCACCATTGGCCGCAAAATCGCCCGGGAGGCCATTGCACGGGAAAAGGAAGGATACCACCGGGCGCACCTGGTGGTTTGTATGTCCTCATGGGCGGCCCGGGCAGTATGCGACGAGTACGGCATACCCGCAGGCAAGGTCAAGGCCATACTGCCCGGCGCTAACATGGACGAAAGGCTGGTGCAAGGTCTGACCCGGGACCTGGACCAGCAGCCCATCGTAACTCGGTTCAGCTCAGAGCGGCCTTTCCAGCTGGGTTTCACCGGACGGGACTATATTCGGAAGGGGTTGGACCGGCTGGTGGCGGCGGCTGAAGTCTTGCGGGCGCAAGGCTATCCGGTGGAAGTGGCTGTCATGGGGGTAGCGCCGCCAGAGTACCAGCATCATCCAGCGGTGCGCTGCCTGGGGTTTATCAACAAGGCCACCGACATGAGCCGTTTTGTGGAGGCGGTGAGCCGGTATGACCTGGGCTGCTTACTTTCCCGTGCCGAGGGTCTGGGCATCTCTACCCTGGAATGCCTGCGCCTGGGAGTGCCGGTGATGGGCGCCGCCGTAGGCGGCATCACCGATTGCATTCCCGACAAGGCGGGAATTCTGGTGCAGGGGGATGCTGCGCCGGAGGCTATTGCTGAAGCAGTGCGCCCCTTGCTGGATAATCCAGCCCTGTATGAGGCTATGCGGCTGGAAGCCCGGCGCATCCGCACCCACTACATGTGGGAGCGAACAGTGGCCGAGTTCCAGGCCCTGTGGAGCCAGTCCGGTGTCAAGACCACCGCCTGAACTCTCTCCACCCAGGGTAACAACCGGCCAGTGGGGCATATTGCTGGCATCCCTGGCCGTAGCCGCCGCCAGCTACTTGACCAGTTCTTACGGCGCAGTGTTCGGCTTCATCATCGCGCTGACGCTGCTGAACCTGTGGCTGCTGGGCAGCCTGCTGCTGGAAGCCCTGAGGACACGGTTGCTTGGCAAGAGTTTGCTGACTGGCGGCACCCTCCTGTTCTTCTGGCTGGAGACCTTGGCGGATTTTCAGCATCCCGTACCTTTTCCCATGCCCCACAGTCCCATCACAACGGAGACCCAATTCAGTCTCGCCCTTGTGCACCAGGCTTTGGTGTACGTGGCAGTGTTCCAGTTTATGCTCTTCGCCGGTTATTCATTACGGCCCCATTTGGGACTGGTGACATCCTGGGCTGACTCCCGGACCGACCGGAAAGGGTGGACATCCCTGGTCTTGAAACTGCTGCTGGCGGCCTGTGCCTTGACTCCGCTGCTGCTCTCTTTCAGTCTCGACTTGCAAAATGTTACCAAAGCCCTGCTGGCGGCCCGCAGCGGCAGCGGTCCGGCAGGGGAGCCCGTTGGTTTGTTGCACAACCTGGAGTTTTTGGGCATGTTTGGCGCGGCGCTGCTAATTGCCAAGGGAACCGTGCTGCCCGGACGGCATAAACTGGTCTGGCTCCTGGCCGGAGCGGTCTGCGCGGCGCCTTTTGTGTTCCCTGGCGCCAGGCACCTATGGCTGTTCATCGGGCTGCCCGCGGTGGCCATTGCCGCCATGCGCTTCCTTGGCCGCGGCGCATTGTTCCGGGCAATGCAGTGGGGCATGGTAGCAATGGGGATTCTGCTAGTAGTGCAGCTCCAGTGGGGACTCCGCGGCACCGGATGGAACAACATTGGCAACCTTAAACCTGCGCAACTCCTGACCGCCAGCAGCACCGGCCAGTTTACCGCCCTGCTCTACGCTGAATACCTGGTGCCGGAGCGCCACCCATACTTTATGGAAGTGGCCGAACCTTACTTCGTCATCCACTGGATACCCCGGAAATTCTGGCCCGAAAAGCCCATCATGCGCTCCTGGACTGAGTATAATGACTCTTATACTGGAGGCTCCAGCGAATTTAACGTAACGCCATCGGTGATTGGACAATTCCACATTAACTGGGGGGTCCTGGGAGTAGTCTTCATTGGGGCCTGGCTGGGATTTCTGACATGTTTAGCCGACCGGCTCATGCTGGGGCTGGACCTGGACCGGCAGCAAGCCCTGGCAGTAGTGGTGGGGATGCTGTATGCTTTCATTCTTTCCTCTTTCCGCTTTTATTCGCCCATTTATGTCACATACGTGGTCTTCGGACTGGTCGGGATGTGGCTGATAACACGGGGAACTCCAGCCGCTCAAAAGAGGTCGCGCCGTGCACAGTTGCACATTGGAAATACTGGTCTGCCCAGAGTGTAGGGCCGCTCTTGCCCTGCAGGGCGCCCAATGGCATGCAGACCAGGTGGTTAGCGGCTCCCTATTGTGCAGCCGCTGCGGCCAGCGCTACTTGATTGACAAAGGCATTCCCAGATTTGTGGACGCCAAAGAGACCTATTGTGACAATTTTGGCTGGCAATGGGATAGGTTCCGCCGGACTCAGTTAGATCATCTTAACGGCACCCAGGAGTCCAGGAAGCGGTTTCTGGCAGAGACCCAGTGGCGGCTGGAGGAACTGCGCGGCCAGTTGGTCCTGGATGCTGGCTGCGGCGCTGGAAGGTTCACCGCCATTGCTTGCCAGGCTGGCGCCAGAGTGGTGGCCGTGGACTTGACCGCAGGCGCTGCCGAGGCGTGCGCCCGCACTGTGGCTGAAGTAGGGGGCCAGGCAGACGTTATTCAAGCATCCCTGTATAAGCTCCCATTCCGCACCGGCGCCTTTGACTGCATCTTCTCCCTGGGAGTGCTGCAACATACCCCGGACCCCAAAAAAGCGATGCGGGCGCTGCCTCCATTGCTGAAGCCGGGGGGAAGGCTAGCCTATTGGGTTTACGAAAAGCGTTGGTACAGATTCTTGATTTTGCGCAACCATTTACGCGGGGTCACCAGGCGGCTGCCGGTCAAGGCCAACTGGATGCTCAGTGGATTTCTGGTGGCCTTATTTTTCCCTTTTACCACAGTCATTTCGCTGGTGCCCGGCGTAAAAAAGGCTCTGCCGTTGGTCCCCATATCCAGCCGCCATTACTGGGGCATCCTTTCCCTTCGCCAACAATGGGAGTGGACCTTATTGGACACCTTTGATTCATATTCGGCTGCGTATGAATTTCCCCAGCGACAGGAAGACGTGATAACTGCGTTGACTGAAGCAGGTATGGCGCAGGTATATCGCACGTCCGCGCGCGGCATGGCCATTGTCGCCAAGAATCCGGAGGCAATCGGCCAACCGACATGATCGCCGCCATTGCCTATGCCACCTTCGGGCCGTTCCACTCCGCCCGGCTGGAAGCGGCAGGCGTCCTGGGGAAAGCCAGGGGCCATACCCTGGTGGGAATCCAGATAGCCAGCGGCCAGACGGACTATCAGTGGCCGGCAGCCTCCTCTTACGGTAAAGATTATCAACTGCGGACTCTGTTCCCCGGCCAGGAGTACTGGAAATTGGAATCTGGGGAAATCAAGAAGGCGCTGTGCCAGGCGCTGAACGAAATTAATCCCCAGGTGGTGGTGCTGCCCGGCTGGGGCTTCAAGGAATCGGTGGCAGGACTGGGCTGGTGCCTGCGCAATGGCGTGGCCCGGGTCGTCATCTCAGACAGCCAGGCCATTGATAATCCGAGGCGGCCGGGCCGCCAGTGGGTCAAGTCCTTCCTGGTGAAACGGTTCCAAGCAGCCCTGGCAGGCGGCCAACCCCACATCCGCTACCTGGCACGGCTGGGACTGCCGGCGCGGCGGTGTTACGTGGGATGCGACGTTGTGGACAACGCCTTCTTTGCCCGCATTACCAATCCGGTGGAGCAGGAAAATATTCCACCCAGGGAGCCGCCCGTGCTCCTTAGCTGCTTGCGGCTCTTGCCCCGGAAGAACGTGCTGGGCGTGCTGGAGGCGCTGGCAGGCCACCCCCACTGGGACTGGATAATTGCAGGAGATGGCCCCCACCGCGCCAAAATTGAGTCGGAGATTGCCGAGCTGGGCTTGAAAAAGCGGGTGCGATTGCTGGGCCACGTGGACTATATGCAGCTGCCAGAGATATACGCTCAGGCCGACGTTTACCTGCAGCCCAGTCTTTCTGAACCCTGGGGCCTGGCGGTTAACGAAGCTATGGCCAGCGGGCTGCCGGTGGTGGTCTCCAACCGCTGCGGCTGCCATGAGGACCTGGTCAAGGAGGGTGTGAATGGATTCACCTTCGACCCTCGCAAGCCCTCCACTTTGTCCAAAGTGCTGGACCAGCTCCCAGCCTGCCGGGAGCAGTGGCCGGAAATGGGGCAAGCCTCCCGGGACATCATTCGGGAATGGGGACTAGACCTTTTTGCCCAGAATTTGTGGCGGGCCTGCGATACCGCAATTCACCAGCAGTCGGAAAGGCCAGACCGGCGGTTGGCTACCCGCGCCTTGAGCCGCCTGATTTGAGGCATCCTGGTATGCGGGTGTTGCATCTGGTGCCTAGCCTGGACATGGATACAGGAGGGCCAGCCCGCTCCGTCCCGGCCCTGTGCCGCGCCCTGCAAGACCTGGGCCTGGAAGTGACCCTCATGTCCTTTGGCCGCGCTCGCTCCCCAGTAACAGTTACCGGGCGGGAGCCGTTTCAGGTGCAGTGGCAAAATCCCTGGCCGGGGACACGCCAGTTTCCCACGCCGTCTTTTTACCGTGAGTTGCGCCACAGCCTGGGTCAATTTGATCTGGTGCATCTGCACAGTTTTTGGAATGCCGCTGTGGATGTGGCTGCGCTGGCCTGCCGCCGTTCAAGGATTCCTTACCTGATTTCTCCCAGGGGAATGCTCCAGGAGACCGCCGTGGGCCGCAAGGGCTGGCTAAAGAAGACGTACCATGCTGCATGGGGCCAACGCACCTTACAAGGAGCGGCGCTGCTGCACTTCTTCACCCAGGCAGAGGCCAGGGACTCATCCCAATTTTTACGGGGTGAAAAGGCTGCTCAGGTAATTATTCCCAACGGCATAGACCTGGAATTGGGCGCAGGAGCTAGCCAGGACCAGTTCCTAAAAGATTTTCCCAAGCTGGCTGGGAAGCGCATTATGTTGTTTGTGGGCCGCCTGCACTGGAGCAAAGGACTGGATTTGCAGGCCCAAGCGCTGGAGTTGCTGGCGCCTAAGTTCCCTGACCTGGTGTGGGTCCTGGCCGGGCCTGATGAAGGCGAGTGGCCCCGGCTGTCCCGCTACCTGCAGCAACGGGGGCTGGCGGAGCGCGCTCTGTGGACAGGCCTTTTGCCCCGCCAGCAATGCCTGGACGCCCTGGCCGCCGCCAATGTTTTTGTGCTGACCTCCCGGCATGAAGCCCACTCCATGGCCATGAATGAGGCGCTGGCGGTGGGTATTCCAGTAGTCATTACTGACTCCGTCCAGTTTGAGGCGGTGCAGGAATACGGCGCGGGGCTGGTGGCAGCCAGCCAGCCCGCGGCTCTGGCGGAGGCGGTGGCAAATGTTCTGGAACACCCGGAGAAAGCCTCCGACATGCGCCAGTCCTGCCGCCGCCTGGCAGCAGAGCAGTTGGCGTGGCCCAGGGTGGCGGAGCGCATGGCCGCAGCATACCGGCAAGTATTGGATGGAGCGCGGCAATCCGGCGTGCATACCGAGGTTGTTTCCACTGGGAGCGGACTGTAATGCCAGACTATTCGGGGTTCACTACCTTACATGAGCAGGGCTGGAAAGGCCACGAAGCCCAGAACTTTGCCTGGCAGGACCCCACCAATCCGCAAAAGCAGCGGCTGGCATTGGCCGCCCTTAAATCCCTTGGCCCGCCACATAGTGTCCGGGTCCTGGACTACGGATGCGGCAACGGGATTCTGACCCAGTTTTTTCATGGGCGCGGTCACCCCACTGTGGGGATAGACATCTCACCCACAGTCATCGCCAGCAACTGCCTGCGGATCCCGGAGGCGACCTTCCAGCTAGTCCCGTCCGATGCTCCAGCCCCTTTCGACGACGCCAGCTTTGACGCCATATTTTGCTCGGAAGTCGTGGAGCACGTTTACGATACCAACTTCCTTTTTGGCGAGTTCTCCAGGCTGCTGAAACCGGGTGGATTGTTGCTGCTCACCACCCCTTATCACGGCGTCATCAAGAACCTCATCGTGGTCACTTTTTACTTTGAACGCCACTTCGACCCCACCTGGCAGCACATCCGGTTCTTTACTCGGAAGTCCCTCAGCCGCGTCTGCCGTGCCCACGGACTCATCCCCAAAAGGTGGTGGCACGTAGGCCGTGTGTGGCCAGTGCCCAAGTCCTTCTTCCTGGTATGCCGCAAGGAATCACCGCCTGTTCTGCCCGCAGGCCGCGCCACGGAATAGTGCCATGTGCGGCATCGCTGGCATAGTTAGCCCGGCAGCGCCGGAGCCGCTGCGCCTCCGGCTGGAGGCCATGCTTCACGCCCAGGCCCACCGGGGGCCGGACGATTGCGGCCTGGAAATCTTGACCGCGCAGCAAGGCTTTGTGGCCCTGGGCAACCGCCGCCTGGTGTAAGAGCAACTGGCTTGGCCCAGGGTGGCCCAGAGCATGGTGCGGGCTTATTCAGTAATCCTGGGCAGACCCTGTAACACAACAGACACCCGGACGCAGTGCCGGATTACTGCCGGCTAGATATCTGGAAGAGCAATGCCCCGCGCCCACCTGCATAAAGTAATGACCTGCCGATGGCTCCTGGCGGCAATAATGGCCATCCTGTCAATTTATGCTGCTCTCACCTTCACCAGAGCCATCAGCAACACCTTATCGCATAACGGCGCCATTGACTTCCACGCCTATTGGTATGCAGGCCACTTTGTGCGACAAGGGACCGACCCTTACTGGGCCTATTTGAACAGCGCGGAGCCAAATGTTCCTATCCACTACGTTGACAAAGTTGAGGCCGCAGGGCAGCCGGTGTCCCAAGGACTCTGCATTACTCCGGCCAACAGCGCGCCTATGGTGCTGCTGCTGCACCTACTTGCTTATTTCTCATGGCCGGTAGCCAAAATGTTGTGGCTGGCTCTCAACGCAGCTATGGTGCTAGCCACACCGTGGCTGCTGTGGAAATTATTACCCTGCAGCCTGGACCGTTGGTGGCGTGGTCTAATAGCCCTGACTTATTATGGCATGGCAGGGACCCGCGTGGCCCTGGGGAACGGACAGACATCCATTATCGTCATTTTCTTGATGCTGGCCTCCCTGGTCTTGTTGCAGCAAGACCGCAAGTACCCAGCGGGCATAGCCCTGGGACTGGCGCTGTCCAAATTCACGCTCGCCATACCTTTATTCCTGTTCCTGGCCTACAAGCGAAAATGGCTGGTGTTGGGAGTAAGCATTCTGGTCCAGGTCCTGGGGTTGGCTGTTATGGCTGCCTTACCGCCCGGAACACCAATGTCAGCGATTTCCGACTATTATTCCATTGCTGCGGGCCACGTTTATGTCCCCGGAATCCACCTTACCGGACTGTTTCCCACCCATAAACTGCTGCCACTCATTGTGGGCATCGGCTTTTCCATTTTAGTGCTTGCGCCCATGTCGTACATTCTGTTTATGGACCAGAACCTGGCACAACGACAAAAGGATGTCACTGATTATCTGGCGCTGACGGCCCTTTGCCTGTGGGGGCTGCTGGCCGCCTACCATCAAATATATGACGGCGGCTTGGCAATCCTTGCCGTGGCAATGGCCATTGGCGTACTACTTGCTGGCGACCAGTGGTCAGCGCACCCCGTTCCAAGAATCCCTCTGCTTGCCTTGCTGCTTGTTGGAGCAGTAGCGCTTTCTCTTCCCGGAATGTTCTTCGGCCAATTCCTGGCATGGTGGGACCCGTTCATTCGCGGCGCGACAACAGTTGTTCTGCTGGCCTTTCTTGCTGCGGCGCTGCTCTTGCTGAAGTGGAGCCTGCCAGCTCGGCCGCGCGCCGGATCCGCTCCCCAGGCGGCTAAAGCCTGATTTATCCTACATCATGTGCGGCATCGCTGGCATAATCAGCCCGGCTGCGCCGGAGCAACTGCGCCCGCCCCTGGAGGCTATGCTCGAGGCCCAAGCCCACCGGGGTCCGGACGACTGTGGCCTGGAAGTTGTCATTACCCAGCGGGGCGCGGTGGCCCTGGGTAACCGCCGCCTGGCTATCCTGGACCTGTCGCCCCTGGGCCGCCAGCCCATGACCAACCCGGACACTGGCGACGTGCTGGTGCACAATGGCGAGATTTACAACTTCCATGAGATTCGGGACTCTCTGATTCAGCTCGGACACCGGTTCCGGGGCGGCAGCGACACCGAGGTCTTGCTGCGGGCCTGGCAGCAATGGGGTAAAGAATGCCTGCATCGCCTGCGGGGGATGTTCGCCTTTGCCTTGTGGGACGCCCGGCAGCAAAGGCTGGTCCTGGTGCGCGACCCCCTGGGCATCAAGCCCTTGTACTATTGCCAGTTGCCCCAGGGAGGGCTAGCCTTTGCCTCGGAGGTAAAGGCGTTGCTGGCCGGAGGAGTGGCGTCGCCGGACGTTGACCGGCAGGCGCTGGCTGGGTACCTGGCCTACGGCTCGGTACAGGAGCCGCTGACCATCCTGCGGGGAGTATCGGCGCTGCCCGCCGGCACCTGGCTGGAGGCAGATGCTGCCGGACAGGTAATGGCCCAGGGACGGCACTGGGAAATGCCCCAGCCGGACCCGGCCTCCAAGAACACTTCAGCCCAGGAACTGGCCGCCCAGGGCAGGGAACTGCTGCGCGCATCGGTGGCCCGGCATTTAATCAGCGACGTGCCGGTGGGCACATTGTTCAGCTCCGGCCTGGACTCCACGGCGGTAACGGCCCTGGCCCGGCAGGCGTCACCAGACATTCACGCCTTCAGCGTGTCCTTCCCCGACGCGCCGGAACTGGATGAAGCCCCCATCGCCCGGGCCGCGGCCCAGCGCCTGGACGTGCAATACCATGAATGCCCGGTGGATTCGGCCACGGCGCTGCGCTGGGCCACCGACGGCCTGCAGGCCATGGACCAGCCTGGCATGGACGGACTGAACACTTATATTGTGTCCCGGGCCATCCGGGACCAGGGCATGGCGGTGGCCCTGTCCGGCCAAGGCGGCGACGAGGTGTTCGGCGGGTACCGGTCCTTCCGCCAGGTACCCCGCTGGCGCCGGCAGATGGCCTGGCTGGGCCACCTGCCCGGCGGAGTCAGAAAGGGTGCGGCGGCAGCGGCGGCCTGGCGCATGAACACCGTGGCCCGCGGCAAGGCCCTGGACCTGGCGGCCACGGGGCGGAATCTGGCTGGACTTTACTTCCAGTACCGCCGCCTGCTATCTGACCATGACCTGGCGTCCCTGGGCATCACAGCCAGGGAGCTGGGCGTGCCCGCCAGCTTCCAACCGCCGGGCACGGACAGCAGCGGCATGATCGCTGGATGCGACCCCACCGCCAGCGTAGGACGCCTGGAGACATCCTTTTACCTGCGCAACACCCTGCTGCGGGATGGCGACGTCTTCGGCATGGCCAACTCCCTGGAGCTGCGAGTGCCCTTCCTGGACCTGGACCTGGTGGAATGGGCTATGCGGCTGCCGGGCACTGCACTGCTGCCGCCGGGCGCGCCCAGCAAATTCCTGCTGCGCCAGATGTGCGCCCAGTTCTACAGTCCGGAGCAGACTACCCAGGCCAAGCGGGGCTTTACTTTGCCCCTGGCAGACTGGCTCCAAGGCCCTCTAGCTGAGACCCGGCAAGTTTCCTTGGACGCCCTCAAAGAATCTGGCTTGCTGGCGCCCCAGGGCATTGAGCGGGTGGAGCAAAACTTCTTGCGGGAGCCCCGCAGCGCCGCCTGGTCCCGGGTGTGGGCGCTGGTGGCGCTGGGCCACTGGCTGAAGAAAACCCGATCTGCGGCCAGCGCCGCAGCTGCGCCATGAACCAGTCCAGCCCTGTGCCGCCCCTGTCGGTGGTGGTGCTGACCCTTAATGAGGAGGCCAACCTGCCCGATTGCCTGGACAGTCTCAAGGGACTGCCCTGCCAGGTGTTTGTGGTGGATTCAGGCAGCACGGACCGCACCATCGCCATTGCCAGGGAAGCGGGCGCCCAGGTGGCGGAACATCCCTTCGAGAACTACGCCGCCCAGCGCAACTGGGCGCAGCAGAACCTGCCCATCCGCACCGAGTGGGTGCTGCACCTGGACGCCGACGAGCGCCTGACCCCGGAGCTGGCCGCGGAGATGACCCGGGTAATGCAGTCTCCGCCTCCGGGCATTGACGGGTTCCTGCTGCGGAAGCGCACGGTGTTCATGGGGCGCTGGATCCGCCACGGGGGCCACTACCCCGCCTACCACCTGCGGCTGTTCCGCAAAGAAAAAGGCTGCTGCGAGCAGCGTCTTTACGATCAGCACTTCATGGTGGAGGGCAAGACCGCCCGGCTGAAACACGACTACATTGATGTGATAGCCTCGGACATTACCACCTGGAGCCAGCGGCACATCCGCTGGGCAGGGCTGGAGGCGGCGGAGTTGATGGCCCGCGGCCAGTCCCAGCAAGGGCGGGTGCAGGCCAAGCTGTTGGGGTCGCCCATCCAGCGGCGGCGTTGGCTGCGGGAGAAGGTGTTTGCGCCCTCGCCCCTGTTCCTGCGGGCCTTCGGCTACTGGGCGTACCGGTACTTCTTCAAGCTGGGGTTTCTGGACGGCACTGAAGGACTGATATTTCACTTCCTTCAGGGGTACTGGTACAGGTTCCTGGTAGATGCCAGAATATATGAAGAGCGGCGGAGGCCCCTTGGCCCTCCGAAACATATCTTGAAGGGTGAGAACCCCCCCCACCCCCCCTTTGCAAAGGGGGGCTAAGACCTTCTCTCTTGGCAAAGGGGGCTAATGCCTTCCTCCTTTCGTAAAGGGGAGCCAGGGGAATTTCCCTAACGGGTGCGGAGAGCGGGCAGCGACATGACCACCATTCTGGGCATTAATACTTACCACGGCGACGCCTCGGCAGCCATCTTCCGGGACGGACAACTGCTGGCCGCCGCAGAAGAGGAGCGGTTCAGCCGCATTAAACACGCCGCCGGTTTTCCCTGCCGGGCAGTCAAGTATTGCCTGGAGGCGGCAGGCGCACATCCTGAAGAGATTGACCACGTAGCCATCCCCCGGCGACGCTCCGCCCACTTGGTGAACAAGGCCCTGTGGGCGCTGCGCCTGCCCCACATGGCGTTCAACCGGGCCAACGCCTGGCGGCAGTTCAGCGACGTGGGCGACGAGCTGGCCCACTGCCTGGACGTGCCCCGGACGCGGCTTAATGCCCAGTTCCACTTTGTGGAGCACCACGTGGCCCACGTCGCCAGCTCCTTTTACACCTCGCCGTTTCAAGAGTCAGCCATCTTCTCCCTGGACGGCCTGGGCGACTTCGCCAGTATGCTCTGGGGCGTGGGCCGGGATAAAGACCTGGACATCCGGGGCTTTGCCCTATTCCCCCACTCCCTGGGTTTTTACTACACCGCAATTACCCAGTACCTGGGCTTCTGGAAGTACGGCGACGAGTTCAAGGTGATGGGGCTGGCGGCCTACGGCGAACCCAAGTATAAGGATGTGTTCCAGCGCATGGTGCGGGTGGGCCGCGGCCTGGACTTTTCCCTGGGGCTGCGCTACTTTACCCACCACAAGCAGGGCGCCGATATGACTTGGGGCGAGGGCGAACCCCAGCAGAGCCGCCTGTTTTCCGAAGCCCTGGAGCGGGAGCTGGGCCGTCCGGCCCGCACCCCCGGCGCGCCGGTGGAGCAGTTCCACCAGGATGTGGCGGCGACCCTCCAATGGCGCCTGGAAGAAGCGGTTCTGGAATTGCTGGAGCACCTGCACCGCCAGACCGGCATGACCAACCTGGCCTACGCGGGGGGCGTGGCCTTCAACTGCGTGGCCAACGGCAAGATTTTTGACCGCACGCCCTTCAAGGAAATCAGCATCCAGCCTGCGGCGGGGGATGCGGGCCTGGCGGTGGGCGCGGCCCTTTATGTCAACCACCAGGCGCTGGGGAACCCAAGGCGGCCCGCCATTTCCCACGCCTACTGGGGGCCAGAGTATTCGCCCGACCGCATGAAGGCCGCCCTGGAACAGGCTGGTCTCAACTATCAGACCCTGGAACTACCCAACCTGGCCGAGGCTACGGCCCAGCGCATGGCCCAGGGCAAGGTCACGGGCTGGTACCAGGGCCGCACAGAGTGGGGTCCCCGCGCCCTGGGCAACCGCAGCATTGTGGTGGACCCCAGAGACCCCAACATGAAAGACCTGCTGAACCAGCGCATCAAGCACCGGGAAACTTTCCGGCCCTTTGCCCCGTCTATCCTGGAGGAGAAGACTGGGGAGTGGTTTGAGAAGCACTACCCCTCTCCCTACATGCTGCTGGCCTACCACGTCCGGCCAGAGAAACGGGCCTTGATACCCGCGCCCACCCACGTGGACGGCACGGGCCGCCTGCAAACGGTGAGCCGCGCCGCCAACCCCCAGTATTGGGAGCTGATTAACAGCTTTGGCAAACTTACCGGCGTGCCGGTGGTGCTGAACACCTCCTTTAATGAGAACGAGCCGGTGGTGAACACGCCGGAGGAAGCCATCGAGTGCTTTGTGCGCACCCAGATGGACGTGCTGGCCCTGGGGCCTTATCTGGTGGATAGAAGGGAGTGAGACCTGAAGTGACCCCCATCCTGACCTTCCCCCTTGTTAAGGGGGAAGACTGTTGTACCCTCCCCATTGTAAAGGGGGAGGGCTAGGGTGGGGGTAGCACGCCACCCATTCATGAACATCCTCATCATTAACCTGCACTACCCGCCGGACACCGGCGCCACCGCCTTGATTATCCGCGACCTGGCGGAGGTGATGGCCCAGCGCCACCAGGTGACGGTGCTGGCCGGGCGGCCCTCCTACGAACCCAAGGAGCGGCACCCCTACTATTTGTCCCGCCGCCAGCAGCAGGGCAACGTTACCGTGGTGCGGGTGGGCACCACCGCCCGGCACCGCAAGCGCATGATTGGCCGCCTGTCCAACTACCTGTCCTATATGCTGCTGGCCCAGTTGCGGGCGCTGACTCTACGACCCAAGCCCGACGTGATTATCGCCATGACCGACCCGCCCCTGGCCGTGGTGCTGGGCGCAGTCACTTCCCTGCTGCGCCGCCGCCCCCTGGTGTACAACATCCGCGACCTGCATCCGGATATGGCGGTGGCCTCGGGCGTGGTAAAAGCCGGGATGTTCACTGCCCTGTGGGAGCGGCTGCACCGCTGGGCCATGAAGCGCGCCCGCCGCATTGTGGTGCTGGGGGAAGACATGAAGGAGCGCATCACCGGCAAGGGCATCCCTGGGGAGCGGCTGGCGGTGGTGCGGGACGGCGCTGACCCTTCGGCCACGCCCGCCAGTTTAGACCACCCCACGGTGCGGACCATCCGCGGTGATTTTCCCTTCGTGGTAGTTCACGCGGGCAACCTGGGGTTTGCCGGCACTTGGGACGCCCTGCTGGAGGCGGCCCAGCTTCTGGAGCCGGAAGGCGTGGGACTGACCTTCATCGGCGAGGGAGCCATGCGCGCATCCCTGGAGGAGAAGGCCAGAGGCCGCCCCAACGTGAAGTTCCTGCCCTACTTTCCCGCGGAGGAAGTGCCCTACGTTATGGCCGCCGGCGACCTCCAGACCGTTACCCTGCGCCCAGGTCTGGAAGGGCTGGTGGTGCCCAGCAAGCTGTACCCCATCCTGATGGCGGGACGCCCGGTGCTGGCGGTGGCCCCGGAAGCCAGCAACCTGGCCCGCATGGTGCGGGAACACCAGTGCGGCCTGGTGGTGGAGCAACCCAGCGCCCAGCAGGTGGCCGAGGCCATTTTATGGGCCAAAGTCCATCCCCAGGAACTGGCGGAGATGGCCCGGCGCTCCAAACAGGCCGGGAAATTGTATGACCGGCAGGCCCTGGCCCTGGAGTTTGTCCGGGCCATTGAGGACACGGCGGCATCCCCGCGCGGGAAGCCGGTGGGGAAGGTATCCGCTCCAGGTTCGACAAGCTCACCGCGAGCGGCAGAAAACGGCTCACCGCAAGCGGCGGAAACTGGCGCGCCAAGAGCGGGTAAGAACCGCTCACCCTGAGCTTGTCGAAGAGCTTTTGCGAGAATTCCCAGCCCTCCCCATGCTAAGAATGTCTAACAAAATGAAAGGTGTCGTTCTGAGGAGTCCCGATTGCATCGGGACGACGAAGAACCTGGGGAGGGGCAAACTCCCACCGCCCCAGACCCTTCGTACTTCAGCCGAAGGACTCATGGTGACAGCTTCGGCATTGTGTTAGAGGTTCTGAGAGGGTGTCTAAAAAGTGCTGTGCACTACCAGCGCTCACCCTTCGACAAGCTCAGGGTGAGCGGTTTTCCCGCTCGTGGTGAGCCTGTCGAACCACGAGCGCCTAGCCTTTTTAGACACATTCTAAGGGAGGGAATTGTCACACACGTTCTTAAACAGGCCCCAAGGTTTTCAGGCCGGAAGCAACGACATCCAGCAAAAGTTGACCAAAAATCCAAACAGGAGCTTAATTCATGACCGAGCGAGTTCTGGTAGCGGGCGCGGGAGGCTTTATCGGCCACCACATGGCCAAGTACCTGGTGGACCGCGGGTACTGGGTCCGCGGCGTGGACATCAAGCCGCCGGAGTACGAGGCTTCCCATGCCCAGGAGTTTGAGCTTCTGGACCTGCGCCGGTGGGACTCCTGCCTGCTGGCAACTCGGGGCATCAACCAGGTGTATAACCTGGCGGCAGACATGGGCGGCATCGGATACATCACCGCCTACCACGCCCAGGTGGCAAACAACAACATCCTCATCAACTCCCATCTGCTGGAAGCCAGCCGCCTCAACGGCGTGTCCCGCTACTTCTTCGCCAGCTCCGCCTGCATCTATCCCCAGTACCTGCAAAAGCAGCCCGACGTGACGCCCCTGAAGGAGTCCGACGCCGCTCCCGCCGACCCGGAGGAGGGCTACGGCTGGGAGAAGCTGTTCACGGAGAAACTGTGCCAGTATTTTTATGAGGACTACGGGCTGGAAACGCGGGTGGCCCGCTTCCACAACGTTTATGGCCCCCTGGGCACTTATGACGGCGGCCAGGAAAAGGCCCCCGCCGCTATCTGCCGCAAAGTGGCCCTGGCCGATAACGACATAGAGGTGTGGGGCGACGGCGAGCAGACCCGCTCCTTCATGTACGTGGACGACTGCGTGGAGGGCATCTACCGCATCACCCACTCGGACCACCGGAAGCCCATGAACCTGGGCACCGACGAACTGGTGACCATCAACCAGTTGGTGGACATGGCCTCCGGCATCGCCGAAAAGCGGGTGAACAAACGCCACGACCTGAGCCGCCCCCAGGGCGTGCGGGGCCGCAACAGCGACAACTCCCTCATCAAGCAGGTGCTGGGCTGGGAGCCGTCCATCCCCCTGGAGACGGGGCTGCGGCACACCTACCAGTGGATCGAGTCGGAGCTGCGGCGGACCGGGAGGCTGCCTGAGATGGCCCGGCGGGGATGAGCATCCAGGGGCAGGGCCTTTCAGTTGTCATTGCAAGGGGCAAAGCCCCGAAGCAACCCCCACCCTGGGGAAGAGATTGCTTCGCTTCGCTCGCAATGACTGTTACCAGACCCCTTTGGATAATTGAAAGACCCTGCCCAGGTAAGGGCGGGTTTTAAAACCCGCCCCTGCTCGAAACCGGGTGATGCAACAGTTTGCTTAAGAATGTGTCTAAAAAGTGCTGTGCACTACCAGCGCTCATCCTTCGACAAGCTCAGGATGAGCGGGCTTTCCCGCTCGTGGTGAGCCTGTCGAACCACGAGCACCTAGCCTTTTTAGACACCCTCTAAGAACTTTATTCGTCACACCGGCGAAAGCCGGTGTCCAGAAGCTCCACAGAATGTTGTGCCGCTCTGGATTCCGGCTTGCGCTGGAATGACGAAAGGCTAATTGATACACTACTCGAAGCTACAACATATTGACATCTGCACTTGCGATGCCCAAATCTGCTTGGTATAAACGCCCTTTTGATTTGGCCGTGCTGCTGCTGGCCCACTTGCTGCTGCTGCCCGTATGGCTGCTGCTCTGGACCCTGATCCCGCTGATCATCTGGCTGGGCGACCGCGGGCCGGTGTTCTACCGGCAGAGCCGAGCGGGCAAGGACGGCAAGGTCTTCACAGTGCGCAAGTTCCGCACCATGGTCCCCAACGCCGACCGGATAGGCCCCTCCTGGACTGTGGAGGGCGACCGCCGGATTACTCCCGTGGGACGGTTGTTGCGCCGCACCGCCCTGGACGAGCTGCCCGAAGTGTTGAGCATCTGGAAAGGAGACATGAGCCTGGTGGGGCCGCGGGCGCTGGATGCCGGAGAGCAGAAGCTGCTGGAGCAGCAAATCCCGGGGTTTGAGCAGCGGCTGGCGGTGCGGCCCGGTCTGACCGGACTATCCCAGGTGAATAACCGGGAGGACGACCCCCACGCCAAACTTCAGTATGACATGGACTACATACAGCGCATGAGCATTTGGCTGGACATCAAAATTCTGTTCATGTCGGTATTCAACACCATGCTGGCCCGCTGGGACAAGCGCGGCGGCAAAGAGTCCCAACAAACCGGAAAGCCGTTGCCATGACCATCCGCCGCCATCGAGAAGAATCGTCAGGCCAGATTGTGAACGCCGCCGTGTTGCGCCGGTGGATTGTCCGGGGCATGGAAGGCGTCTGGCTGCTGGCGGCATTTCTGATTCCCCTGGCCTTCCTGGACCGCGACTTTATCGTTTCTGAGGCGGTCATTGCCTACGTGGAGGTGCCCAAAATTGCCCTGCTGCGGACCCTGGCGGGGGCGATGGCGTGCCTCTGGCTTTTGGAATGGGGAATTGGAAACGCGGGCGCATCCAAAGGGGACGGCCAGGCAAAGGGATGGCTGGCCTCGCCCGGCCAATGGCCGAGCCTGACGCTGGCATGGCTGCGGGAGCAGCCCACCCGATGGATTTACCTGGCCGTGGGACTTTTCACCCTGGTCACCGCCCTGACTACCATGCTTTCGGCCTCGTGGCGCACCAGCTTGTGGGGAGAGATCCCCGGCCAGGACAGCTCTGCCGCCTACACGGTGGCGGCTTACGTGGCGATTTTCTGGGTAACGGCCACCCACCTCAAGACCATGCCCCAGATGCAGCGGCTCATGGGGGTCATCATTGCCAGCGGCTTTCTAATCAGTATTTATGGCGTGCTGCAAAACTACGGGCTAGACCCCTTCCGGCTCACCGAAGGCACCGGCGGCGGCGGAAGCCGCATTACCACCACCACTGGCAATGCGGTCTTTGCCGGTGCAGCAATTATGATGCCCCTGGTGTTGACGGTCATCGCCGCTGCCATCAATCTGTCCCCAGGTCAAGAGGCGTCAAGAAGGGGGCGCGACGCCCCCCGTAAACCTCAAAATGCCCACACCAAGCTGGCTTTCTGGACCATTGTGCTTGCCGTCCAGACTTTGGGATTGCTCTTTACTTTTAGCCGCGGCCCGTGGGTCGGCGGCCTGGCAGCTATCGCGGTATTCCTGGGAGTCCAGGCCCTGACTGCGGGATGGCTGGCGGTGGGGCGCATTGCCCTGGTACTGGGGCTTGCAGGCGCCGCCGCCCTAGGCGCGGTGATGTGGCCCGGCCTACCAGCCATCGCCTCGCTGGCTGGTTTTGGCATGTTGCTGGCGGCTTACGTGGTATGGACAACAGTAGTCCGGCCCAGGACAAGGCCAGTTATTGAGAGCGCGCCTGCCAGCGCGGGCTGGGGAATGAAAAAGGGACTGACTGTCGCGGCATTGGTGGGACTGGCGGGAGTGGTAATTGTTGTTGGGGCAGTGCTTGCGCCAAGCCTGCTGGGCGGCAATCAGACTAATGGCGGACCTTCGGATGTGCGATTCGGCGTAGCAGGGAGAATCGCCTCCATTGGCAGCGAGGTAGTGACCGGGGCGATTTCAGGACGCACCCGCCACTGGATTGACTCTTGGGCCTTGATTGAGCAACATCCCTGGTTCAGCTTTGCACAAATAACGTTGCCAGGGCTGCGCTCAATCATTGGGTATGGCCCTGACCTGCTGAGATTCACTTATCTGCTGGTGACGCCGCCATCTACCGATGACCTGCTTCCAGTGGAGCCTGACAATGCTCACAACTTTTTTATTCACCAGTGGGTGGAGCAAGGCTTTCTGGGGTTCATCGCCTCAGGTGCGCTATTCCTGGCGCCGCTGACTGCAGGGGCATGGATGCTGCTGCGCCGCAGTGCGGAATATACCGTGGTCCAGCGCATCCTGCTGGGTGGGCTGCTGGCGCTGCTGGCGGGCCGCCTGGTGGAGCAAATGGTGGGAGTTGCCAAGGTTTCGGACCTGATTATGTTTTGGGCCTGCCTGGCGATGCTGACTGCACTGCCGGTGGCGGCACGCGCAGGGCACTCTCTGGAAGAGCGCGGCGCCGCTGCCCGTGCGCTGGTTAAGGCTCTGGATGTTGCGGATAACCGGGGGCTTTCCGCCCGTGTCTTCGTGGCTGGCCCGGCCGGGGGCCATCTCGCCATACAGCATAATGTAGGTGGGTGCGCCGTCCTTGCTGCCGACAAGCCTGTCATTAGCGCCAGGAACGCCCGGCGCCGCTCCTCCAGTACGGCCCCTGCCACAGCCTCGCCTTATAACTGGCAGCTATTTCTCCGGCTGGCCGTGGCTGCCTGGTTGATGGGTGGCATAATATCCCTCACATGGATCAAGACACTGGCATATCCGCGCGCGGCGGCAGCGGCAGGAGCAGCCTTTGACGCGTCCAGCCAGGGGGACCTGCAAGCAGCGCTGACTCACCTGGACCGGGCTATCGCCCTGGCGCCTGATGTACCCGTTTACTACGGTTACGAGGCGGAGATTTATGCACTGTACCGTGAGAACAAGGGACAAACCGCTGAAGCCGAATGCAGCAACCAACCAGCATCATCCTATGACAACTGCCTGGCCCAGCGCGCCTATTTCAGCAACAAGGCGGCCTTGAGCCAGCAGCCATTTTACTGGCGGTCCCGGCTGGCCCTGGCCGACTCAGCTCTCTTTTTGGAGAAGGACGACGAAGCCGTTCGTTTATATCGGGAGACTATTGCAATGGTCCCGGCCAGTTGGCCCATCCGCAACAGGCTGGCGGAGGCATACCTTGCCATGGGCCGGCCGGAGGAGGCGCTGGCGCCGCTGCAAGAGTCCCTGGCCATTACTGGGGAAACCTCGTATTCAAGAGATGCTTACTTTTTCCAAGGCCAAGCCTACCATGACCTGCACCGGTCTCAAGAGTCCGTTCAGTCCCTGCGGCGCAGCCTTGAACTGGGACTGGGCGGCAGCGCCGAGACCAAGGCGAAGAAGTGGATAGCCGAGATGGGAGGCTGAAGGCTCGCACAAACTTACAGGACGTAAAAGAACAGCCCTCCCATTATCATGGGAGGGCGTTCCAGCGGTTGGCTAAAACTCCAAGGCCGGGCTCTACGCACCCCGGGCCAATGATGGAACCATGCTAAAGCCCTGGCGAACCAGAATGAACCCCAGGACTTTGGCCTTGGTCCTGGACAAGGCATCCAAACCGTCTTGGACTAACGCTATCCTGGTGCGTCCTTCCCTGGCAGCCACTACCACCGCATCGGAATAATCGGCCACCACCAGCGCATCCGCTGATTCAGAGTCCGGCGGCACATTGACCAGGACCAATCCCGCAGAATTTTTGAGTTCTTCCATGACTCCTGCCATGCGCGGGCTGCGCAAGAGATCCAGGGGATCTTCCACCAGCGGGCCGGCAGTAAGGACTTTAAGGCGGGGAGTTGATGTTCCCTGGAGAACATCGGAAACGCACATAGTGGCATTGGTCAAAGTCGTAGTTAGCCCGATCTCGTTCTTAAGGCCCAGGCAACCGTGCAAGGTAGGCTGCCTGAGATTAGCATCTACCAGCACAACATCTTGAGACCCTTTTGCCAGCACGGAAGCCAGGGCTACGGACAGGACACCGACATCTTTGCCAGCAGAGTCCAAACCCAGCACCGCCAACACTCGGGCCTCGGCAGCCCTGGCAGCCAGTCCCACTGCGGTGGCTGTCCGTTCCATGCGCTGCTCACTCTGAAATAATTGCGCGGCCTCTGGCCGTTGATTCCCGTACGGGCCTTTGCCCATCCCACGAATGGTTACAGTGCCCAGATTGAGCAATTGGAGGTTTCGTTCCAGGTGGCCCGCGGAACGGACTGGTTTACGCCAATGTTCCAGCGCCACGACACTTGCAACGGCAAAAATAGCGCCAACCACCATCCCCAGCGCCACGTTTCCTTTGTTCACCGGCCGCGGGGCCGGTAGTAACTCAGCCGGCGGGCGCGCCACCTCGATAATAGTCAATTGGCTGACAATATCCTCGTCCAGCGCACGCAACATCTCTATGGTCGCCCGATCCATGAATTCAGCTTTCATTGCGGGGTTAGAAGGCAGCAACTCCGCAGAATTCCTCAGCGCCTCCAGCTTGACAGCCAGTTTTTCTTCGGCGGCAGCCCGCAGCGTACCCTGCAGAACGTCCACATGAGCTTTCAAGTTCTTGGCTACTGCGTTGGCCACATTGGCAGCTTGCTGAGGGTTGGGGGCGGTAGCCTCAATTCTGAGGAGGCGGCTCTCAGAGCCCGGCCCACTGTTAACTCTTACTACTATGGTAAAGACCTGGGAGGCCAGTTGCTCCGGAGTAGCTGCCAGTCCCAAATCGCGGATGGCCCCAGACAATACGGTGTCGGAAACCGCCATTTCCGCATAGTTGGCAACCCATCCGGGTTCGGCCACGACCATGGTGGCGCTGGCGCGGTACTGAGGCGCGGCAGGAGTGGAGGCAGCTTGGACAAAATTGCATGCCAGCGCCATCCCGGCTCCAGCGGCAACGCCCAGCACCAACAACCACCACCAGTTCAGGCCCAGCATCAGGTAATCGTGCAGGTCAAGGGTATCGTCATTCATGGAAGATGCAAACCTCGTGAATGCTGTTCTCACACTTTTTACATGCCGCCTTTTCTTTTAACATTCCGAGGCTGCGGGAAGCACGGTGGTGCCACCTGTATGCCATGCGGCCTGCCACCTATTTCCGCAAGGGACCTCTGATGTCCAGCTTGCCGCTACTGTTGTGCCGGCAGCTGCGTTTCTAGCCAACCTGCTAATTGAACCACTATCTAATCTCTGCGTAATCTAGGCAATCCTGCTTGAAGGCCCACGGCAGGTAGTTTACTATGGTGTCATCGTGTCCCACGTTTTCGGAGGAACCGGTCCCCAAGAAATAAGCAAGATGAACACTGTATTGAACTTGGATGATTTGGGAGCCTGTAATTCCCTGGACACGACCTGCCTGGGTAAACGTTTGGAGGAGTTGCCAGACCATTGTAGGTTAGCTTGGGAACAAGTTCAACGTGCAGAATTGGGAGATATTACATTCCATAAGCCTATCACCAAAATAGTGATTGGTGGCATGGGCGGTTCGGCCATTGCTGGCGACCTGGCCGCCGATTTGTCCCTAGCGCTTTCCGCGAGGACTGCGTGGCCGGTGATTACGGCCAGGGACTTCCATTTTCCCTTTACACCAGATGACGAAACCCTGGCAATACTTTGCAGTTACTCTGGAAACACCGACGAAACCCTCGCCCTGTTCAACGAGGCGATCAAGACCAGGACCAGAGTCATGGCCATTGCAGGCGGCGGCAAACTGGCCAAATTGGCTGGGCAGCACAACGTGCCGCTGCTTTCCGTTGGGCTCCGCAGTGAACCCCGGCACACAGTTGGCTACAATCTGATGCTTATTCTGGGCATTCTAAACCGCCTGCGGCTGATTGAGCTTGACGGCGCTGCGGTAAGCGATAGCTTGGAAGTCCTGAGGCAACAATTAAAGGCGCTTTCGCATTCGACGCCCATCAACAAGAATCCTGCCAAGAGCCTAGCCAGCCACCTGGCCGGCCGCAGAATTGTGGTGTGCGGCAGCGGCATTTTTGGTGGCGTGGCTCGCCGGTGGAAGACCCAGTTCAACGAAAATTCCAAAGCCTGGGCGTTTTTTGAGACACTCCCTGAACTGCTGCACAATACGGTGGAGGCCTTCCCAGACCCGCTCAGGACAGCGCCAGAAGTCACCCTGCTAGTTTTGAAACCCAATCCTTTAACTCCTACAATGGCCAGCCGCTATGCAGTGCTAAAGGAATTGCTTGACCGGCCCCATGTGCCTAACCACTTTCTGGAGGGTGTGTCCGGCCCACCTTTAACCCAGGTGTTGAGCATGATGCTGCTGGGAGATTATGTAAGCTACTATCTGGCGCTGCTCAAAGGAGTTGACCCCTCCGGCACGCCCACCATTATCTTGGCTAAGGATTTGGCGTCTCAGTCCAGCCTCCCTCTGGCCCGCTAAGAGGGTGTGTGAAAAACCCTCCCCTTGCTAAGGGGAGGTTAGGTGGGGTGGTCAGACCCCCTCTATCTCTCCCTTAGAGGGTGTGTGACAATTCCCGCTCGTGGTGAGTCCCGACGTATCGGGATCCCGACCAGGTCGGGGCTTGTCGAACCATGAGCGGGCTAAAAGCTACTCATCCTTCGACAAGCTCAGGATGAGCG
>VGZV01000023.1 GCA_016872385.1 SAR202 cluster bacterium | reverse complement strand
GTCACGTACTCTTCCACGCTGCCTCGGGTCATCATGTCTACCTCCCCTTCGGTAACACGCATTTTGAGGCAACGTATCCTCCTTAGGTAACTTTTATTGTGAGTCAATTCGGAGAGTTGACACGCCGAAAGTTAACTGGTATCCTGACCAGGATTGTTAGTATACACATAATTAAAAAATGATTATGCACATCAAATGCAGTTGCCTGTGTAATTAAGTTGGGGATGCGTTGCTACACTGGAACTGGCTCAGGCTGGACGGAAACAGGGCAAAGGCGGAGCCAGGAACCCTTGGGCTAGGGAGCCCCGTTGGAGGATTTTCCAGCGTATTGACTGGCGGAAGAATAAAGAGGGAGGCGAAGCAGCAATGGCAAGGCATGGCATATCCCGGTGGTTTGGCGCCCTGGCAATGGCGGCGATAATCGGAGCGCTGGTTGCAGGATGCGGCGGGCAAGAAAGCGGACCGCCAACGCTGACCATTTACTCTGGCCGCAGCGAATCCCTGGTAGGGCCAATCATCACCCAGTTCAGTGCGGTTACTGGAGTCAAAGTCTCTGTGAAGTATGCGGGCACACCCCAGTTGTCTGCCACCCTTTTGGAAGAAGGGAAAAATACGCCCGCCGACATCTTTTTCGCCCAGGACCCGGGGGGCCTGGGCGCCGTAGAGTCCATGCTGGCTCCCCTGACGCCGCAAGTGCTGGAGCGGGTCCCCGAATGGGCCCGCGACTCGCAGGGGAGGTGGGTGGGACTGTCTGGAAGGGCGCGGACAATAGTTTATAATAGCCAGAAGCTTTCCAAGAAAGACCTGCCCGACGATATTTATGACCTGACCCGTCCCGAATGGCGGGGGCGCGTAGGCTGGGCGCCCACCAATGCTTCATTCCAGACCATGGTCACTGCCATGCGAGTCTTGTGGGGTGAAGACAAGACGCTGCAGTGGCTTCAAGGTATGCAGGCCAATAGCCCCAAGACCTATTCTGGCAATGGACCGGCGGTGGTGGCAGTGGCCGATGGGGAGGTGGATGTTGCCCTGGTGAACCATTACTATATATATCCCCTCTTGGCCGAGCGCGGGCCTTCCTTCCCTGTCCGGAATTACCACCCTAAGGCGGGTGGTCCGGGTGCGCTGGTAATGGTGGCCGGAGCCGGAGTGCTACAAACATCCAAGAACCAGGCCAACGCGGAAAAATTCCTGGAGTTCATGCTTTCCCCTGTGGCCCAGCAGTTTTTTGCTGCCCAGACCTACGAATACCCTCTGGTAGATGGCGTAAAAGTCCATCCCGATTTGACTCCGCTGAAGGACATTAAGAGTCCCGCCATCGGCCTGGCGCAGCTGGCCGATTTGAAGGGCACCGAGGCCTTGTTGCGCCGGGCCAACGTCATTCCTTGATGGCGCAGCAAAATCAGGCAGGCCGGCGGCAGGCCGGCTTTTGGCAATGGCTGGTGGGACGCCCGCGGCCACCAGCCATCGTATGGCTGCCAGCGTGCCTTGTGGGTGCGGCGCTGTTGCTGCCTCCAGCATACCTTTTGCTGCGAGGGCTGAGTTCCGGGCCTGATGCGTGGGAGCTGGTGTTCCGCCAGCGCGGGCTACTTATACTGGCACGGACGGTATTGCTAATTGGCGCAGTCACCGCTGCCGCCATAGCCTTGGCGGTGCCGCTGGCGTGGCTTCTCCTGCGCACCGACCTGCCCTTCCGACGGGCCTGGCTGGTGCTGGCTTCCCTGCCCCTGGTCATACCCAGCTATGTCGCTGGTTTCGTGGTGGTAGTAGCCCTGGGGCCGCGGGGAATGCTGCAAAAGGCGTTGCAGTCTCTGGCTGGCGTTGAACGGCTTCCAGATATCTACGGCTTTACCGGGGCCATGCTCACCCTCACTCTTTTGACCTACCCCTACGTGCTGCTCACTGTGCGTGCAGCCCTGGAACGGCTGGACCCCGCGCTGGATGAGACATCCCGGGCCGCGGGCTATGGTCCTTGGAAAACCTTTGTGCGCGTCATCCTGCCCACGTTGCGGCCAGCCATTGTGGCTGGAGGGTTGCTGGTGGCCCTTTATACCCTCAGCGATTTCGGCGCGGTGTCCCTGCTCCGTTACGAGACCTTTACCTGGGCCATTTACGTGCAGTATGAAGCGTCCCTGGACCGGTCTCTTGGCGCTGGCCTCTCTTTGGTGCTGGTGGCCCTGGCACTATCCCTGGTGGTAGGCGAAGCCATGACCCGGGGCCGCTCCCGGTATTATCGCAGCACCGCCGGGGCAGTGCGGACGCCAGCGCGCCTCCGGCTGGGCTGGTGGAAAGTTCCGGCGCTGGCCTACTGCACTACAGTGGCGCTGGTGTCGGTAGCCGGGCCCGTGGGTGTGCTGGGGTACTGGGCATTGCAAGGCTTGGGCGCCAGCGGTGTGTCGGTGCAGTTGTGGCCGGCAGCGGCAAGCTCCGTCTTGGTGTCCCTGGCGGCTGCCCTGCTGGCGCTGGTTTGCGCCCTGCCCGTGGCGGTGCTCGCCGTGCGGTTTCCAGGCCGCCTTAGCAGTCTCCTGGAGCGGATCACCTATGTGGCCTTTGCGCTGCCCGGTATCGTGGTTGCCTTGGCCCTGGTGTTCTTCAGCGCCAACTATATCCCTATCCTGTACCAGAGCTTTGCCTTGCTGGTATTGGGATACATGGTGCTGTTCCTTTCCGCGGCGGTGGGCGCAGTGCGCTCCTCTCTGCTGCAGATTAGTCCCAGTGTGGAGCAAGCCTCCCGAAGCCTGGGGAGCACGCCGGCGAGAGTATTTGCTACCATTACCCTGCCGCTGACCCGGCCTGGACTGGTCTCTGGGGCGGCGCTGGTCTTTCTTCTGACCATGAAAGAACTCCCTGCCACGCTGCTGTTGAGTCCCATTGGTTTCAAAACCTTGGCTACTCTGACCTGGAGCGCAGCCAGCGAGGCCTTCTACGCCCGGGCCTCCATATCCGCATTGGTGCTTATCGGTTTGGCCGCGATACCCATGAGTTTGCTGGTGGCCCGCGACCGCCAACCGGGCAATCCTTAAACTTTTTCCCAGTGCCGGGAAATTTAGGGTTGATTCATTCTCAACGGAGGGAGTGGCAGACCTGTGTGTCTGCCTTGTGGCGGGAGGTCTGACGAGGACGTATCCTGACGAGTCGGGGTGCCCTCCATGGAAATGCTGAGGATGAGTCACCCCTGGGGGAAATGCAGCGGGACGGTTGATAGCTGGAGGCCGGGTGGCTAAACTGGGTTGGCTAAACCTGCGACTTTGGGAGGAGGCCTGGGAATATGCACCATTGGGAAGTGGAAGGCACTGTCCACGTAGGCTGGCCTGACTATGATTCTCCCGAAAAGCCCTACACCATTGTCGAGTATGAGTTGATGGGTAAGGTCTTCCGGGCCAGGGTCACTAATGGGCAAAAGCAAGGTGGGTTTCTGGTAATTTACGATTGCCCGCGGGAAGTATTAGAGCGCCTGGCGGACCGGGCTACGGAACGGCTGGGGTTTCAGGTGGTGGTCTCTAACCTGCGGTGCAGCGTAGACGGCACGGTATACAACAGTTTTGACTACGAATGGCACCCTACTCCAGAGTTTGCTGCACGGCCTTCGTTGCTAGCGCGGACCATCGCAGACCTACTGGCGGTAATGCAGGAGGTGGGGGAAGCCTGAGGGCAGTCTTAGGCTAGACGTGCTGTGGCTGGCGGAGTATTATGGGTTCGCATTCTGGGCATTCCCCACACGCGCCTAGTTGGGAGATTAGCCCTATTTTTCGGAGCAGCAGGAGGAGTTTATGAAGATTGTCAAGATGAAAAACGTTTCCAAGGAACCAGCGGAGATGACCGGCGGACTGATGACTGGCACCCAAGTGTACCGCCAGGCAGTGTTCAAGCCCGGCGAGAGCAAGAACTTTAACTTTGGCATCGTCAGCTTCAGCGCAGGCTCCCGCAACAAGTTCCACAAGCATTCCACCGATCAGATTTTGGTGGTGACTGAGGGCGTGGGCAAAGTTGCTACCCGGGACAGCGCGGGGAACATCAAGGAGCAGGCCATTCGCAAGGGCGATGTGGTGCTCATTCCGGCGGGGGAGGACCACTGGCACGGCGCTCCGGGCGGCACGGCCATGGCCCATATCACGGTGACGGGCAACGGCAGCCAAACCACCCAGACCGAGCGTTAATTTAGTTGCCCCAACTCTGGGTAGAATTGAAGGCCCCTTCCGTTCGGAAGAGGCCTTCTCTGTTGATGCCCTACCGGTTAGGCCCCGGCCTGCTTCAAATAGGAAGCCAGCAGGCGCACAGTAGCTTCCAGGCTGCGGTCCCGGTCCGCCGTCTCCGCCCTTTCCTCGCCCAGGGGCGTGCTCCCTACCAGGCGGTACATGTCTGCGGCCCCTTGCAGAATGTTGGGAGTCATGCCTAGATACTCGAAGGTATCCTGGATTTCCTCCATCTCGCTAACCCACCGTTGTGAACGGGCAGGCATGGACGGAATCCACCCCTCCATAATGTCATAAACCCCTGACCGGCGGCTGGACTGGAACTCTTTAGTCAGGGGCTTCCACAACTCCATAGCTTGGGCCGCCATCAGCAGTTCCGTGTAAAGGGCAGTTGTGCCCTTGGTCATGGCGGCGTAGCACATCTTGATGCCAGAAGCCCGGCCTATCTCGCCCTGCAAGTTGCGCACGTCCAGGCCGAACTCTCGCATCTGCTCAAACTCAGTGGCATAGGGGCCGCAGGCATAGAACCGCGGGCTGCGGCCATTGCGGGGCGGGCTGCCGATGATGGAGGCGTCCACGAAGCGGCCTCCAGCGCGAGCAATCACCGGTTGCAGCGACCGCACCTTCTGGGGCGATATGGCGTTGCACTCGGCGAACAATAACCCCTTGCCGGTGGCGGTGATGGCATCGGCTACTTGCTGGCAGACCACGGGCGCTGCCTCTGAGGTGGTTACTGACAGCACCACGTCGGACTGGCGCACCAGTTCTTCCATGCTGGCAATATCCTCTACTTCAGCCGCCTGGGCCAGGGCGCGGGTGCGCTGGCTGCGTCCCGTGAGACAGGTTACTACCCGCAACTCATGGGCGCGCAAAAGCTGCGCCACGGCGTGGCCCATATCGCCCGGGCTGAGGATTGCCACTGTATTGATGTTGAATGCCATTTGGTTACCCCTTTGGAAATGAAATTATCCGTCAAGCCCTACGTTCCTGGGCGGCTGGTGCGCCCAGGCCGGTCGGTTCTCCAGGCCCTTTGGATACTTTGGACATGGGAACTATCATCAGCAGCGCCACAGCCAGTCCAAACAGTCCTCCCACGTAGTAGAAGGTAACTTCAGGCTGAAGCTGGTACAGAACGCCGCCAATAATGGGTGACAGGGCGCTCAGGATAAACCGGGAAAAGGACAGCACCCCCAATGTCGTAGCGGCCACTCCGTCGCCCACCAGGTCCAGGGCCGCCGCCGTCAATATGGGCTGGTCACTGAACAGGAAAGTGCCCATGACGGCGATTATGATGATCAGTGCAATACCGCTTCCAAAGGGCACGGCAAGGCTCAGCACCGTCAGCAAGACCAGCCCGGGCATTAGCACGGCCTTGCGTCCCAGCTTGTCAGATAGATAGCCCATCAGAGGGCTGGCAAAGATGCCTACCAGCTGCAACAGGGCCACGTATATGCCGCGCCACAGGGCGCTGAGGCCCTCCTGGTCTGCCAGGTATAGGGGCAAAAAGGTCATGAAGGACACATAGGCCATGGCTCTCAGGCCGCCAACCAAAGTTATGCCCCAAATGACAGGGTGCTTAAGCACGCGGCGGGTCTGTGCCAACTGGGTCTTCAGGCTGGGTTTGTCTTGGGCGCCCATGCGGCCCAAATCACGGAAGCCCCACAAGACTAAAAATGCCAGGAACAGGGGGATGACGGCGTAGATTTGCAAAATACGCTGCCATACCAGGATACTGAGGAGAATGCCTGTCAAGGCCGGGCCCGCCACGTCGCCAATATTTCCCCCCGCGCCATGGAAAGACAGGGCTGTACCGCGCCGGTGCGCAAAGTATTGAGAGAGGGCCGCCACCGCCGGCAAGTGCCACACCGCAGCAGCCATAGCTACCAACCCCATGCCTGCCAGCAGCCAGTAATATGTTGGAGAGGAACCCATGATTAGCCACCCGGCGCCAAAGACGGCCATGCAGGCTGCCAGTACCAGCCCCCAGTAGCGCCGCAGCAGGTCCGTTGCCACTCCGCCGGGGAGCGCCACGCCTCCCGCCACCACTTCCCGAGTAGTTGCAATGGCGCCTACCTGGACTGCCGCCAGGCCAAAGGTCTCCCGCACTTCCGGCAGCATCACCAGAAAGCTCTGGGTAAACCAATGGAACACGCCGTGGCCGCCGCTGAGACCGCCCAGGATAAATCCACTGCTGCGGCGGATCCCCCGTTGGCCGCGGTTATGGTCTCGGAGGTTGTCGTGGCTGTGCTGGTCTTCAGGCATAAAGCTCCTTCACAAAACGACCCATGACCGTAATAGCTATGGTGTTGCTACTGTCCGAAGTCTAACCGTTGCTTGCAGGTTTCGCAACCCGTCGGGCGTGATTATCCGCCAAAACTGGGTTGGACGGCAAGCCAGTCTCTGGGCCATCGGCCCAATGGCGGCGTCAAGTTTATTCCAGGGAGGTGGTGTATCAGTTTACTTTGGCATTATCCATCGCACTGGCGGAATCCGGTGCCCAGATAGGGGTAGGCCGAGACTCAGCACTGGGTTCCGGCTTCCGCCGGACGACAAAGCTCAAATTGATACACTACTCTCCCAGGGATGCTGGATTGACACAGGCGCCGGGCGCGTAAGCCGCTAAAGCGGTATAATCTAGGCGGCGCAGCCAGTCCTCAGACTACACTAGATTGTATTGGGCCTCCAAATGTTGTCACCTGAAATAAAAGGCGCGGTCCGGCTGGGCGAGGTGGTCAAATCCGCTTCCACTGTGTGCACTGTGCAGTGCTACCAGTTGGAGGGTGCGCCGCCGCTGGGCAGCTTTGTTCGGGCCGGCGGCGGCCCGGCGACCGCCACGGCAGATGCCGTTTACGGCGTGGTGGCAGCGATAAGCGCTGAGCCGTTGGAACCAGGCCGCCCGGTGCTGGCTAGGGGAGAAGCTGCGGTCAGCGAGGAAGAGGTCTATCGCAGCAGTCCCCAGCTTGCCAGGCTGTTAACTTCCCGCTTTGAAATGCTGTTAATTGGCCGCCAGGCCCGCGAGGGCTTTCAAGCTGCGCTGCCGCCTGTGCCGCCGCGCATTCACACCTTTGTTTATGGTTGTACCAAGGAAGAGATTGTTGGCTGCACAGAGCGGCTGGGATTCTTGCCCCTGTTGCTGGACGCCGGCTCCCTTGCCAGTGCGGAGGTGGTTGCCGCGTGCCTGCGCACTGCGGCGGAGGTTTATCCTGACCGGGGACAGTTCTTACTGCGGGCGGGCCGTGCTTTGGCAGGAGAACTGTCCGGTGACTTGCCCGCCCTCAACTCAATTTTGCGTCGGATAATCCTATGACCCATGGTTTGCAAAGAGACCAGAATGGGGGACTTCTTCCCGGCGCGCCCGTGGGCCTGGTGGTGGGCGGTTCCCTTACCCAAGGGGTGGAAGTGCGCCTGGACGGCGCTGCCACCGTGGAAGATATCAAGGCAGGCACATTTCTCACCATCCAGGGCGGCAGGCAGCGCTACTTTGGCGTGGTCACCGACATTGCCCTGGGCAGCTCAGACCCGCGCATGAAACATACACCGCCCCAGCCAGGGGAAGACTTCCTTGTCCAGGTGCTGTCGGGCATCGTGGCCTACGGCGCCGTCACCGTTATGCCCAGCGTCACTCTCCCCAGCGTGCTGGGCGATGAGGAAAGCCCGCCGCCCGCCAAGACCATACCACCCCACTTTGCCCGCGCGTACACCGCCGCGCCCAGGGACGTGGAACTGGTCTTTGGCCGGGAGGACGAGAACCATTTCTGGATTGGCAATCCCCTGGATATGGAGACCAAGCTCTGTCTGGACCTGGACAAACTGGTGCAACGCTCCATAGGGATATTCGGCAAAAGCGGCACCGGCAAGACCTTTCTTACCAGGCTCCTGCTGGTGGGCATCCTCCAGCGCAACCGGGCCTCGTCCATCATTTTTGACATGCACAGCGAGTACGGATGGAGCGGCCAGGATGCGGACCGCCGCCGGGTCGTCAAGGGCCTCAAGCAGTTATTCCCCTCCCAGGTCTCCACTTTCACCCTGGATGAGGCCAGTTCGCGGCGCCGTGGTTCGCCCGTGGATGAGGTAGTGGGCATCAGCTACGGCGATGTGGAGCCGGAAGACTTGCTGACCCTTCGAGAGACTCTTAACCTTTCAGAGGTGGCAGCGGGGGCAGGGTTCAACCTGGAGAGAAAGTTTGGCCCCGGGAAGTGGCTTCGGGAGTTTCTGGCCCGCCAAGGGCAGGATGACGTTAAGGAGCTTGCCGAGGACGTGGGCATCAACCAGCAGGCCCTGCTGACACTGCACCGGCGGCTGAGCCAGCTTACCCGCTACGAATTTTTTACCGACCAGGCCCCCAAAGACGCGGCGGTGCAAATAATTGAGCACGCCGAGAAAGGCCGCCACGTGGCCCTGGAATTTGGGCGGTACGGCAACGACCCTACGGCTTACGTGCTGGTCAGCACCCTGCTGTGCCGCCGCATCCACAAACGGTACATAGACCTCAAGGAGCAAGCAGCGGGCGGCGGCGGGCGCGAGCCGCGGCCCCTGGTGCTAGTCATTGAAGAGGCTCATAAGTTCCTCAGTCCTGCCATCGCCTCCCAGACAATTTTCGGCATAATTGCCCGTGAGTTGCGTAAATACAACGTTACGCTGATGGTCATTGACCAGCGGCCCGCCGCCATAGATTCAGAGGTTATGAGCCAGTTGGGCACCCTGCTCACCTGCCGCCTGGACAATGAAAAAGACGTGGAGGCGGTGCTGGCGGGCACTCCCGGCGCGCGGCAGCTCAGGACGGTGCTGTCACGGCTGGAGTCGCGACAGCAAGCCCTGCTGTTCGGCGATGCCCTGCCCATG
Organism: SAR202 cluster bacterium; assembly: GCA_016872385.1. Classification (GTDB taxonomy): domain Bacteria; phylum Chloroflexota; class Dehalococcoidia; order Lucifugimonadales; family UBA3495; genus SHYG01. The sequence goes on along the minus strand of VGZV01000023.1, from coordinate 33,056 downwards.
CCAGTGGTGGTGCGCACCCGCGAGTACGGCTCGGAAGGCTCCTACGCCGAATTGGGGCGCAAGGCTGGGTTGCAGCCCGATGCGCACCAGGGGGAGACCGCCGCCCAACGGCTGGAACGGGAAATCAAGGAACTTTTCTAGATGCGCGTAATCACTACTCGCCAGGAGATGGCGCAGGCATGTAGGCAAACAGCCAGGCCCCTGGGCCTGGTGCCCACCATGGGCGCTCTCCACGCCGGGCATTTAGAGCTGGTGCGCCGCGCCCGGGAGGACAACTCTACCGTGGCAGTGACCATCTTTATCAATCCCACCCAGTTCGGACCCAAAGAGGACCTGGGGAAATACCCCCGCGCTCTGGAACAAGACCTGGCGTTGCTGCGGCCCCTTTCCGTGGACCTGGTGTATGCCCCTTCCGTGGAACAGGTCTATCCCTCAGGTTTTGATACTTGGGTGGACCCCGGCAAGGTGGCGGTGCGGTTGGAAGGCGCCTGCCGCCCCGGTCACTTCCGCGGCGTGGCTACGGTGGTGACTAAACTCTTCACCCTGATTCGCCCTGACCGCGCCTACTTCGGCCAGAAGGACGGACAGCAGTGCCTGGTGGTGCGCCAGTTGGCCCGGGACCTGGACCTGGGGGTGGATGTGGTGGTGCTGCCCACGGTGCGGGAACACGACGGCCTGGCCATGAGCAGCCGCAACGCCTATTTAACCCCGGATCAGCGCTGGGCCGCGCCGGTGGTGTACCGGGCGTTGTGCCGGGCGGAACAGTTATGGCGGGAAGGGGAGCGGGACGCCGAGACACTGCGGCAGGTGGCGCGGGCCGAGTTGGAGTCGGAGCCGCTGGTAGAAGCCATTGATTACGTGTCAGTGGCTGACGCGGATACGCTGGAGGAGCTGGACGCAATCCAGGGAAAGGCAATGGCGTCCGTCGCGGTGAGCCTTGGCCGCACCAGGCTGATTGATAACGTTATCCTGGGGTAAGGCGCTGTGCGCAAGGGCACCTCGATTTACGCGCTTGCCTACCCCTGGGTCAGTTCCCGCACGGCCTCGGTAAAGCCGGTCAGCACTTTCTGCCAGTCGCCCACCACGCCGTAGCGGGCCTCTTTGAAGATGTTGGCCTCGGCGTCCTTGTTGATGGCCACTATCACCTTGGCCCCCGAGCAGCCCGCCATGTGCTGGCTGGCGCCGGAAATAGCCACGGTAATGTAAAGGTCGGGTGTAATGGACTTGCCCGTCAGCCCCACCTGGTGGCTGGCGGGAATCCAGCCGGAGTCCACGGCAGCGCGGGATGCGCCTACTGCGCCGCCCAAAAGCTTGGCCAGCGCATCCAGGTTCTTGAAAGGTTCCGGCCCGCCCAGGCCGCGCCCGCCGGAGACCACCACCCGGGCTTCCTCCAGCTTGACTCCCTTGGCCTCTTCCTTCACCACCGAGACCACGCGGCTGCGGGCCGCTTCTGGCTTCAGGTCCACCGGGAAGGAAGTAATCTTCCCCTGGCGCGCCGCATCGGCAGCCAGAGGCTCGTAAGCCTTGGGCCGGATGGCCGCCATCTGCGGGGTGGCGTTGCAGCTTACCACTGCCACTGCGTTGCCACCGTACACCGGTCGGTTGGCCATCAGTTTCTTGGTGGCAGGGTCAAGGGCAATTTCCAAACTGTCCTGGGCCAGGCCCACCCCCAGCCGGAATGCCAGGCGGGGCCCCAACTCCCGGCCCTGGTTAGACCGGCTCATCAGGATAATCCGGGGGCTGGCTTCCCGGCACAGGGTTTCCAGCGCGGCCAGGAACAGGTCAGGATGGTACTGGCGCAGCTGAGGGTGGTTGACCGCATAGACCTGGTCTGCGCCGTGGCTGATGGCAGTCTTGGCCGGGACGTCCAATGTGTCGCCCAGCAGGGCGATGGCCACTTCCTCGCCCAGAGATGCCGATAGCTTGCGGGCCGCCGCCAGCAACTCCAGCGAGCTGCTGCTCAGCTCGGCGCCCGCGATTTCTCCCAGTACCAGGACTCCCTTGGCCTCCGCCATCATAGCCTCCCTAGATTAACTTGGCTTCCCGGAGTTTCATAGCCAGCTTGCGCCCTGCGTCTGCCGCGTCGTCGCCTTCAATCATCTCGCAGACTTTGCTGCGCTGGGGGACAAACAGGTTGTGCAGCGTAATTCGTGGCTGGAGTTGCTCCTTGGCAACGCCCAGGTCGGACAGCTTCCAGATGGTGGGTCGCTTGCGCGTGGCCGCCATAATGCCCCGCAGGGTAGGATAGCGGGGCTGGCCCAGTTCATTGCTGACCGTCACCAGCGCGGGCAGGGATGCTTCCACCACTTCATACCCGTCGGGGATCAGGCGCTCCACCACCACCTTGGCGCCTTGCACCTCCACCTTTTTGCCCAGGCTTATGCAGGCCACTCCCAGCAACTCGGCCACCCCCAAAGGCACCTGGGCGTTGTCCCAGTCGGAAGCCTGCCGCCCGCAGATTATCAGGTCGAAACCGCCCAGCTTGCGGACGGCGGATGCCAGCACTTGGGCGGTGAAAAAAGCGTCCGAAGTGTTGTCAAAGGCCTGGTCCTGGAGCAGCACCAGTTCGTCGGCCCCCATAGACAAGGGTTTCTTCATTACGTCCAGGGCGAAGCTGGGGCCCATGGATATGGCCGTGACGGCGGCGCCCGCCGCATCCTTGATGCGAAGGGCAGCTTCCACGGCATTCTCATCAAAACCATTTACTACTGGCGGTATGCTGGGTGGAGGCACCACCCGTTTGGTGCCTGCGTCAATGCGGAACGCGGCCACCGGCATTTCTGGGTCCAGCACCTGCTTGACCAGAACGGCAATTTTCAGGGCCATTACACTACACTCCGGCTGATGTGACGAAAACCAATATATAGTCCGTCCCTTTGTAATGTCAACGAAGTACGTCGCCTATTTGCGCGGCACCACAAAATGATATAATTGTTATTGGGCTGCCCAAGGTGAAAAGCCTTGGCAGCTTAGTCGGGTTAGCCCAACCGGCAACCTGAAAGAGTTAATAAACCGTGAACACTTTAAAGACCTTTATGTTCTTGCTCTTGCTCAGCGGGTTTCTGCTGTTTGCTGGGTTATTGATTGGCGGGCCGGCAGGCGTAATCATTGCCCTGGTTTTTGCCCTGGCGATGAACTTCTTCGCCTACTGGTTCAGCGACCGCATTGCCCTGGCCATGTCCCACGCCCATAAAATTGACGAGCAGCAAGACCCGGCGTTGTTTCGCCTGGTAAAAGAGCAGGCGGACCGCGCCGGACTGCCCATGCCCAAGGTTTACGTCATGGACTCGGACACCCCCAACGCCTTTGCCACGGGCCGCAACCCCCAGCACGCCACGGTGGCGGTCACCACTGGCATTCGCCGGCTGCTGACGCCAGAGGAACTGGGCGCGGTTCTGGCCCATGAAATGGCCCACGTGGGCAACCGGGACACGCTGATCATGACCGTGGTGGCGACCATTGCTGGAGCCATCTCCATGCTGGCCATGATGGCCCAGTTTTCCGCCATGTTTGGCGGTGGGCGGGACCGGGAGGGCAACGGCGGGGGCAACTGGATTGCCTTGCTGGTTCTGGCAATTGTCATGCCCCTGGCGGCCACCCTGGTGCGGCTGGCGATCTCCCGCGCCCGGGAATACCAGGCCGATGCCACCGGCGCCAAGACTTCCGGCAATCCTTACGCCCTGGCCAGCGCCCTGGAAAAGCTGGAGTCCGGCAACCGGCGGCATCCCATGCATGTTCCGGAAGCCGCGTCCCACCTATACATCGTGAACCCCCTCAGTGGGAAAGCCATTGCCAACCTGTTCTCCACACACCCGCCCATCCCGGAGCGGGTCAAGCGCCTGCGGGGAATGGTGGAGCGCCCTAACTTCAGCGGCACGGAGCGTCCTAACTATTAGCCTGCCCCGGTAACCCTGCGCGGAGCAGGCGGTGGACATAAGCGACGACGAGGCCCGGCAAGACGCCGGGCCTTTTATTTGGCGTGGCATGACCTTAACACAAGCTGGTGTTACACTGCCTTCCAGGAACAGTCCCAATGGGATGGTGGCTTGCAAGCAGCGGACCCACGCAAGCTTTTGAGAATTATTCATGGGCATAATCCTCTGGATCCTGCGCTCTCTGGCTTCAGCAGCCCTAGGCATAGCGATATTTGTGGCGTTTCTGGTCTTTCTGGTCGCATACATTGTTTCCAGCCAGCTCCTGAACCCCCAGTTTTACTCGCGCGCGCTCACTGAGCAGGACGCTTACAACCGCGTATATGACGATGTTCTCCTGGATTCAGGCCACCAGCTGCTGGCTCAGTATTACCTTGGAGACCGCGACCTGGTGACTTACCGGGAGCTAGTGCAGGTGGCGCGCCAGGTTGCGCCGCCGGAATACTTGCAGCAGCAAACGGAAGGGGCCATTGAGGGCGCAACGGATTACCTGTCGGGAAAAGACGAAGGGCTGGAATCATATCTGGATGCCGGACCAGTCCTGGATAAGGTCAAGCCTGCGCTGCTGGAATTGTTGGATCATAAAATTGACGCACTGCCGCTGTGGGTGCCGGACCCTGCTAAACCGCAGCAGCTGCAACTACTGGAATTCTCGGCGGCGGTGCAGACTTTCTTCAGCGATCTGGCTGAAGGCCGGATCCCCAAAGCGGTGCCCGACGTGCGTGTGGTGCCTGGGCCTTTGCGGGGAGCAGCCTTCGACGGATTTATGGCCGAGTTGACCAGCGGCCAAGGGCTGGACCCACACGTAGCACTCGCCCTGCGGCTGGCTGCTCCCGACCTGCGCCGGGAGTTCGTGGCGGGCAACAGTTATGCCACGGCCAAGCTGGCGGTGCGGGCGGCTGCCGGGGTAATTATTGACGACGCCATTGCCGCGGCGCGGGCCCGGCTGGACTCCCAGTCCAGGCTGGACCTGGCGGATTTAGCCTCCCGCACGGAAATAGCTCCAGGAAAGACCTGGCTGGACCAGCTGCAAGAGGTCCGCCAGCGCCTGGCGGTTTTGCCGGTAATCCGTTGGGCGGCGCTGGCCGTGGTGGCCCTGGCGGTGCTCTTGATGGGCTTGGTGCATCTACCCAGGCCGGTGCCTGCCCTGGGCTGGCCTGGGCTGACGCTGCTGCTTACTGGAGGGGTTTGCTTGGGGGCGGGTCAACTGGCGTCCCAGGCAGGAACCAGGACGCTGGGCCATTTGATGGATTCCTGGGTAGAACAGGCTGCTGGCGTTCCACCATCGGTGGCAGACCTGGTTGGGGACGTGCTGCGTGCCCTGATACATGATGCCGCCAGGAGCGCGATTGGACCTTCGCTGGTTTTGATGCTTTGCGGCATCCTTCTGCTGGCGCTGGCCCTGGTGTTGTTCCTAATCAAGCGGCGCCGGACTAGCTATTGATTCCCATGTGGATGGCCGGTGCCGGAATTCCATCGCAGGGGTGAGGGATGTCTCGCCCCTGCGATGCTCTCTTTATTTAGAGGGTGTGTGACAATTCCCGCTCGTGGTGAGTCCCGACGTATCGGGATCCCGACCAGGTCGGGGCTTGTCGAACCATGAGCGGGCTAAAAGCTACTCATCCTTCGACAAGCTCAGGATGAGCGGGCTGGGTAGACGGCATTTCTCACACACGCTCTTAGAAGTTGTCTAAAAAGTCATTGCGAGGGGCGTAGCCCCGAAGCAATCGCGTGCCCAGGACGAGATTGCTTCGCTTCACTCGCAATGACCAGAGACAATCTTTTTAGACACGCTCTTAGAACCACTAGCCACATGCTCATTTGTCACCCTGGGCGAAGCGAAGGGTCTGGGGTGGGAAGCTACTTACCCCACCCCAGATGCTTCGTCGTCCCGATGGAATCAGGGCCCATCAGCACGACAGCTTTCATCTTGGTGGGGCTCCTATAAGATGGCGATGGGGTTTACCGGGCAGCCGGTGACATTGCGCAGGCGCAGCGGCCCCAGACTTAGCATAAACTCGTAGCGGTTCCGCTGCTGGCAAGCCTGGGCAATCTGTTCCAAGTTGGCGTTGTCAATCAGCCACAGTCCCAGGGTCACCAGGCAGACCGTATGCAGCGGCGAGGTGATGGTGGCGTACTGGGTGGGCCGCACGTCGTTGGAAGTGTCGGTGCCAAGCATGGCAATGCCCCGCTGTTTGAACCAAGGGGTGCAAGCCACTTGACAAGCAACCGCAGGCTGGGTATTGGGGGTTGGCCCCTGCTCCAGCCGGCGGCGGTAGTTGCCCGTGCGCACCAGCAAAATGTCTCCTTCGCTTACCTTTACTCCCTCCAGACGCTCAGCGGCATCCAGGTCCTCTGGCATCACCGGCTGGTCCGGCGTCAGCCAGGCAACATTGCGGACGCGGGTAATGTCCAGCAGCACGCCGCGGGTGACTATGCCGTCGGCGGCCTGCTCAATGGAGTGGGTCTGGGCACCTTCCCGGGAAGTGATCATACTGGCGGGCTTGCCATTGTACAGTTTGCCCTGCCAGGAGTAGTGGGAAAGCGCGTCAATGTGGGTAATGGTCTGTCCATGGAACACCATGCCGATGAACTCGGAGGCACCCCGGCGCACCATTCGGCGCTCCGGCGGGTCCGTGTCCCGGCCTTCCCCACTGTCCACCATGTACCGCTGCACCTGAAAGCTGATGTCCGGCGCCATCTCGGTAGTTATGGGCCGGGCGCAGCTAACCGTGACCCCTTCCTGGACCAGGGCGGCGGCCTGCTTGCGCTTTTCCGGGGTTATCAAGTTCAGGCATCCCTTCTGGTCGTCCTTGCCCCAGCGGCCCCAGTTGCTCAGAGAGGTCATCCACTCCAGCACCTGGGCTTCTGTGGGAATCTTGGCTGATCGGGTCGTCATGGCTATCTCCTTACATAACGTATTGATGGTGTGAGGGAGGTCTAATCGCCTGTGTCAAAAATGACGGCTCGTCCTTCGACAAGCTCACTACGAGCGAAGAAAAACCGCTCACCTCGAGCCAGTCGAAGGGTGAGGCTGGACGTATTGACCACCTAATTAATACACGCTCTAAAAGCGTGTTTAAAAAGTCATTGCGAGGGGCGTAGCCCCGAAGCAATCGCGTGCCCAGGACAAGATTGCTTCGCTTCACTCGCAATGACCAGAGACAATCTTTTTAGACAACCTCTAAGAGGGTGTGTGACAAGCGGGCTGGGTAGACGGCATTTCTCACACACGCTCTAATGCGGCCCATTGTACATCACGGTGGGCGCTGCTGGCAGAACAAGACGTACAAAACAGGGCTTCAGAGAGCTGCGCCAGCAAACTGGGGATATCCCCGCAGAAAGTCAGCGGTGCTGGCCGGTCTGCGCCCCTCCAGCTGCACCGTCTTGAGGCCAAGAATGCCCTGGGCGGTCACCACTCCCAACGGCCATTCTTTACTGTCAAGAGTTACCACCAGGCCAGGCGCGCCAGCCGCCGAGACATTGGGCAGGGCTGCCACGTCTAGCAGCTTCAGCACCTTGCCTTGCCACATGGTGTAAAGCCCAGGCCAGGGCGTATAGGCCCGGCGGAGGCGATCCAGGTGGCCGGCGGAAAGCTCCCAGCGGGCCAGGCCGTCCTCCCGCTCCACCTTGCGGGTGATGGTGGCCTGGGACGAGTCTTGGGGACGGGGCGTAAGCTGCCCAGAAGTCCACAGCGGCAAGTTCTCCAGCAGCAAGTCCGCGCCCAAGGCGAACAGGGAGGCGGTAAGCGTTTGGGCAGTGTCTTCGGGTCCGATGGGGTGTTCCCGCTGGGCCAGGATGGGGCCGGTGTCCATACCTTCATCCAGCAGCATCAAGGTGGCGCCGGTCACTGAATCCCCTTCCAGAATGGCGGTGACCACCGGCGAAGGCCCGCGGTATTTGGGCAATAACGATGGGTGCAGGTTCAGGCAGCCATGTGCCGGAGTGTCCAGCACGGCAGGAGGCAGCAGCAGCCCGTAGGCGGCCACTACAATAACATCGGGCTGCAACGCCCCCAGTTCCGCCTGCGCCCTGGCGGAACGCAATGTGGGGGGCTGGAACATCGGCAGGCCCAGTTCCAGGGCGCGGGCCTTCACCGGCGGCATTTCCGGTGACTGGCCGCGGCCTCGGGGACGGTCCGGCGGAGTATAGACCCCGGCAATCTCCAGGCTGGGGCCGGTGTTTAGCCGTTCCAGCACAGGCACGACAAAGGATGGGGTGCCCATAAACACAAGACGCATTAGCCCCCTGCTACGGTTTCATGCAGCGAATTGAGATGAGAAATTGTCCTGGATGGCGCGTTGGTGTGGTCCATTTTGGGTCTCGTCATTCCGGCGCAAGCCGGAATCCAGTAAAGTGCGTCAATCTCGAGCATTCCTGGACACCGGCTTCCGCCGGTGTGACGAATGGCCCGCTTATTTCCTGCGATGGCAAACTGAACCACTACCGGTGCGTTAAATTCCTTGACATGAAAACCTGGCTGTGCTTAGAATACTTTAACCGCTTGGCGGGAATCTTGAAAGGGAGGTGGTAATTTATGAAACATGACTTATTTAGCAGGGGCGATGGTAGGCATCTGTCTGGACACGACGAGGTGGTGGCTTCCTAGCGACCTAGGGTAGCATAACGCCCGTCAGTCGGGCCCAGGCCAATGCCTACCATCGCCCCTGAGACCCAGTTGGCGTTCCAGGGCGGTAACCCGGCAGAGGGCTGGGCCCGATCCTTTTCACAAGACTTACAAGTGACATTGAGTAAAAGTTGGGGTGGTGCCTGCTGGCGCGGCGGATGCGCCGCATGGCCAGGGGGTAATTTTTTGGCTCTGGAATGAGTCACTTGGAGATTGACAAGGTTCCAGCCCCGCCTTACAATCCCCCCAAATCCATCGCCGGTACAGGTTCAAAAACAAAATATGCTTCGTATCAGACTTCGCCGGGTGGGGAAGAAGGGCGCCCCAGCTTACCGCATTGTAGTGGCTGATTCCGCTGCTCCCAGGGATGGCAAGTACATCGAGTGGATTGGCCAATATGACCCCAAGGTTGACCCTCCTGCCATTACCATCAAGAAAGACCGGGCTGAGGAATGGATCCGGCGTGGGGCCCAGCCCTCGGAAGCGGTGCGGCGTATCCTTGAAAAGGATGGAACTCCTGCCAAGGAAGACGCTAAATGAAAGAGCTGATTGAGTATATTGCCCGGTCCATCGCCAGCAATCCCGGAGCGGTCAAGGTTACTCAAACGGAAGAAGGGGGTCAGATAGTTCTCCGCCTGGAAGTAGCCCCTGAGGACAAAGGTAAAGTCATCGGCCGCCAGGGGCGCGTCGCCCAGGCCATGCGGGTCTTGCTGCGGGTAGCTGCGGTCAAAGACGGCACCCGGGCGATTCTGGAGATAATGTAGCGGCCATCCGGGCAGGCTATATCTCCGGTAAAGGTTGACACAGGCTTTAAATAGCTGTTACTATTGCGAAAGTTGCACCCGCTAAGAAAGGGAGTACTAAGGGCACACTGTCCCAGAGAGCCGGCGGCAGGTGCAAGCCGGTGACAGCCAGGCCCCCAACTCGCCCCGGAGCGTCCAGCCCCAAGGCAGCGTCGTTTCTGCGTAGCCCCAAGGCGGCGGAAGACCCCGATACAGGTCGTTAAGCTGCTCCTTGAGCGCTATCAAGTGCCTTCAGCTCATGGAGAAGAAGGGTGGTACCGCGGGTGAATTATGACCCGTCCCTTCAAGGGGACGGGTTTTTTGTTGGCTGTCGTCTTGGAGGATTGCTATGAAGCTCACTGGAGCTGAGATTGTTTGCGAAAGCCTCCTCAAGGAGGGGGTTGACGTAATGTTTGGGCTGCCCGGAGGAGCCATTCTACCCCTTTATGGCGCCCTGAGCCGTTACCCGCAGCTTCGTCATATCCTGTGCCGGCATGAACAGGCCGCGGCCATGGCGGCGGACGGTTACGCCCGCGCCACGGGACGGGTGGGGGTTTGCGCCGCCACTTCTGGACCTGGCGCCACCAACCTGGTGACTGGCATTGCTTCGGCCCACATGGACTCTGTGCCCATTGTGGCAATCACGGGCCAGGTGCCGCGGCCTGCCATCGGGCGGGACGCCTTCCAAGAGTGCGACGTGACGGGCATTACCCTGCCCATTACTAAACATAACTACCTAGTCATGGACGTGGCCGACCTGGCACCCGCCATTAAAGAAGCGTTCTACGTGGCCCGCACCGGCCGCCCAGGCCCGGTGCTGGTGGACATCCCTAAGGACGTGTTGCTGGGGGAGCGCGCCGAGTTTGTTTGGCCGGAGCAGGTCAATATCCCTGGTTACAATCCGCCCCAGGACGCGGACCGGGAGCAAGTGGCCGTGGCGGCGCGCTTGATTAACGAGGCGGAACGCCCGGTAATCCTGGCGGGCCACGGCGTACTCATCTCCCACGCTTATGAAGAGCTGCGCCAACTGGCGGAAAGAGCGCAAATACCGGTGGTCACCACCCTGCTGGGCATCAGCGCGTTCCCTACGGATCACTATTTGCATGCCGGTATGCCGGGAATGCATGGCATGGCGTATGCCAGCCTGGCAGTGGACCAGGCCGACCTGGTCATTGCCTTGGGTATGCGCTTTGATGACCGGGTCACTGGGCGGCTGCGGGACTTTGCTCCCCGGGCACGCATAATACATGTGGACATTGACCCATCGGAGCTGCACAAGAACATCAAGGCCAACGCCCCTGTGCTGGGCGACCTGAAGTGCGTGTTGCGCCAGCTTTTGCCCCTGGTGGAACGCCGTGTGCACATGGAATGGCTGCGCCGGGTGGATTCCCTGCGGGCCGAGCACCCTTCCCTGCGCATCCGCGACACCGAGGCCCTGCTGCCCCAGTACGTGATGCAGCAACTTTCGGAGCTAACCGATGGCAAGGCTATCATTGTTACCGGGGTGGGCCAGCACCAGATGTGGGCCGCTCAGCATTATGGCTTTAAAGAGCCTAACACGCTGATTACCTCCGGCGGCCTGGGGGCGATGGGCTTTGAAGTCCCGGCGGCCCTGGGCGCCAAGGTGGGATGTCCCGACCGCACCGTTTGGTCCATTGCCGGTGACGGCGGGTTCCAAATGACCATGTGTGACCTGGCTACCGCCGTGGAAAGCGGCATAAATGTGAAGTTCGCCATTCTGAACAATGGCGTGCTGGGCATGGTGCGCCAGTGGCAGGAGTTCTTCTACAATAAAGACTACTGCGCCACGGTATACAGCGCCAATCCGGACTTTGTGAAGCTGGCCGAGGCCTTTGGCATTACAGGCATCCGGGTTAAGGACAAGAGCCAGGTGGCCCCCGCCATTCAGCAGGCTATGGCCATCCCCGGACCGGTGGTGGTGGACTTTGTCATCAAACAGGATGAGAATGTCTATCCCATGATCCCCGCCGGCGAGTCCGTGGGGGAGATGATGGAAGAACCGGCGCCGGAAGGCGTCCAAGGGATTCGCTGATGGTCTATAACGGGCATCAACAGCATACTATCACGGCTCTGGTGCAGGACAAGCCTGGGGTGCTGGCCCGCGTTGCCAGCATGTTCCGCCGCCGGGGGTTCAACATTGTCAGCCTGGCGGTGGGCAACAGCGAACAGCCTGGGTTGTCCCGCATGACTTTTGTGGTCAACGGCGACCGGGACACTGTGGACCAGGTGACCGGCCAGCTGGGCAAACTCATTGACGTGGTCCGCATCTCTGATCTGTCAGACCAGGAGACTGTGGCCCGGGAGCTGGCCCTTATCAAGGTGGAGACCAGTCCCGCCAACCGCGGCGAGATTGTGCAGTTGGTGAACCTGTTCCGCGCCGCCATTGTGGACGTGGGCGCTAAGTCAATGGTGATTGAAATCACCGGCGAGGAAGACAAGATTAACGCCCTGGCTAACTTGCTGGCCCCCTTTGGCATCAAGGAGATGATGCGCACCGGCCGGGTAGCTATGGTGCGCGGCCAGGCCGAGGGCCGGGTCAGCGACAGCGTGGGCATTGGCCGCCGTGGGGACATCATGGACCGGGCCAGGGTCAACTACGAAGGGGTGTAGTCAGGAGGATTTGGCAGGTTTTGAAGCTCATCCTTCGACAGGCTCAGGATGAGCCGGTTTCCACTCGTGGTGAGCTTGTGGAACCACGGGAGGGCCGGGGATTTTGATCACGTTCTTGAAGGAGAAGCACTAAGCACATGGTGACCATCTATTACGACAAGGATGCAGACCTGGGCGCGCTGGAGGGCAAGACCATCGGCATTATTGGCTACGGCAGCCAGGGCCACGCCCACGCCCTTAACCTGCGGGACAATGGGCAGAAAGTTATGGTGGGCCTTTACCCCGGCAGCAAGAGCCGCGCCGCCGCAGAGGCCGAGGGCCTGGAAGTGGCCGACGTGCCGGAAGTCGCCAAAAAGGCCGATGTGGTGATGATGCTGATCCCAGACCACCTGCAAGGCCGGGTGTACCGGGAGCAGATAGGCCCCCACTTGCGCCGCGGGCGCACTCTCATGTTCGCCCACGGGTTTAACATTCATTACAAAGAAGTGGTGCCCCCCAAGACCATTGACGTACTCATGGTGGCGCCCAAGGCGCCCGGCCACCGCATGCGGGAACTGTTCTCGGAAGGCATCGGCGTGCCCGGCCTGCTGGCGGTGCACCAGGATGCCTCCGGCCATGGCAGGGAGATTGGCCTGGCCTACGCCAAGGGCATTGGCTGCACCCGCTCCGGCGTGCTGGAGACCACCTTTAAGGACGAGACGGAGACTGACCTGTTTGGCGAGCAGACGGTGCTCTGCGGCGGCATCACCAGCCTTATTAAGGCCGGGTACGAGACTTTGGTGGAGGCGGGCTACCCCCCGGAAATGGCCTACTTCGAGTGCCTTCACGAAATGAAGCTCATTGTGGACCTGATCTACCAGGGCGGGTTCAACTACATGCGCTTCTCAATCAGCGACACCGCTGAGTACGGCGACCTGACCCGCGGCCCCCGGGTGATTGACGAACACGTCAAGCAGAATATGCGGGAAATCCTGAAGGCCATTCAGGACGGCAGCTTTGCCCGGGAGTGGATTGCGGAGAACGACGAAGGCCGCCCGCGTTTCAACCCCCTGCGCCAGGCTGCCCGCAGCCACCCCATCGAGCAGGTGGGCAAGGATCTGCGGAAGATGATGCCCTGGATGAACCCCAAGGAAGTGTAGGGCTGGCGCGTACCATGGTAGGGGCAGACCCCTGTATCTGCCCTGGGCGCACACACAGGCGCGCCCCTACAAGAGTGTGAGGAACCCTGGAGGCAAACACAATGAACGCGGAGGCATGGTGCACAGTAGTCCGCCATCGCCCGCTGGTCCTGGCCGGGTGCCGGCTCATCGGCATCCTGACCATGTCGGGGCTGGCGGCGGTGGACTACGGGGCCCTGGGGCGGCTTTCTTAGCTAGCAGCTTTCAGCCTTCAGTTATCAGCTTATCCCCGCCCCAAGTCCAGGCTGATAGCTGACTACTGACAGCCGATGACAGGCAGCCCCAACTTGAAAAAGGAAACAGGTGCAGCAATGGCTAACGAACGAGTTAAATTTCTGGATACCACCCTCCGCGACGGCGAGCAGTCCGCCGGCATTGGCATGACCGGCGACGAAAAGATGGAGATTGCCCGGCAACTGGCCCGCCTGAAAGTGGACATTATTGAAGCAGGTTTCGCCGCCAGCTCCCCCGGCGACTTCCAGGCAGTCACGGACATTGCCCGCCAGGTCAAGGGGCCAATCATCGCCTCCCTGGCGCGGGCCGTGCCCAACGACATTGACCAGGCCTGGGCCGCCGTCAAGCACTCAGAGGCCCCCCGCATCCACGTGTTCCTGTCCTCCTCAGACATCCACGTGATGCACCAGCTTCGCAAGAACCGGGAGGAGGTCATGGACATGGCGGTGGCCATGGTGAGCCGCGCCAAGGGCTACTGCCCCGACGTGGAGTTCTCCCCCATGGATGCCACCCGCACCAATCCGGAGTACCTTTTCCAGATGCTGGCGGCGGTCATCAAGGCGGGGGCCACCACCATCAACATCGCCGACACCGTGGGTTACGCCATACCCTCGGCCTTCGCCCAACTGGTGCGGGACATCCGCGCCAAGGTGCCCGGCGCTGACAAAGTGACCATCAGCGTCCACTGCCACAATGACCTGGGCCTGGCGGTGTCCAACAGCCTGGCGGCGGTGGAAGCCGGGGCCAGGCAGGTGGAAGGCTGCATCAACGGCATCGGCGAGCGGGCAGGCAACGCATCCCTGGAAGAGATTATCATGGCCCTGGACACCCGCAAGGACCTGTTCAAGGTGGACATTGGCGTGGATACCACCCAGATTTATCCCAGCAGCCGCCTGGTCAGCCGCATCACCGGTATGTCGGTGCAGGCCAACAAGGCCGTGGTGGGCGAGAACGCCTTCCGCCACGCTTCCGGCATCCACCAGGACGGCGTGCTCAAGGACCGCTCCACCTACGAGGTCATGCGCCCCGAGCGGGTGGGCGTGCCGGGCAGCAGCCTGGTGCTGGGCAAGCTCAGCGGCCGGGCCGGTCTGCAAGCCCGCCTGGAGGCCCTGGGCTACAAGCTCAGCCGGGACGAGGTCTCCAAGGTGTTCGAGTCCTTCAAGGCGCTGGCCGACAAGAAGCGGGAGGTCACTGACCGGGACCTGGAAATCCTCATGGATGAGGAGAAGCGGGTGGCGGGCGAGCCGGCCAGCTACACCCTGCAGCACGTCCAGTTTGTGGGCGGCGACGGCATCCCCACCGCCACGGTGCGGCTGACCGGCCCCAAGGGCGAGACCCTCAGCGACGCCTGCACTGGCAACGGTCCCGTTGATGCGGTGTGCAAGGCCATTGACCGTGTGGTGGGCGCTTCCGGCAAGCTGGTGGATTTCAACGTGCAGGCCGTGACCGAAGGGCTGGACTCCATCGGCACGGTGACGGTGCGGGTGGAAAAGGGCGGCAACATCTATACGGGCCGGGGCGCATCCACCGACATCATCGTCGCCAGCGCCAAGGCGTACCTCAGCGCCGTCAACCGCTTCCTGGCCGCCGACGAGGCCGCCACCCTGCCCGCGGTGGGGACGACACCTGACTAGGCCGGACAGCCCGGACAAACCTGGTGGTGCTCCGTAGGGGCGACGCATGCGTCGCCCCTACACCCAATTTGAATTACGAAAACCCCTAGCCACCCTTTACGAAAGGGGGGCTAATTCACACCAACCGCAGCTGCGTCCCCACTTCCTCAGCGCGGCCTTTCCCGTCCAGATGCACGGCGGGGTAGCTCAGGCCCCGCAGGTGGGCGGCCAGCTCCGGAAAGCCGTTGACCGTGTAGACCTGCTTGGGGTTCACCTGGCGCACGTAGTCCACCAGCTCGTTGAAGTCGGCGTGGTCGCTAAAGGGCAGGTCCGCGTCGCCCCTTCTTCCCCAGGGGCGCCGTCCGCTTATGGCCCAGCCGGTTAGCTCCATGAACCGCAGCCCCCTGGCCTTGCCCAGCATCTGGCTGGTCTTGGCCCCCGGCGGCGCAATCAGCACCTGGCCTTCTTTCCACTGGCC
The DNA here is from genome assembly GCA_016872385.1 of SAR202 cluster bacterium. GTDB lineage: Bacteria > Chloroflexota > Dehalococcoidia > Lucifugimonadales > UBA3495 > SHYG01. Next base: position 17,581 of record VGZV01000023.1, on the reverse strand, counting down.
GTCCCAGGGCAGGAAGCTGCCGGGGAACTGCACTCCTGCCTCCTGGTAGCGTTCGGCAATGCGACACACGCTGTCCTCCACCGCCACCTCAAAGCCTTGGGCCAGCAGGTGGTGCAGCACTTCCTGGGCCTTGCCCAGCCGCCAGCCCAGCACCACGGGTTTCTCCCCCCTGGACAGCCAGCTTGCCAGGGTGCGGAACGCCGTGCCCAGCACCTGCGCCTCGTCGGGAAAGACGTACTCTGGCTTGCCGTAGGTGGCCTCCATCACCAGCACGTCGCAGGGCACCGGCTCCAGGGGTTCGTTCACCGGGCTGGGCCGCACCTTGAAGTCGCCGGTGTAGAGCAGCCGCTCCCCCGTGGTCTTGGACTGCACCAACGCCTGGGCCGACCCCAGGCAGTGGCCCGCCGGGTGCAGGGTCAGGGTGTACCGCTCCGTCTCCAGGGGCTCGTGGTACTCCAGGGTGATGGGACTGGAGCGGCTGGTCAGGTAGCCGGTCAGCAGCAGGCGGGTGCCGGGCGTGACCACCGGGCTGCGGTGCCGCGCCGTGTGGTCCGAGTGGGCATGGGAGATGAGGCCCGACTCCTGCTTGCGGCGGGAGTCCAGCCACAAGTCCAGCTCCGGCAGATACACGCCCTGGTTAAAGACCACTTCCAAATTGGTTGCTCCGTAGTTTATTCACCGCGGAGGGCCAGGGAACGCTGAGATTTTTGGGATAGAGTTCCTCTGCACCAGTCTTGCAGGGACAACCAGACCGCTCGTGGTGAGTTCTTCAGCTGAAGGATGGGCCTGTCGAACCATGAACTGTGGTATGCGGCCCTTCGACAAGCTCAGGGCGAGCGGTCACTTATGCAACCAGTACGCCCCCCAAATCTCCGCGTTCTCCGCGCTCTCTGCGGTGAATAGTTTCGGCTGGTCGCCAACAGGGAGTATAATCCGTTGGCCGGTGGAAATGCCAGGCAAGTCTTGAATGAGTAGTGTATCAGTTTGCTTAAGGACTCAACTCGTCGCACCCCGACAAGTCGGGATGCCCAGATAGGGACATGGCTGAAACGCACCACTGGGTTCCGGCTTGCGCCGGAACGACGAAGGGCTAATTGATACACTACCCTTGAATGATGCAGGTGATTGTATGGCGGGACAAGTGGGAGAGCTAGCTCCGGACTTTAAACTGCCCTCGGCCAATGACGGCGATATCTCGTTGAGCCAGTACCGCGGCCAGAAGCACGTAATCCTGTCCTTTCACGTCTTTGACTTCACTGCCGGTTGAACCAACCAGGCCACCGCCTTCCGGATGTTCAACAGCCGGTTTGCGGAGAAGGATGCCCAGGTGCTGGGCATAAGCTGCGACCACGTCAACGCCCACCGGGCCTGGTGCACTGCCATGGGGGGCCTGCCCTACCCGGAACTGTCGGACTGGCACCCCAAGGGCAAGGTCAGCCAGGCATATAGCCTTTGGAACGAAGAGCGGGGCGCCAGCACTCGCGCGGTGCTGGTGGTGGACAAGGCCGGGGTTATCCGGTTCCGGCAGACCTACGCGCCGGGCACATTGCCGGAGCCTGCGGAGATTTTGAAGGTGGTGGAGGGATTGGGGTAGCTTTGGGGGGCCTCATCCCTTTGGGGCGTTGCCTCAAAGGTTCCTGATTGCATTATCGTCGTTCCGGCGAAAGCCGAAACCCGTATCTGGACTGAGCCATCGTGGGACTTGGGCACTGGCCTTCGCCGGTGCGACGATTGTATTTTGGGGCAAGGCCCCCCATCTGGGGAGGGGGCCAAGGGTAAGGCCAAAAAAGGCAGCGGCCCTCCCCCATAATCATCGGAGGAAGGCCGCCTGGCAATGGCTTGGCGAGATTAACGATGGATTTGCTGAATCTGGTACCGCAGAGTGCCGCGGGGCACGTTAATGGTTACTTCTTCGCCCACGGACTTCTCCAGCAGTGCCTGGCCCACCGGCGATACGGTGGAAATCTTGCCTGCCGCCACGTTGGCTTCCCGTGCGTCCACCAGCGTGTAGTTGATTAGCCGGCCGGACTCGATGTCCTTGAGTCTGACCGTAGTCCCAACCTTGACCCGCTGCCGCGGTTCTGCCGGTTCGTCACCCATGATTTGGGCAGAAGCCAGGGCTGCTTCCAGTTCCCGGATGCGGGCTTCAATTATACCCTGCCGTTCTTTGGCGGCATCCAGGGGAGCGTTTTCCCGGAAGTCCTTATCCGCCATAGCCCGCTTGATGTCCTCTACTACGTTCACCCGGTCCACTTTCAGAGACTCAAGCTGGGACGTCAGGCTTTCATAGCCTTCTTGACTGAGATAGGTGGTCTCGGCGGCGGCCACTGCAAGGGCTTTCTTGCCGGCGACCTTGCGGGTCCTGGGCACGCGCAGGTGGCTGGACAGGCCGGTCTGAGTCCACCCTTCATCCTTGAGAAACGACAGGAACTCCTTGACTGGAGTCAGCCGCACTGCCGGGTCTGCCCCGGACATTCCCACGTGCTGTGCGTAGTCTGCCACTTCCGATGGCGACAGCTCGCTAACCTTGCGCTCCCGGCCGCACCAAGCGATAAACCGGCTCAATTCCTGGTGGCCCTCCAAGCCCTTCTTGCCATCCTTCTTGGCCGCCACGTAAGAGCTGAGGGCCTCGGAAAAACAGGGGCTAATGGTAATCATGTGGGGCAATCCTCCTCTAACCCTAACCCAGGGCATTGACCACCTTGGCGTTGAGTCCCGGGAACCCGGCCAGGTACTTCTTCCTTTCGTCCTTCAGACGAAGGACGTATTCATCAATTTGCTGCTTGGTGTAGAACTTGGACAGATCGTATTTGCTCAGATCCGCGCCATCCACTTTCTTGGGCACCAAGGTGCCAAAGTGGGGTTCTTTCTCCCACTCGATGGTGTTGCGTACAATGCCGCGGATGATGGCCGCCATCTCGGGAATGGCGATGCGGTTGACCCGCTGCTTGATCACCGCCCGCCCGTCGGCGCTGCGCTCAATTATCTCGCCCACGCCGCCGGTGTTCAGCAGGTAGCACTGGACCCGGCTCTCGTTGCGCTTCACGAAATCGTAGAACCAGTTGCCCTCATCAGCTTCGGAACCCAGCAGGAAGGGATTGGTGCCCACCACCCGCACCGATTCTCCGGCGCGGCGGGGGTCGCCGGCCGAGGTCTCTACGCTCTCACCCAGCATGAAGGCCGCCGCAGCCTGCTCTGGATTGAGCTTGGAGGCCAAGGGCAGCACCGTCATGCGGCGCGTAATGAAAGCTACAATCAGGCCGTCCAGCTTGTCGGCGGAGGGCAGATTTATGTCTGAGCCGACGTAGGGGGCAAAGTTGGCGCGGGGTATAATGGCCCGGCCATTGCCGCCCAGGGACAGGTCGGCGTAATCTATCTTGCCCTGATCGGTGAGCATCACGTTCTCAAACAAGGCCTCCGGGCCTTCCAGGGCCTTCCACACTACTGCCTGCGTTTCGGGGTGCAGGCCTTCGGTCTTCAGGTAAAACCCGCGCTCAGTGCCCAGAGCGCTGCCGTCCTTGGCCAGGAAAACAATGTCGTCCTGGAGGATGTCCATGTCCTCGCCGCGGGCGGTCAAGCCGTGGTTGTGGCAAGAGTGGGTGGTTTTGCCGGTGCCGGAAAGGCCAAAGAAAATCATGCCGTAGCGGAGGTTCTTGCCGTCGTTCTGGCGCGCTGTCACCGTCTTGGAGCCAGCGTGCAGGCTGAGCATCCCTTCCTCCTTGGCGTCCCACATGGCCATGCGGAGGAACCCCATCTTTACTTCGCCTACGTAGTCAATGCCCAGCACCACGTTCAAGTTAATCTCCGGGAACACCAGCACCTGGCGCTCTTCCTCCGGCCACTCTGGGATACATACCTGGTAAAGCTCTGGGCCTGCTTCGCTGGGGGAGTAGTCCCGCAGAGTGTGACTCCAGAGACAGGCCTGGCGGACGTTATCGGAGCGCTGAACGGAGAGGAAGAGGTTGCACTTGGGGTTGAAGGAGGAGTTATCGCCGATGGTGCGCTGGACTCGAATTAGGGGGGCTCGTTCCAGATAAGCTTGCACCGCCTTGAGGGTCTGGTCCTTCTTCTCGGCGATGGTTTTCTGGCGCTCGGTGAGCTTCTTGGAAGCCACCCGGTCGCTGCCAAAAACTACGGTGTCGCGAGCGTTGCGGTTGCGGACATTGGAGTAGAAGCTGAGACTTTCAGTCTGGGTGCGGCGTCCATAGTGCCGGGCCTGGTCATCCAGTTCTGGTACGCTGAGAGTCTGGACATTAGACCGGCCAGGAAGCGTCTTGATGAATTCCAAGAAGTTTTGTTCCATAATTTCCCCCAAGCCGCATCTTTCTTGGCCCCCGCCGTTGGTGCTGGGCAGACGCTCACTTCAGGGCATTGCATGCGATGAAGTTGAGGGCTGGCCTGCGGCTTGGTAGGAAGTGGCTTCCGCCCCAGCCTGTGCGGCTTTTGCGGGGTAGCCACTAAGTGCCATTCTAGTGCGGTATTGTAGGTATAATCATAGCAGGTTCCCGCATTGATGGCAACGCAAACCAGCGGCATCCCACCAGTGTCCAACAGTTGCCCGGATACAGAGCCAAGGGCATTGGCCAGGAGTGGAGTTGTTCCACCCCTGGCTAATAAACTGCTAAAGGCCGGCCTTGCCAGCGGCCTGGCGCATGGTCTTGAGGTAATTGGCGCTAGAGGTCTGGAGCAGGCTTCCCACATTGGTATGGAAATACTGAACGCCCAGCCCCAGGAACTTGGACACCAGGGAATCTGGGCAGCTGCAACCCGCAATACCGCCTGCATCGCGGATTATTTTTATGCCCTTCTCCATCTGGGCCTGCACTTCCGGGTGGGTCTGCTGCCCCGGGTAGCCCATGGACTGCGACAGGTCGCCTGAGCCGATAAAGAACACGTCCACGCCTGGCACTCGCACCAGTTCACCCAGATTTTCGATTGCCTCCACTTCCTCCAGCATCAAGCACACCAGAGTGTTGCGGTTGGCGTCGGACACGTAGGCTTCAGTGCTGCCGGCAAAGCCGTAGTCCGCAGGGCGGCTGCGGCTGAAGATTCCCCGGTGCCCAGTGGGATAGTACTTAACGGCGTCCACCGCTGCCCGAGCTTCCGCCGCCGTGTTTACATGCGGCACCTGCACGCCCCAGGCGCCCCGGTCCAGGAACGGGGCAATAATCTCCGGACGGTTGGCCACGGGCCGCACAATGGGGGCGATGCCGGTGATTTCAGCGGCGCGGATCATCTCCTCAGAGTTGTCTACCGTTACCGAACCATGTTCGTTGTCAATAAGCACCCAGTCAAACCCCAGGTATCCCAGCATCTCCACTACCTGGGGCGACGGGAAAGTAATCATGGAGCCAAAAACCGCTTTGCCTGCTTGCAGCTTTTGCTTCAGGGTATTCTCGCGCATGATATCTCCTTCACTACTTGGCTGGATGGCCAGCCTGCTTTCTAGATTCGCCGGGTTTCAGCCTGAGGGCAGACTAGCCACTCCAACCAAAGGTGTCAATCCCTGTTCAGGCATTTGATGGGTGGGCGGTTGTCATCTGCCCGGATATTGCCTACACTCTGGGCAACTTCCAGCGGCGCTTTTTGGAGTGCTATGAAGCTTCGTTTGCTCTTGGCGGTGCTCTGCCTCCTGGTTATTTCGGCTTGCCGTCCCCAGGCTGAGCATGCGCCTCTAAACAACATTACCGTGGACTGGTCTCTGGATGTGCTGGCGGTCCGTCCCAGCTACCAATTGTCCCGCCCTTTCCGGGATCTCCTCAAGCCCCATTTTTATGCCAGAACAGATCTCAAGGGCGATGTTAATGGCTGGAGCCGTCCCGATAACCTACCAGAGGAGATAGTTGAGCAGGGCGGAAAAGTCAAACTCAGGTTCAGGCAGGGGAGGAGCGATACCTACCTGGACCTGCTGGCCCTGGAGTCTCAAATGTTGGGTGAGCACCCAGTCCATAAGGTGTACCGGCTCAAGGCCATGGGGGCGCCGGTGGAGCGTAGCCTGGCCCGCCGCCTGGAACAGCAGCCCTTTCCTCACTACCTGTTTCACTCTCTCCAGTTTGAGTATCTGCCCGGCAAGGAGAGCAGTGGCGTCGTTGCCGAGGTCTTCCCAGACGGCACTTTCCTGGTGATTCCCTACACGCTGCCCGAGGAGTGGCGCAGCCCCGAGGCTGGGGTATCCGCGCCCAGCCACCTGCACGTCAATGCCAGGGCATTAAGTGTCAAGACCTCGGAATCCGCCAGGCAATTTGAACAGGAGATTCTGGAGTTGCCCTTTGAGGAACAACGGTATCCGCCCGCGGAGCTGGCCCGCCAGGACTGCCAGACATACCTGGAGAGTCTCAAAGACCTGGAGTACGCGGGTTTGCTGGAGGCCGTGGGCTACCGTTTTACTCCGGAGCATGTATCAGCTTCTGCTGATGCCGCAAACCCTTTGCCCTTTGTCGGGGAGGTCAATGCGTTGCTGCGCAGCGGCGCGGGCAGCAACGTGGAGTACTTTGGGTTTGAGGGAGAGTGGGTGACGCAGCTTCTGGTGCAGCGCGGGACGCCCTGGCTACAGGAGTGCGATGCAGCGGGAGGTATCCGGCGCTATTCAGCGGTTCCTGGCGGGCCGCAGGACAACTACTACATAACAGTCCGGCGCTCCCTGGAACCCGACAAAAAGCAGAGATACAAAATTCTGGCTCTGTCCAGTGATGGCGCCGCCCAGGAGATTTACACCGCGCCGGGCATTATGCTTGTGGCGTTGCCCCTGCCCAGCGACCCCAGCCGGTGGCTTCTCAGTTCGGAAGGGTGGCCCGGGCCAAAAGATGGCGCGCCCGCGGACCCGCGGTGGCAGTCGGTGTACCTGGCGAAGGTAGCGCAGCCCGATGACTATGCGGAGGTGCACTACCCATTGGAGGGGTTTCCCAAAGCGCCTTCAGAGGGGCTGTACGGCGCATCCGCGGCATTGAGCGCCGACGGCCGGTTCCTTTTCAACACTCTGTACGGCTTCAAGGACGAGGGCGGCGGATTGTGGGTAGTGGACTTGGCCCGGCCCGACTTTGCCAACGCCCCGGCGGCCTACCGGCGCATCATGGAATGGGACCACGCCCTGAGCTGGGTTGTGCTGGAACGCCAGCCTGCGGCGGGTTCTGCCACCACCTTATGGGTGTTTCTCACCGGCAAGGAGGTGGCCGATGACTTTGCCATGACCGCTAACCTGGCCCGCCTGCGCAGCGACGGATTGGACTCGGCGGTGGAGCAGCGGGAGCGGCTGCGGCGCATGGTGGGGTGGAATCCGGTGCCCTTTGGCTGGCAAAAGACCGGCGACCACCAGTTCCTGGTGGCGGTGGAGACCTTTTTTAACTACGAGAGTTCCCTGTTGCCCCGCGCCCTGGGAGTTTACCTAGTGCCGGTGGAAACATCCAAATAGGCCGAGGGCACAATAGTGCAACTGAGCCACCAAGTGATTGATTCCGTTGAATGCTTTTAGGCAGTACCAATAAAAGCATCGGAGCCCTGAGATTGCCTCAGGACTCCGACGGTAGCTGTTCCAGCAGAATAACGGTTGCCTGTACACCAGACCCTACAGGGAGGGCACCAGTGGAAGTGCGCCGCTGTACTACGGTTTGCCCACCTTGGCTGTGACTTCCAAGTTGTGCATCAGTTCCGTGATTTCGTGCCAGGTCTCGTCCTCCACGAAGATGCCTTCTTTGCGGCGCTTAAGCTCGGTGCGGTACTCCAGCTCGCCAGGATACAGTACTTCGCTAAAGCCAGCGGCGGGCGGCGAGGTCTTGACGAACTCGGCGAACTCCTTCATCTCCTTCTTGAACTGCTCTAGGGGGCGGAAATTCTCCACCTTGAAGGCCGAGATGAACACGCCGTCGTTGTGGCGGGCCTTGGGGTCAATGCCAAAGCCCAAGCCGGTGAGGAGCCCGGAGAACATCTCCACCATAAAGGACAGGCCGTAACCCTTGTGGCCCTGGTCTGCCCCCACCGGCAGGATTGCGCCGCCCTTGCCGTAGTCGTTGGGGTCGGTGGTGGGCTTGCCGTCCTTGTCCACAATCCATCCCAGGGGCACCGGCTGCTTGCGGTTGCGGGCCAGGGAAATCTTGCCTGCGGCCACCGCGCTGGTGGCCATGTCCAGCAGCACCGGGCCGGGCAGCTCGCTGGGCACGCCGATGCAGATGGGGTTGGTGCCCAGGCGCCGGGCGCGGCCGCCAAAAGGCGCCACCGCCTTGGGGCCAGCGCCGGAGTCGGCAGTAATCATGGCGATGAGGCCTTCCTGGATGCACATGGTGGGGTAGTCGCCCAGCCGCCCAATGTGGCTCTGATAGTGCACGGTGATGGCCGCCACTCCCTGGGCCTTGGCCTTGGCAATGGCCATGCGAGTGGCCTTCTCAGTGACCACAAAGCCAAAGCCCCAGTTGCCGTTAATTACCGCCGTGGTGGGTGATTCCCGTTCCACTACAAAGGGAGCGCCAGGAACAATGTGGCCCTTGTCAATGCGCTCGCAGTATTCCGGAATGTGGATGACGCCGTGGGAGTCGTGGCCCACCAGGTTGGCCTTTACCTGGTGGCTGGCGACTATTTCCGCCTCGTGAGCAGGTACGCCCTTGGCTACGTAAATCTCGTAAGCTACTTTGTGCAGGTATTCGGGCTTGAAGACCGGCATGACTTCAACCTCCTGGATTGGTGGTAGTAGTCTATTACCCGCTACCCCGTTTGTCCACCAGGGCGGCGCAGGCGTAATTTGGTTCGCGGCCAGGCGCCGGCCACGTTGAAACACAGGCAGGGCTGCCCTACACTGTTGTTCACGCTGATTCTTTAATAAGGTATGAGTAACCTTGCCGTCATGCCAGCCTTTTCCCTCAATACAGGCACGCAGACTGCGCCGTTGCTGGAACTGCGCCAGGTGGTCAAGGACTTTGGCGGCCTGCGGGCGGTGGACCGGTGCAGCTTTGCCGTCTGCCAGGGGACCATTACTGCCCTGATTGGTCCCAATGGGGCGGGCAAGACCACCCTGTTCAACCTTATCACGGGTTTTCTCAAGCCCGACGGCGGCAGCATCTGGTTCCAGGGCAGACGCATTGATGGCCAGCCATCCCACAAGATTGTGCGCCTGGGCATCCTGCGGACTTTTCAGGTGCCGCGGGAACTGGAAGCTATGACCGTACTGGAAAATTTGCTCCTGGTGCCCGCGGGCCAAACCGGGGAGCGGCCCTGGGCGGTATGGTTGTTGCCCAGGCGGGTTGCCAGGGAGGAGCAAGCGCTGCGCCGACAGGCGGGGCAAGTGCTGGAATTCCTGGGTCTAGTCCATCTGGCGGATGCCCCCGCTGGAAGCCTGTCCACGGGGCAGAAGAAATTGCTGGAGTTGGGCCGCACGCTAATGGCCTCACCCTCCTTGGTGTTGTTGGACGAACCGGGAGCAGGCGTGAACCCCACCCTGATGAACCTCTTGGCCGGTCATATCCGCAGTCTCTGCCGGGAGCGGGGAATCACTTTCTTGATTATCGCCCATGACATGGAACTGGTGATGCGCCTGTGCGACCCCATCGTGGTTCTGGATCACGGGTCGGTGATAGCCCAGGGCGCTCCGGATGAGGTGCGCCACAATCCTGAAGTTGTCCGCGCCTATTTGGGAGGGCCGGTTTGACGCCCTTGCTGGAGGTTGACCGGCTGGTCGCTGGCTATGGCGATTCGCTTATTCTCCAGGGAGTATCCCTGCTGGTCTGGCCCCAGGAAATTGTGGCTATCATTGGGCCCAACGGCGCGGGCAAATCCACATTGCTGAAGGCGGTATTTGGCCTGCTCAAGACCCGCCAGGGACAGGCGCGCTTCCAGGGCAGGGATATTTCCGGCCTGCCGCCGGAGCGCCTGGTGGGGCTGGGGATGTCTTACGTGCCCCAGTCCAGCAACGTCTTTCCTTCCATGACCGTGGAGGAAAACCTGGTGATGGGAGGATATGCCAGCAAATCCAATCCGGCCGCCCGGATAAAAGGCATGTATGACATGTTTCCAGTGCTGGAGGCCAACCGCCGCCGCAAGGCAGGCAGGCTTTCGGGCGGGCAGAGGCAGCTGCTGGCCCTGGCTCGCGCCCTGATGCTGGAGCCAGTGCTGCTGCTGCTGGATGAACCGTCCACCGGCCTTGCTCCGGAAGCCGTTTCCACCGTATTTGACCAGGTGCGCCGCATCCAGGAGGGCGGCGTATCCGTGGTAATGGTGGAGCAGAATGCCAGGCAAGCGTTGCTGCTGGCACAAAGGGGATACATACTTTCAGGCGGCCAGAACCGGCTGGATGGCCCTGCCGCTGACTTGTTGCACAAGCCGGAGGTTGTGCGCCTGTATTTGGGAGGCTAAGCCGCTTACTTTGTACAAGACGCAGCGTCTCCCCAGACTCATGGCCGGACCGCGGCGGTCCCGATGGTTGCTTGCGGGCCTTGTGGCCGCATCCCTTGGGGCGGCCGCCGCCCTGACCGCGCCGGAACTGCTGGTGAACGGGTTGCTTTTGGGCTGCGCGCTGGCTCTGGGGGCCGTCGGCCTGTCCGCCGCTTATGGCATTCTCAAGTTCATTCATCTGGCCCACGGCGAGTTTATGACTCTGGGGGCATACCTGGCTCTTTTCTTTCTTATGGAGGTATTGCCTGCCCTGGGGCTGGATTCCGCTGGCCTTGGCCTCTTCACTTTCGGATATGCGTTGCTGCTGGCCCTTCCGGCGGCAATGGCTGGCGCATCTCTGGCGGCGGTGGGCCTGGACTGGGCGGTATATGGTCCTCTGCGCCGGCGGAGCGCCGCCCCTATTGTCATGGCAATGGCCTCTCTGGGAGTGGCCTTTGCACTGCGGGCGTTGGTGCAGATGGTCTGGGGGAACGGCATCCACCAATATCCCAGGGCTTCCCGCGAATTTATACAACTACCTCTGGATATTAGAGTGCCGCCTGACTACCTGTTCCTGGGCGCCGCTGCCGGGATAATGGCGCTATTGTTGCAGGTTTTTCTGGCGCGCACCCGCATTGGGCGGGCCATGCGGGCCACCGCCGACAACCCGGTGCTGGCTCGGGTCAGCGGCATCAACACCGAGGCGACGATTCGCTGGGCCTGGGTGGTCAGCGCATTCCTGGCGGCGGCGGCAGGAGTGCTGCTGGCCACCGCCAACGCCCAGTTGCGTCCGGAGCTGGGGTGGAACTTGCTTATCCCGCTCTTTGCCGCCGCCGTACTGGGCGGGATGGGCAGCATCTACGGTGCATTAACCGGCGCTCTGGTCGTGGGTGTGGCGATGGAGGTTTCTACCCAGTGGCTTAATCCCAGCTACAAATCTGCCGTGGCCTTTGGTATTTTGCTGCTCTGTTTGCTGTTCCGGCCCGGTGGCCTGTTTGGTGAACGGGAGTAGCGGGGATCATGCTGGAAATAGTTAACTACCTGGCTGGCTTTGCCATATTGGCATCCGTTTATGCGGTGCTGGCCCTGGGCTTGAACGTCCACTGGGGTGTGACCGGGCTGATGAACATTGGCATCGCAGGCTTTTTTGCCCTGGGAGCGTACACTACGGCGTTGCTTACCACGCCGCCGCCAGACCCGGCAAAATTTGAGCAGTTTGTGTTCGGCGGCAACTTGCCCGGATTGTTTCAGCGGTGGGGTGTTGGCGGCGATTTGTGGTTCCTGGCCGGGCTGGCGGCTGCCGCGCTGGTCTGCGCCCTGGTGGCGCTGCTTATAGGGCTGGTCACATTACGGCTGCGGGAAGAGTACCTGGCCATTGTTACCCTGGGCATTGCGGAGACCATCCGCCGGGTGTTTCTCAACGAATCCTGGCTGGGCAATGGTTCCAGAGGCCTGTACCAAATCCCCAAATTCCTGGGGAATCTGGCAGCCCCCTGGCTTTATGACTTGCTTTACGCTGGCGTGGCTCTGGCGCTGCTGCTGGCGTTGTTTTTTATAGTGGAAAGGACACTGCGGTCGCCGTGGGGAAGGGTGCTGCGGGCAATTCGTGAAGACGAGGTGACGGCGGCAGCCAGCGGCAAGAACGTCTTCCGGTTCAAGCTCCAGGCATTTGTGCTGGGCGCTCTTATTATGGGAATAGGCGGCGGTGTGTACGCCCACGGGTTTCGCTTTATTGACCCCTTCACCTTTGACCCGCTGTTGGCGACCTTTATTGTGTGGGTGATGCTGATGGTGGGCGGCAGCGGCAAAAGCGCTGGGGCATTATTGGGGGCGTTGGTAATCTGGGGGGCATGGAGCGGTTCGCAGTTGCTGCCGGGTTATTTAAGCAATCCCAACTTGCGGTATTTGCTGTTGGGCGTAGCTATGGTGCTGGTGCTGCTTTTGCGCCCCCAGGGCTTGCTGGGAAGACGCTAGAGGGTGTGTGAGAATTCCCCGTTCTCCCCCTTACCAAGGGGGAGATAGAGGGGGTATGACCACCTCACCTAACTTCCCCTTATCAAGGGGGGGACTTTTAACACCCTCCCCTCACGGAGATTCAAATCTTCCCGTGGACTTGATGCTTCCGCCCTCGATTTTCCAGACTTCTATGGTGTTGCGGACGTCGCCGTTCCCGTCAATGCTTTGGGAACCGGCCACGCCTTCATAGTCAATGTCTTTGCCGTCCCGCAGCAAAGACAGCGCCTTCTTCAGGTCGCCGGGGCCAACCTTTTCCCCCGGGGCATTGGCTACATCCCTGATCGCGTCCCGTATGGCCGGTCCATCATACTTGCCGGCCTTTTGAGTGGCTAGGGCCAGCAGTACGAAAGCGTCAAAGGTCTCGCCAATGTACGGGTTAGTGGGCAACTGGCCAAACCTTTCCTCAAACATCTGTCGGAATATCTGGCCGGCGTTACTGTCGGGAGTTCCCGCCGCGGTGCCGTAGAACCCGTTGAAGCGGTCTGCGCCCAGCCGGTCAAACATCTCCTGGCTCTTGGTGCCATCGGAGAACAAGAACTTTTGAGCAAAGCCGCCTTCGATGGCTTCCCGCAAGTACACTCCGGCGCTTTCTGGATAGCTCGCCGCCACCAGCACGTCCGGCCTGCCTTCGGTGGCGCGCCGCAGCTCAGATACGTAGGTTGCCTGGCCGGACTCCTGGGGCACCATTGCCAGCACCTTGCCGCCCTGCTGCTCAAAACTGTTCTTGAAAACAGTGGCCAGCCCCTCGCCGTAGGGGTTGTTAACATAAATTACAGAGGCTGTTTTATATCCCAGCTCGTTAGCCAGCCGTGCCAGCACAATTCCTTGTGCGGAATCGGACACTACGGTGCGGAAGAGGAATCCGTTGTCGTTGAGTGCCGTTAGGGCAGGCGACGTAGAGGCGGGCGAGACCATCACCACCTGGTTGGGCACCGTTACGGCCTGGGCCACCGCCAGGGTGACGCCGCTGCTCAAAGACCCCACAATTGCTTTAATCCCCTGGGCGTTTACCTGCGCCCTGGCGGCCTCCATGGCCACCTGCTGGCTGGTGCCGGAGTCGCGGTGCACTGCGCGGACCGGCTGTCCAAGCACCCCTCCGGCGTCGTTCAGCAGCTCCGCCGCCAAGTCCGCCCCGTTGCGCATGGGCGGGCCGAAGGTTGCCAGGTCTCCGGTGTAGTCCAGAAGAGTGCCAATCCGCACGGGCTGGTTGTCCTGGGAGCCGCCGCAGCCGGAGGAAACGCCCAACAATCCAGCCAGGGCGAGAACCGTCAAGAAAGCAACAGATAGCCTCAACACAATGACATCTCCGGACGCCACCAGACCATGTGATCTTGGTGCAGACCAGGCCGGTTAACCAACTACTTGGAGGAGTTCTGGATCTCTTGGGCCGAAATGCTTAAACGCAGCAACAGGTCTTGCAACCCTGCGGCCGACTGGCGCCGCAGGTTAGAGGCGGTGTCTTGCTCCTGCTCCAGGGATTTGAAAGCGTCGGAGGCGAAGGGCCGCCAAACGGCACGCAAGGAGCGGAGGGCGGCGCTTTCGGTGCTGATTGCTTCTGCCGCGGGTTCCCGCACTGCCCGCAGCAGGTCGCCGGTGGGGAGGCGGTTGGCCCGTTCGCGTAGTGTGTCCGCCCTGGTAACAAACCCGTCCAGCGACTGAGCCACTTGAGCCCGGTCGCAGCCCCCTTCGGTGCGGCGCCACTGATCGTAGTCCCGGTTGAGCTTGGCCCATTCCACAGACAGGGCGCTGTACTGCTTTTGGAACTCGGTCACGGCGGCCTGGCTTTCCGCTGAGGCATTGATCACGTCCAGCACTTCCTGGCGGACGGCCAGCCTGACCTGGTTGGTACGCACCACCGCCCAATCAGCCTCAGTCTGGGCAGAATCTTTCGCCTTCGGATTGCGGAGGTTGCGCAGGGCCTGGTCTTCCGCGCCAGCCGCCTCCGCCAGGCGGAACACCAGGTCCGCGGTGGCGCGGCTGGCAGGCAAGTCGTTGATTGCCGCAGTAACGTCGCCCAGGGTTACCAGCAATTTGTTAAGCGTAACCAGGGCAGCCGAATTCTGTTGAGTATGATAGCTGTCGTAGTCTTGGTGGACACGGTCCCATACAGCGTTAATGCTTTGCAAAGCATCGGAGAACTCTTTCACTGATTCTCGGCCTGCCGCATCGGTCAACCGCGCGGCGCTGTTCAAGTCATCGGAGGCTTGCCCAAGATTCCGGGCTACTTCTGCCAGGTCCTGGTCCACACGCTCATATAGTTCAGTATCCTCTGGCTGCCAGTGGTCACGGAGTTGGCGCAGGGTCAGGTCTTCAAGCTCTGCCGCGGCCACAATCTGGTCAGAGATCCCGCGCACCACTGGGGCACGAGGCAGCGCGCGGGCTTGGACGGTGATGTCCCTGCCCCTTCCGGCAAAGCTGTTCAGGGATGCCTGGCCTGCAGAGCGGTCGCAGGCTTTCAAACCAGTCCGCCACTGGGCGATGTCTGCATGCAGTTTGTCCCAGTCCTGATTAATGGACTGGTGTTCCCTGGCAAAGGAGATCACCGTGTCTCGAAGTGTCGCAGAAACGGGAGCCGGAGCTAGGGCGCGGGGCGGGGTGGGCGTCGGCGCCGGAGGAGCCGCGGCAGCGCATGCCGCCGCCGGAAACAGGAAAATTGCCGCGAAGAAAAACGCCCACCAATGGTTCGTTAGCGGTTTCAACGCGGATATACTCCTACCAGTTCGTCCACCACGCCTTGGCGGAAGTCAGAGTTGGGACGCAAGCTGTCCACCAGATTGGATAGAATGTCGGGCGTATCGGCCAGGCCCACCAGCACGTGCCGCCCCTGGCTCCGGTACAGCACCAGCACAGCCATTTCCTGCCTGGGAAATGCGCCTGCCGGGGTTGTTACGTGGGTGCCAATGCGGACTCCGGCGGGTTCCAGGTACTGCGCCACACGGGGAGCATCCTCAAACAGCCCCAAGAAAACCATGTCCCGGGAAGGGTCCTCTGTGCCACGCATCTGTGAGACCACGCCCAGGTCAGTCAGAATTCCCTGGAGTTTGCGGCCATCGGCGAATAGCTCTGGTTGAGCAAGAAGTACTTGGGGGTCGCCCTGAAAGAACTCTGGGAAATCGGATAAGGTGTAGCGCCGGCTGGGCTGGGTCAGGTAGCTGGCCAAGTTGGAGACCAGGCGCCCATTGTCTGCCACCTTATCTTGCGGCGGCACCATGAAGGTGCTGTCGGAGATTGCTACCACCTGGCCGGCGGCGCTGCGGACCAACGGATAATATGGCCCAGGCTGGTGTACCAGAGAGGAGCGGGTGATATCGCTGGCGACAGCCAGCCCCGGCCCATCAGAGATTATGGAGGATGCGCTGTACAAGCTGATTTGTTGTAGCCCTTGAGTAATTTCATCGGGACGAAAATCGCGTATCCGGATATACTGATAGTTCAGTTGATAATCCGACAAGCTGTAGAGATAGTCGGACCTGAAATAAATGCCAAAAGCATCGGCCAGGCTGTTAATCTGGTTCTCCCTGGTGGGGTCGCCGATGAGCAGCAGTCTGCCTCCGCGCTCTACAAACTGGCGCACCAGCGTAACCTCTTCTGGCGTGTAGGCTGCATTGGGAGAAATTACTACCAGGCTGTTGGCTTCCCGCAGGGCGGATTCCAATATCTTCGTGTGTTCAGCAGTAGAAAGAGAACTGAAATTGCCCGCAATTTGGACGGTATAGCCCCGGCTGGCGATTTGGGAAGTTAGCACCGAAATTTCCCGTGGGCTAAAACGGTTGCGGTGGGAGGCGTCAAAGACCACGGCACGCCCGTGGGCCGCTTTTGACAACTCTGGCGCGGGCGCAGCGTACTCCAATACTGGCGACTGGATATCATATGGAGATGGGGCAGGGATAGCGGGCGCCGTGTACACCCCCCGGTAGTAAAACAGCAGGGCAGCAACAAAAAATGCCACCGCAGTCAGGGGCATTATTATTAATTTCCAGGACTTACTGCGCCGGTCCAACATACAAGTAGTACACGTTGGGCAGTCCCGCATTCAGCGGGAGGCCCGGTAATGATTGACTTTCTGCGCCCTTGCGCCCGTCTTTCAGCAACAATCTTCGGAGGCTGGCGGGGTCGCTCAGGGAGGACACCAGCGGCGTTTCAGCCGGAATCTGCCCGTTGGTGGAACCGGAGCTGAATGCAGGCAGTTCCTCCTGGTCGTTCAGGGCAAAGACCCGCCTGGACTTCTGGACGAAAATCCGGGCCACTTCTATGTTGACATCCACCTCGCCATAACTGGAAATGCCCGCCAAGCTGGCGGCCTTGGCCCGGCCTGCGGCGTCGTCGCCAATGCTATCCACCATGCCCAGCTTCACCGCCTCAATTCCAGAGTAGAGGCGGGCTTGCATCAGTTCTTCTGGGGCCATTTGCAGCTTGCTGCCCCGTTCCGTGAGCACAATCTGGGCAAAACCCTGCTTGAGTTCCTCCAGCAGCACAGTCCAGTCCTGGCGGGAACCTCCAGTAAGTTTGGATGGGCCGGTGACCAGCACATCCTCCAGGGGCGCGTCGGGGAGCAGTGGTCCGGGATAGGATAGGATGACGCCCACGCTGCCCACCAGTGAGGAGCCTTTGGCGTAGGTGTAGCTGGCTCCCATAGACATCATGTAGCCGCCGCTGGCCACAATGTCGGTCATGACAATGACCACTGGCTTCTTTTCCCGCACGCTGCGGGTCTGGAGGTACAGCTTCTCGCTGGCGGCAGCGCCTCCGCCCGGGGAATTCAACCGTATGACAACGGCCTTAATCTGGTCGTTGTCACGGGCGTAGTCCAGGTAAGCGCCAATGGTGTATGCCGAGTCGTCGTTGATAACCGTGTAAGGGATATCAATGATGCCAATTTGCGGCTGGCCAGGGTAAATCTTGAAAAAGACGAAGGCCCCCAGGGCTATTCCAGCGGCCACCGACACGGGCAACGCAATGTACCAGCGAGTTACCTGCCTGCCCAGTTCAGCTAGTTTGCCCATGCTCCCTGCCTACGGGAATAGAAATGAACCTGCCCCGTCGCGTGTCCGTAGCCACCGGGAATGAGGGCATCATACTCAGGCTGTTTACCTGCGTCAAGGGCTCGTATTCACTCACCTAAAATGTTACCCAAAGGGGTATGGTTCCCTCAGCTAGAAATGTTACCGAGGGAATCATGGCGAGTGAAGAGAAGATGACCGTGGATGAACGG
>VGZV01000022.1 GCA_016872385.1 SAR202 cluster bacterium | reverse complement strand
TGATGTCAATGGGTATAGCTACGGCTACAGGGCTGATTCATCCTCGGCCTAATCGTAGGGAGCTGCTTGCTGTGCCCTGGTTGGCTACGGAAGCACACCCTTATACACGCCCCGGCAGAAATGCGGAGACTAGAACAGCCCCGCAGAATTGGGCCCTAACGGCCCAGTTGCTCCTTGAGGGCCGCCACCCTGGCGCTAGCCCGAAGCTCCAGCGAGGAGGAGAACAGTTCCACCACGCTGTCCAGGGCATAACCCACCAGAAATGCATTCATAGGCGTCACCTGTTCAACGCCGGCGGCAAACACCAGGCCGAAGAACCCCACCAGAGTGAGCAGGAGCTTCAGTAGCAGCTGGCCTACTTTGGCGTTGACCAGCAGCGGCAGGTCGCCCGGCGACAGCACAGGCGGGCGGCCGCGCTGCGATTGCATGCGTTTGGCGGTGCCAATTCCCACGTGCACCACCACTCCAGCCAGCACCGCGCCCCAGCCGATGAGCAAAGCCGACAGGTGGCTGGGGCTCAAAGGCCAGGATGGCACCCGCAAGTAGGCGGCTCCTGCCACCACAGCGACAGCAATGCCCCCTGCCACGGCCAGCAATAAGAAACTGACAAGGCGGCGCGCTGGGCTTTGCGAATATTTGTAAATCAGTCCTGAATCGGCATCCACCAGACCGCCCTGGACCACCTCCGGCGACCAGGCCAGGGAGTTCAAGATGGCTACGCGGTCATCAAAATTCGGCACTTCATTGGCGAACACGTCATGGAAGGGAATGTAGTATCCGGGCCGTGCGCCGGCCAGCCAACTGTTGAGGCGCTCGGGGATGGTCAGGTAGCCCACCCACAGCATGACTTCCCGGCAAAGGCCGTTCAGGATGTTCAGCTGGTGCAGCTGCTCCTGGGCTGAAAGCTCCGTGGCTGGATCCTTGAGAAGGGGGTTATCCTTCATCTGCTTGTAAAGATTATGTAGGTGCCTGATGGTATCGCTGTGGTCCCCACCGCCATCGTGAATCTGCCCCACCAGCCCAGCCAGGTCCCGCATGGTCTTTGTGACGTAGGGGGCATAGCTGGCCATGGTAGTTTGTCCGCTGGCCACCAGTTCAAGCACCTTTTGCAGGTCCTGCACCTCCGCCCGCAGCTCCCGCAACAAGGAAGCCAGGCCAGCACCCTCCCAAGCTGGGGACTCACCGTCAAGCTCGTCCGGCGGCGGCGCACCCACTGTAAGCTGGTCTGGCGGAGGCGAAGGAATGCGGCTCATGGGCGGTGTGGTCATGAAAACCCCTCCATCGGAATGGTCACGATAAAGTGCGGTATCCGGACGTGGCCCATTTTCCGACTCTACCGCCGCTGTCGTGGCCTGTCAACGCCGAAGGACGGCTATATCAGGGCAATCGCACGTCCATCCATCTGTAGGGGCGCCGCTGATTGAGTAGCCCTGATGAAATCGGGACGTATCGAAATCAGTACGCCATGTGGTCTCGATACGTCCCAACACCGTCGGGACTACTCGACCAACAGATAGCCGAGAATACGATTGCTCTGACGGCTATATCCTCCCTAATGCTAGGGACTTTATGGTAAACTGCTGGCAATCTGGATAAGGGACTTTCTGTAGTCTATTGCTTGACGAGGTGGTAAGCGTGGCCCAACGGATGAAAGCAGGCGAAGCCGTCATTGAGATGCTGAAGCAGGAAGGAGTAACCCACATCTTTGGCATTGTGGGGTCCTCCTTCCTGGATATTCTGGACCCCCTTTATGACCGCACCGACATGCAGTTTATTGGCACCCGCCACGAGCAGGGCGCAGCGCTGATGTGCGACGGTTTCAGCCGTATCTCCGGCAAGCCCTCTGTGTGTCTGGTCACCAATGGGCCTGGAGTAGTCAACCTGTCCTACGGCATCGCCTCCGCCTTTGTCTCCCATGCGCCGGTGGTGGTCCTGGCCCCCTCGGCCTCGCGGGAGCACCAGAACCGGGCCTCCACCCAGGAGTTCGACCAGGTGTCGCTTTTCCGGCCCATCACCAAAGCCTCGTTCCAGATAAATACGGTAGAGCGCCTGCCTGATGCCCTGCGCCACGCCTTCCGGGTGGCCACCTCCGGCAAGATGGGGCCGGTGCTGGTGGACATCCCCCGGGACCTGATGCCCGGGGCAGAAATTGATGTGGACGTAATGCCACCGGAAAATTACCGGTCAGGCCAGACCCGCGCTCCCGGCGACCCCAGCCTGGTGGAAAAGGCGGCGCGCGTGCTGCTGGGCGCACAACGCCCCGTGATACTGGCTGGCGGCGGAATACAATGGAGCAACGCTGCCGAAGAAGTGACCCAGCTGGCCGAACTGACCGGCGCGGCCATTGTCACTTCCTACGGGCGGGCGGACGCCGTGCCCAGCGACCATCCCCACTTCCTGGGACACCTGGGCCGCATGGGCGCGCCGGAGGCCATTGAGGCCATTCGCCAGGCCGACGTAATCCTGGCGGCAGGCACCCGCCTGGCCCAGTCCACCACTTTTTACGACCACCGCTTTATCCCCGCTGGCGCTCAAATCATCCAGATTGAAATTGACCCGGTGGAAATTGGGCGCAATTACCCCGTGACCGTGGGTGTAGAGGGTGACGCCAAGGCGGTGCTGCAAAGTATGTTGCGCCAGGTGCGCGATGCGGAACCCCGGCCTAACGCTCAGTGGGTTGCGGAGATTGGCGACTGGGTTGCCCGCCGCAAGGCCAGGCTGGACGGCGAAGGCCGGTTGTCTTCCCTGCCCATGAAGCCCCAACGGGTGTACGCAGAATTGCGTAAAGTTATGCCACGGGATGCAATCATCGCCTTTGATGCGGGTTTGGCGCCCAACTTCTCCCAGGACAGGCTCAACTTTTATCACCCCCGCAGCCTCATCTCTCCCCTGGAATTGGGTGGACTGGGGTTCAGCTTCCCGGCCTCCTTGGGAGCCAAGTTCGCCGCGCCCGACCGGCCGGTGGTGAACTTCAACGGCGACGGCGGCTTCCTGTTCAACGTGCAGGAGTTTGCCACCGCGGTTCAGTATGACCTGAAAGTTGTCTCAGTGGTGATGAACAACAACTGCTGGGGGTCGGAAAAGGCCTACCAGCGGTACGCATTCAACCAGCGGTACGTGGGTGCAGACATCAAGAACCCCCAGTTTGACAAGCTGGCGGAGGCTTTTGGCGGCACCGGCATATTCGTGGAGCGGCCCCAAGACGTGGGCGATGCTTTGCTAAAGGCCCTGGATGCGCCAGGCCCCAGCATCATCGAGATTGCCACCGACCCCGATGAGATGCCTCGCCCCGCCCGCTTGGCGGAAGTGCAGGCCCGCCCCCCCAGGGGCTAAGGGCCTTGGAAGAAAGTGAGAATAACGAGGCAAAGATATAGATAACAAAGAAATTTAGAAAGGAGTCCCCCATGACTTCACCAAACCGTCTCCCAGAATTTGACCAGGCCAGGGCTGAAACTTTTAGCGGGCGCTTGGTGGGCACACTGAACCAAGGCACCCTGTGTCTTATGATTTCTGTGGGACACCGCACCGGTCTCTTTGACACCATGCGGCAGATGGCGCCCAGCACTTCCCAGGAGATAGCCCGGCAGGCAGGCCTCAACGAGCGGTACGTTCGGGAGTGGCTGGGCGCCATGGTTACTGGCGGCATAGCAGAGGTGGACCCGTCAACCCTACGCTACTCCTTGCCAGCCGAGCACGCGGCGTTCCTGACCCGTGCCGCCGGGGGAGACGATCTGGCGGTCTTCACTCAGTACGTGGGAATACTGGGCAAGGTGGAAGACGAAATCGTACAGTGTTTCCGCCAGGGTGGAGGCGTGCCATACGAAAAGTTTCCCCGCTTTCATGAAGTCATGGAAGAGGACAGCGGGCAATCTGCTCTGTCCTCCCTGGAGACGCATATTCTTCCCCTGGTGCCAGATTTGACGGGGCGCCTGGCCCAGGGTATCCGAGTCCTAGACGCGGGTTGCGGACGGGGCCGCATTATCAACCGGCTGGCGGAGCTTTATCCCCGCAGCAACTTTACCGGCATGGACCTGTCCGAGGAGGCCACGGATTTTGCCCGCCGCTGGGCTGTGCAGCGTAGCCTTGCCAACGCACATTTCATGGTTGCGGACCTCAGTGACTTTAATGTGAAAGCGCCGCCCGAAGCCTTTGACCTGGTAACAACTTTTGATGCCATCCACGACCAGTCCCGCCCGCTGAACGTGCTTAAGGGCATCCACCGGACTCTCAAGGCCGATGGCACGTACTTGATGCAGGACATCAGCGGCACTGGCTACGTGCATCTAGATGTCAACCACCCCATTGGGACGGCGCTGTACACCATCTCATGCATGCACTGCATGACCGTTTCGCTGGCCCAGGGCGGTGAGGGTCTGGGGGCAATGTGGGGCGAGGCAAAAACTCGGGAATACCTGGAACGAGCTGGCTTTCGGTCAGTGGAAACTCACCGCTTGGCCCACGATATCCAGAACAATTGGTACGTGGTCAGGAAGTGAAAGGACAAACTTTGACAATTATGGAAAACCAACCCCGTCCCAAAGAAGTGGACATCGGGGGAGCCAACATCATCATCCTGTGGGACGACGGCCATCGCAGCCCCTATCCCCACCGGTATCTCCGGTTGCGCTGCCGATGCGCCAGTTGCGTGGAGGAAATGACCGGGCGGCCCCGGCTGGACCCGAATAAAGTGCCCCAAAATGTGCGGGCGGTGGACCACATGCCCGTGGGCAACTACGGCATCCAGTTCCTTTGGAGCGACACCCACTACACGGGCATATACCCGTTTACTCTGCTGCGCGCCCTGTGTACTTGCATTGCCTGCAAAGAAGCCCAGGCCGCTGCCGAAAGGGGGTAAGGTCTGCAGAGCATATAATCATGCGCCATCTCTGCCCGTTGGCCGCTGGCATCGCTAATGCGCCGGCTTTACGAAGCGGTTGTTGGCCCCGGTTCCGTGGCCGGCCGGTCGTGGGGCCGTAGGGGTTTTTGGGGCAACTGCTTCAGTTTGGGCGAGGTGAAAGTGTCGGATTTGAAGCTGAAATTGGTCAACTGCCTTTGCGCAGGCTGCTGGCAGGTCTTGCAGGGAGCAGGCTCGTCGGCCCGGCTGGGGGTGCGGATTAGCTCAAACTCAGCTTCGCAGGCTGAACAGTAATATTGGTAGATGGGCATGGCAGCCTCCCGTAATTTTGATTTTATTGTAACCGGCCCAAGCCTTGCTCGCCAGCAATCAGAAGTTGGATCAAGGGCGGTCAGCGCCAGCATGAGAGATGGACATCTACAACCGTGCTGGAGTCCTTTGGCCGGTTCCACCCTGTTTTTTGCTATGAAAGAGGTGCAGATGTGAACCAGACAACTGGTGTTGCCATAGTCGGCGGCGGAGTGGCCGGTTGCGCCGCTGCCTATTACCTTGCCTGCGCTGGGGTACAGGTGACCGTAATAGAGTCCCGCGGCATTGGGATGCAGGCTTCCGGTTACTCTGCCGGCGGGTTAAACCCGCTCCAGGGAGCGCAAATTCCTGGTCCCTTGGGGCCCCTGGCCATCCAGTCCTTTCGCGCCCACCGCAAGCTCTGGGCTGAACTGCAAGAGCAGACCGGAATTGATTGCCAGGGACGCGTCGTTTCCCTGGTCAAGGTGGCGCTGGACGAATCGGAACTGCCCGAATTGCAGGAGACGGTGGACTTGTTTGGGGCAGCCTCTGGCGACGGGTTCTCCGCCCGCTGGCTGGATACCAACGAAGTCCAGAAACTGGAGCCGCGTCTGGCCGCGGGAGTGCTGCGGGGCGTACACGCCTGGGGCAACGCTGCCTTGGACAGCTACCTGTTCACCCTGGCCCTGGCGCGGGCCGCTGAACGCCAGGGGGCCTGTTTCCGCGCTGGTCAAGTGCGGGGGCTCCGGCGGGAAGGGCAACAGGTTACCGGCCTACACCTTGCAAACGAGGAAATCGCCTGCGGCCAGGTGGTGCTGGCCATGGGGCCCTGGTCCCGGGAAGGGGAAGAGTGGCTGGGCTTTTCCATCCCCGTGGAGCCGCTGAAGGGAGAGCTTCTGAGAGTGCGGTTGGAGGGCCCGGCGTTGAATCATGATTTAGCCGGAGCAGGCGCATCCCTCCATGCCAAGCCCGACGGCCTGGTCTGGCTGGGCACCACCGAGGAGCAGCGCGGGTTTGACAAGGCGCCCAGCCGCTCCGCCCGGGACCGCATCATGGGGAACTCAGTGCGGTTGATGCCCGCCCTGGCTGGCGCCCGGTTAGTCCAGCACACGGCCTGTTTGCGCCCCGTTACTTCCGACTGGCTGCCCATTATTGGCCGGGCTCCCGGCTGGGACAATGTGTACCTTTGCACGGGCGCAGGCAAGAAGGGCGTCTTGCTGGCCCCCGGCATGGGCCAGTCCGTGGCAGACCTGATGACCCAGGGCCGCACCGGGCTGGCGGTGGAATGCTGCGGCCCGGAGCGGTTTGCCAGCCAGACTTAACATTGGGAGGCCAGCAGGTGCCAGAACGACGCATCCGTATTACCGCCGGTCAGGTGCAGGCTGAGGCGGAGTTAAACGACACCAATACAGCCCAGGCCATTTGGGATGCCCTGCCCATCAGCGCTTCCGGCGGCACCTGGGGCGACGAAATCTACTTTGGCATCCCTGTCAATGTGCTCCTGGAGCAGGGGCAGGAAGTGGTGGAACTGGGCGACCTGGGTTACTGGCCGCCGGGCCATGCCTTTTGCATTTTCTATGGCCCCACGCCTGCCAGCCGGGGCAAAGAGATACGCCCCGCCAGCGCAGTGACGGTGGTGGGCCGGGTGCTGGGCGACGTTACCAAGTTCAAGGGGTCCAGGTCAGGCGTGGCTGTGCGCCTGGAGCGGATAGAGTAGCCAAAAAGGTATTAACTATTGGCCTACGGCCTGCGTAGCGCCGCCCAAAATCTACTTGCAATCCCTACCGGAAGTGCTAAACTTTGCCTAAAATAGGCGGTTTGAAAGTGCGGGTTTTTCTTCCTCCCAAGCCTAGGCGCTGGATGGTTCTTCATTTGACCCCAGAAAGGGGTGAGCCAATTTGCTGCGACTATATAACACCCTGACCAAGCAGGTGGATGAGGTCAAGACCGTCGAGCCTGGCAAGGCCCGCATGTATACGTGCGGGCCAACTGTTTACCGCTACGCCCACATTGGCAACCTCCGCACCTACCTCATGGCCGATTGGATACGACGCGCGCTGTCCGCCCAGGGCGTTGAAGTGCTTCACATCAAGAACATCACCGATGTGGGCCACATGCGCCAGGAATTGGTGGAGTCCGGCGGGGACAAAATGATTCTCTCTGCCCTGGCGGAAGGCAAGTCGGTGCAGGAGATTGCCCAGTTTTACGCCCACAGCTTCCACCGGGACGAGGCAAGGATGAACATCTTGCCCGCCCACGTTTTCCCCTGGGCCACCCAGCATGTGCCTGAAATGGTCGGCCTAGTGCAGCGGCTGCTGGACAATGGGATGGCCTACCTGGCGGGGGACAACGTATACTTCAGCGTGGCCCAGTTTGAAGACTACGGCAAGCTGTCGCGTAACGTGGGAGGAGACCTGCTGGAAGGGGTGCGGGTAGAAGCCGACCCGCTGAAGCACGACCCGCGGGACTTCACCCTGTGGAAGGCCGCCGAGCCGGGCCGGGACTTGAAGTGGGACAGCCCTTGGGGGCCTGGCTTCCCCGGATGGCACATTGAATGCTCCGCCATGGCTCACAAGTACCTGGGCGAGGAGTTTGATATCCACACCGGGGGCGTGGACAACGTCTTCCCCCACCACGAGGATGAAATAGCCCAGAGCGAGGGGGCCTTTGGCCGCCAGCACGTCCGCTACTGGGTGCATGGGCAACACCTGCTGGCCGACGGCGCCAAGATGTCCAAATCCGCAGGCAATGTGTTCCTCCTGGACGACCTGGTGGCCAGGGGCTTTGATCCCCTGGCCTTCCGCTATCTATGCCTCACCGTGCGTTACCGCCACCGGATGAACTTTACCTTCACGGCGCTGAAAGCCAGCGAACGCGCCCTGACCAGTTTGCGGCAACGCATTTGGGAGTGGAAAAATCTGGAACCCCTGGCGTCGTTCCCGCCCCAAGTTCAGGAGTACCGCCAACGTTTCTGGGACTCGGTGAACAGCGACTTGGACCTGCCCAACGCCCTGGCCGTAACCTGGGATGCAGCCCGCTCTGACCTGCCCGATCAGGCCAAGCTGGCCCTGCTGCAAGAATTTGACCAGGTGCTGGGCCTGGACCTGGACCAGGTGCCAGCCAGCTACCGCGTGTCCGCCACGGTGGCAGACACCCTGCGGCAGCGGCGGGATATGCGCCAGGAGCGCCAGTTCGCCACTGCAGACTCCCTGCGGTCTGAGGCTCAGGCCAGTGGCTACAAGGTGGAAGATACCAGGGCGGGCACCAGGGTCCGGCCCAAGACTTCCCTGGAGCAGCAGGAGGACCGCTGGCATTCGGTGTCCTCCCCCCGGGAGGTGCCGTCGTTCCTGGACCGTCCCGCCGAGTACGATTTTACCTTTCTAATTAACGCCCATGATTACCTGGAAGACCTGCAACGGTGTGTTGACAGCATCCTCCGATACTCCCGGAGTTACCGGTCTGAAATTGTGGTGGTGGATAACGGTTCCGCAGATGATACCGGCCAGTGGCTGGAGGAGATGCAAGCCAGGACACCCCACTTCCGGGTCATACACTGCGACCATGTGCTGGGCGACGCCGCGGGCAAGAACATTGGTCTGAAGCAGTGCCTGGGAAAGACGGTGGTGTTGATGGACACATCCACCGAGGTGGTGGGAGATATTCTCAGCGCGGTGGGGGGCAAGCTGAAGGATCCCACTATTGGCGTGTTTGGCCCCTACGGGTTGCTGACTCAGGACCTGCAGCACTTTCATGAAGAGGTGGCGCAGGGGGAGGCGGACGCAGTGCAGGGCTACTGCATGGCCTTCCGGCGGGCCGATATCAACCAGGTGGGACTGATGCGGGAGTGTTTCCGCTTCTACCGCAACCTGGACATTGACTACTGCTTCCAGTTTAAAGACCGGGGCTTGCGGGTAGTGGCCGATGGCCGCCTGCCCCTAGTGCGCCACGAACACCGCCAGTGGGCGGAGCTGGACCAGGCCCAGCGGGACGAGCTAAGCCGTAAGAACTTTGGGCGGTTCCTGCGCCGCTGGGGCCGCCGCAACGACCTGCTGATTAACGGCCACGGCCAACATGATCATGGCCACGATCACGATCACGGCCATGACCACGACCATCACCACCACTAGTTTTTAGCCGCCGCCGTTAGCCGCTCCTGAAAGGCTTGTAAGCGCTCCAGCATCCGGGTAAGGCGGGACAGCCACTGCTCCCCCAGTTGGCGCGTGGGCATGTGAATCTGCTGGTTCCCCACGCTGACCGACGGCCCCAAAGCCCGTTGCAATGCCACCCGCGCGCTGCCCACCGGGTGGCGCAGGCCAATGGCAATCCCCTCTTTGTTGGCAATCAGGGACTCCACGCCCACACTGCCTGCCAGGGTGCGCAAGTCCACCAGCGTTAGCAGGTTTTCCGTTTCCTGGGGCAGGGGGCCAAACCGGTCCCGCAGCTCCTGCCGCAGGTCTGGCCCTTCCTGGCGGCGGCGCATCCGGGCCATGCGTTGGTACACTTCCAACCGGGTGGGAAGGTGGTCAATATAGGTCTCCGGAATGCTGGCAGGCAAGGGCAGCTCCACCCTGGGCAGCGTCTCCCATGCCTGTTCAGAGGCTGGGCTCGGCGTTTTATCCGCGCCCGGTCTGTCCAGTTCGGCCACGGCCTGGCGCAGCAAGTCGCTGTAAAGTTCCAAGCCCACCGCGTAGATGTTGCCGCTCTGGGCCGCGCCCAATAGATTGCCCGCCCCACGGATTTCCAGGTCGCGCATGGCGATGCGGAAACCGGCCCCCAGCTCCGAGGCCTCCAGGATGGCCTGGAGGCGCTGTTCCGCTGCTGGCGTAATGCGGCGGCCCCGGGGCACCAGCAAGTAGGCGTAGGCCCGGTGGTCGCCGCGGCCCACGCGGCCGCGCAGCTGGTATAGCTGGGCCAGGCCAAAGCGGTCGGAGTTGTCCAGAATCAGCGTGTTGGCGTTGGGCAAATCCAGGCCTGACTCAATGATGGTGGTGCACACCAGCACGTCGGCTTCGCCCCTGCCGAAAGACGCCATTACATCCTCCAGCTCTGACTCGGCCATCTGACCGTGGCCGATTAATACCCTGGCCTGGGGCACCAGTTCCGAGATTTTGGCCGCTGTCTCCTCGATGGTCCTGACCCGGTTGTGCAGGAAAAACACCTGCCCGTCCCGCTCCAGTTCCCGCAAGATGGCCTCCTTAATCAAGTTTTCGCTGTATTCCGATACAAAGGTCTTGACTGGCAGGCGCGCCTCCGGCGGCGTCTCCATCAGGCTCATGTCCCGGATGCCAGACAAGGCCATATGCAGGGTGCGCGGGATCGGTGTGGCGGTCAGCGTTAGCACATCCACTTCCTGCCGCAGGCGCTTCAAGTGCTCCTTGTGGGCCACGCCAAAACGCTGCTCCTCGTCCACCACCACCAGCCCCAGGTTCTTGAATTTCACGTCCTTTTGCAGCATCCGGTGGGTGCCGATAACGATATCCACCTTACCCTGCTTTATGTCATCTACCACTTGCTCCTGTTCCCGGGGCGTGCGGAAACGGCTGAGCACTTCCACCTTGATAGGAAAGGCCTGGAGACGCTCGCTGAAGGTGGTGTAATGCTGCTGGGCCAGCACCGTGGTGGGCACCAGCACCCCCACCTGCATACCGTCGCCCACGGCCTTGAAGGCCGCGCGCAGGGCTACCTCGGTCTTGCCGTAGCCCACATCGCCGCAAATCAGCCGGTCCATGGGCCGGGTCTGCTCCATGTCCGCCTTCACTTCGTCCACTGCCCTGGCCTGGTCAGGGGTCTCCTGATAAGGAAAGGCGTCCTCCATCTCCCGCTGCCACACGGTATCCGCGCCAAACTGATGCCCCTGGGCAGCCTGGCGGGCAGCGTAAAGCTGCACCAGCTCCTGGGCCAGTTCCTTGGTCTCTCCCTTCACCCGCTCCTTCACCAGCGTCCACTCAGCAGTGCCCAGCCGGGTCAGCGTGGGGTCCTGGTCTTGCAGGCCTACGTAAGCGGCCACCCGGTCCAGGTGTTCCGTGGGGACATACAGCTTGTCATTGTCGGCGTACTCCAAGACCAGGTATTCCCGGGCATCGCCGTTGTCGCCCATGCGAGTAGTCCCGGCAAAACGGCCCACCCCGTGGTCAATGTGCACCACAAAAGCGCCCGGCGTCAGGTCGGCCAAAGCTACGGCTCGCCCTTTGCTCCCGTCCCATGTGCCCTTGCGCGTCCGGCGGCGCTCCTTGGCCGTGCCGAAAAGCTCACTGTCGGTCAGCAGAGTCAGCCCATAATCTGCTCCCTGGCAGTGCCAGCCCTCGGGCAGGGACCCCGGCAGCAAATACACCGGGCCAGGCTGCGGCGGTTCCTCCAGCGAGTCCACCGCGGCAACAGCCACGCCACCTTCTTTCAGCAGTTCCGCCACCCGGCCGTGGGCCTGGTGGCTGACCACCGCCACCACATGGCCTGGTTCTTGTTGCTGCTGGCGCAGGCTGTCAATTAGCTGGCCCATCTGTCCAAAGTAGGAGGGAACCGGCTTGAAGACCTCCCGGCCTTCGTGGGCAGTGCTGGTTCCAGAAAGCGCCAGGTCAGGAGCCAGGAAGCTCTGCATATGCGCTTGGGGGAATTCACTCAAGCGGGGCGCTGCCTGTTCCCACAACAGGTAAGGTTCCGGAAAGGCAACGGGCAGTTCCCCGCGCTGTTCCCGGTTGACCCGCATCCGAAAGTATTTTTCCTGCTGGTCGCGAGCCTCGGTCTCCACCAGGCCAGGCCGGTCCAAGACCAGCAGACAGTCTGCTGGAATGTATTCCAGCAAGGAAGCGCGGTTCAGCAGGCCGTTATAAAAGCACAACTCTTCAGGGTTGGGAGCCTCCAGCAAGACCGCCAGGTCCTGTTCCATGCGGGCGCGCACGTCGGGATGGCAGCGGGAAAAATCCCAGCGCCCTGCTATTTCACGGACTTTGTCCGGGTCAGCCAGGGCCGGGAGTTGCTCCCGGGCCGGAATAAGAGTCACGCTTTCGGCCTGCCCCACGGAGCGCTGGCTGGCCGGGTCAAACTTGCGGATGGTCTCTACCTGGTCGTCGAAGAGCTCAATGCGGCTGGGCAGCTCATCCTGGGGCGGGAATACGTCAATAATGCCACCCCGCTGGGCAAAGGAGCCGGGGGCCTCCACCACGGGCACGTGGCGGTAGCCCAAAGCGGCCCAGCCTGCTAGCAGCTGGTCCAACCGCGAAACTCGATCGCCTGCGAGCAGGCCTAAAGTCGGCTTAAACCCGCCGGGCAGTGCCACGCCTTCGCCAGTCATTACCTGCGGGGGGAGGGTGAAGTGCAAAGCCGCGCCCATAGATGCAACGACCAACGGCGGTGGCGCATCCTGCTTGCGGGATTTGCTGCCCCAGGCCGCCAGCAACGAGAGAGTTGCCAGCCGGGTGCTTACAGTGCGGGCGTCCACTGCCAAGCGCTCAAAGGGCAGCACTTCCGGCTCCGGCAGCAGGCAGATTGGGTTGGACTCGCCAAGGTAAGTTAGCAACTGGTCGTGGAGACGGCGGGCATCCTCGGAGCGCGGTGTAATCACCACCAGAGGGGTGTGGATGCTGCGCCACAATGCCGCCACCCATGGTGCGCGGGATCCCTGGCGCAGAGTAACTTGCAGGGGAGGCTTTTTGTCCGCCGGCGGGCCAGACACGGAAGCCAGGGAGACCCTGGCCGATGCCAGGTGGCGCTGCATTTCCGGATGCCGCGACAGGGTAGCCAGAATTCCTTCAAGAGCCATAGGTCAGGTTATCCATCTTCTCCTTGGCGAATGCGCGTTGGGCCAACGTCTAAAGGGGCTGGCCCTCCGCTGGAAGGGCTAGCCCTCTATCATCATTTTAGGATGGGACGGCGACAGTGGACAAGTTCTAGACTGCCGAAATTTTGGTCAGTTGAACGCGAAGCCGCCGCTACGGCGGGGATTTAGCTTCCTGCCGTGTTATAATTTGAACCAATACCGCCGCCGGTTGTTCTTTGCCGCGGCGAAAGGAAATGGCCCTATGCCAACCCGCGGCCGCACTGCTGCACAGACGGCTCTAGACACCCAAAATCTGCCCGAAGTCAAATATCGCCGCATCATCGTCAAAGCAGGCACCAGTGTCTTGACCGTGGCCGAAGGCAAGCGCCGCGGCCTGGACCTGGATACCATGGGCGAACTGGCCCGGCAGATTAGCCGGCTGCGCCGCGAGCAGAATGCTGAGGTGCTGCTGGTGACCTCCGGCGCCATTGCTGCGGGCAGGGAGGGGCTGGGTGAGGACTGGGACTATCTGGGCCGGGATATTCCATCGCGGCAAGTGCTGGCTGCGGTGGGGCAGAGCCGCCTGATGCACACCTACCAGGAGTTATTTGCCGCGCACCAGGTGAAGGTGGCCCAGACCCTGCTGACCATCAAAGACCTATCCGACCGGCAGTCCTACTTGAACGTCCGCAATACTCTGCTGGGCCTCTTGGAGCTGGGCGTAGTGCCCATCCTCAATGAGAACGACGTGGTAGCGGTGGACGAAATCGGAGAAGTGTTTGGCGACAATGACCGCCTGTCGGCCCTGGTGGCTAACCTGGTGGACGCAGACCTGCTGCTCATCCTTACGGACATTGACGGGCTTTACACCGCCGACCCCCGGGTGGACCCGTCTGCCCGGTTAATCCCGGTGGTGCAGCAGGTGGATGCCTCCATTGAAGCTGCCGCCGGGGAACACCGCAACGCCTGGGCCAGGGGCGGAATGCCCACCAAGATAGACGCCGCCCGCCTGGTGACCACTGCGGGCATTCCCATGATAATGTGCCACGGCAAGGCCAAGGACGTGGTGCTGCGGGCCGTGACGGGACAGGCCATTGGCACCTTGTTTGAACCGGCGGCGGAGAAACTGGAGGCCCGCAAGCGGTGGATGCTCGGCGGCATCAGTTACCGGGGCGAAATTGTGGTGGACGCGGGCGCTGCGGCGGCATTGGCCCGCCGCAAGGGCAGCTTGCTGCCGGCCGGGGTAAAGCTGGTGCGGGGCGAGTTCCAGCGAGGCGATATTGTGTTCATTGTTGAGGAAGGCCGGGACCGCATTGCCTGTGGCATTGCTAATTATTCATCCAAGGACATCCAGAGGGTGCAAGGCCAGCGCTCGGACCAGATACCGGCCATCCTGGGCTACCACTACGGGCAAGAGGTGGTGCACCGCAACAACCTGGTGCTGCTGTAACGAAAGCAATGCAGATCCGGCATGACCCCGATGCGGACGTACTAATTGTCGTCTTACGTGACGTTCCGCCAGTGGCCGCCGTGGGGGAGCGGGGTGAGGTGATCATCAGCTATGGGGAGGATAGTGAACCGGTGTCGGTGGAATTCCTCAATGCGTCTGTGCGGCAACTGGTCCGCGCCGGTGAAATAAGCGTCACACTGCAAGGTCAACCTGCTGCTTAATACAGTTATTATTGATATGAATTTGCGCCGTTCTACGGTGGAGGCCCATGACTACCACTGCCGTTAACCAATTGATGGAGCAAGGCCAGGCAGCCCAGGCGGCGGCCCGCAAGCTGGCGCGGTTATCTACCCGCATCAAGAACCAGGCGCTGCAAAACATTGCCAAGTATCTGGAAACGGAGCAGTCCCAGGTACTCTCGGCCAACGCCCAGGACTATCGCGCTGCCCAGGCCGGCGGGATGGAACCCGCTATGCTGGACCGGCTGCTCCTGAACCCGGAACAGCTGGCGGTCATGGCCAAGGATGTGCGCAGCATCGCCGCCCTGCCGGACCCCGTAGGAGAGGCGCTGGAGATGACCACCCTGCCCAACGGGCTGCGGACCGGAAAGGTGCGGGTGCCCCTGGGCGTCATCGGCAGCATTTACGAGAGCCGCCCCAACGTTACCGTGGATATAGCGGCGCTGTGTCTCAAGTCGGGCAACGCCTGTCTGCTGCGGGGTGGCAAAGAGAGCCTGCGCTCCAACCTGGCCCTGGCGCAGCTTATCCGCCGGGCCATCGCCGAGGCGGGTGTGCCGGTGGATGCGGTGCAATTCGTGGACAACCCAGACCGCAGCCTGGTGGAGACCATGCTTGGCATGAAAGAGTACATCAACCTGCTCATTCCCAGGGGCGGGGCGGGCCTTATCAAATTTGTGGCGGAAAACGCCGCCATGCCCGTAGTTACTGGCGGCGTGGGCGTGTGCCACACTTTCGTGGACCGCACGGCGGACCTGAACATGGCGGCCAACATCGTTTTCAACGCCAAGGTGCAACGGCCCACGGTTTGTAACGCCCTGGACACAGTGCTAATCCATTCCCAGGCGGCGCCGGAAGGTCTGCCGGGCATTGCAGAAAGGCTCTTGAAGGCCGGCGTGGAGCTCCACTGCGACCACCGCTCGCTTAGCATTCTGGGGCCGAAAGTTGGGCCGAAAGTGGTCCCTGCTACCGAAGAGGACTGGGGCAAGGAGTTCCTGGCGCTCATTGCTGCGGTGAAGGTGGTGGACTCCCTGGACGAAGCCCTTCAGCACATTGACACCTACGGCTCCGGCCACTCGGAAGCCATTGTCACCGAAGACTACTCCGCAGCCATGCGCTTTCTGAATGAAGTGGATGCCGCTGCCGTGTACGTCAACGCCAGCACCAGGTTCACCGATGGTTCCCAGTTTGGCTTGGGCGCTGAAGTGGGCATCAGCACCCAGAAGTTCCACGCCCGCGGCCCCATGGGACTACGGGAGTTGACTTCTTACAAGTGGATAGTCATGGGCAGCGGCCAGGTCCGCGAATAAGCAGGAGACACGCTGTGGCTGATTTCACCTTTGAGCGGGAAGTCCGGACTCCCTACTCGGAAGCGTACAACGTGCTGGAAGAGGACCGCCAGGTAGGCCGTGTGGACATCCACTTCACCTATGACGTGGTGCACGTGACCCTGACCGTTGACGAGAGCCTTACCCAGGAGGCCATTCAAGAACTGATTGACACCGTGGACGAGGACCTGGTGGATGCAGTGGGCATTGCCAGGGAGGAGTTCATTGTACACGTGTTCCAGGGCAGGCAGACGGGAGTTTACACGGACAACGGTTTTGGGGAAAATGGCAACGAACTTTAAAGCTATCCCTTGCGCTTGATGGCCCGCTGGGCCGCATCCGCCACCCGCTGGGGAGTAAGGCCGTACTTGACCATCAACTCTTGGGCCGGGGCCGACTCCGCATAACCTTCCAAAGCCACCATTTCCACCGGCACGGGGCGCTTCTGCCCCAGCACCTGGGACACAATGCTGCCCAGACCGCCGTGGATGTAATGCTCTTCAGCGGTGACTACCGCGCCCGCGTCCCTGGCGGCACTAACGACAGCTTCCTCGTCCAGCGGTTTCAAAGTATGGACATTTATGACCCTGGCGTTGATTCCCTGCTGGGCCAGCAGTTCAGCAGCATCCAGGCTCACCGAGACCATGACCCCCGTCGCCAGAATTGCCACATCGCTCCCGTCACGCATGGTCTCCGCACAGCCCAGATTAAAGCGATAGCCCGGGCCATGCACCACCGGGGTGGCCGCACGGGACAATCGCACGTAAAATGGCCCCGGCGTCACTGCCGCCGCCCGGATTACCTGGGCCGTCTCAGGGCTATCCGCGGGGGAAACCACGGTAAAGCCGGGCAGCGAGCAAGTCAAAGCCAGGTCTTCGATTCCCTGGGCCGACATGCCATCCTCGCCGGTCAACAAGCCCGCGTGAGTACACACCAATTTTACGTTCAGGTGCGGCTGGGCCACCAGCACCCTAAGCTGGTCAAAGGGGCGCCCTGTGCCAAAGACGGCAAAAGTGCTGACAAAGGGAATCTTGCCGGACGCCGCCAGCCCTGCGCTCACGCCCACCAGGTTCTGCTCCGCCGGGCCAAAGTCAAAGAACCGGTCCGGGTGCTTGTCCCGCCACAGGTGAGTAAACACCGAGACATTAAGATCGCCCCCCAAAACTACTATATCTGGAAACTCCCCCGCCATTTCCAGCAGGGTCTTGCCATAAGTCTCGCGGGTGGAGGCGTTGGGACGCTTGGATACCATCAGGCCAACTCCTGGAGAGCCTTCTCCAACTCCTGGGCGCTGGGGGCCTTGCCGTGGAAAGATGGATTGTTCTCCATAAAGCTGACGCCTTTTCCCTTCACTGTGTGGGCGATGATGGCTGTTGGGCGTCCCTGTCGCTGGCTGGCCCTTTCCAGCGTGCTGATTAACGCAGTGTAATCATGACCATTGGTTTCCAGGACGCGCCAGCCAAAGGCCCGCCATTTCATAGCCAGAGGTTCCAGCTTCATTACTTCGTCGGTGGTGCGGTCATTCTGGATGCGGTTGCGGTCCACAATGGCCACAAGGTTGGTGGCCCGGTGGTGGGCCGCGGCCATGGCTGCTTCCCACACCTGGCCCTCGTCGCACTCGCCGTCGCCCAGCAGTGCGTATACATTGTACCTGCGCTTGTCCAGGCGAGCCGCCAGGGCGCACCCCAGGGCAAAGGACAGCCCCATGCCCAGGGAGCCGGAGTTCATTTCCACGCCGGGGGTCATGGGGTGAGCATGACCTTGCAGACGGCTGTTCAGCTTACGGAAGGTGGGCAATTCCGCCTTGGGGAAATATCCCGCCTTGGCCAGCACGGCATACAACCCCGCTGAGGCGTGGCCTTTGCTGAGAATCAGCCGGTCCCGGTCAGGCCAGCGAGGGTTGGCGGGGTCATGGCGCATAACATGGAAATAAAGGGTTACCAGGATGTCCATTTCGGAAAGGGAACCGCCTGGATGCCCGCTGCCGCCAGTATAGATGGTCTGCACCACGTCGCGGCGCAGCTCTTTGGCGATGGCCTGCAACCGGGCTATTTCATGGGGTTGCGAACCGTTGCTCGCAACGCTGCCTCTGCCGGACGTAGCCGGTCTGGCGGTGGTTGTAGAAATGGCCCTCCCCTCCTGACCATAAATGGTTCCCTTCAGATTGGAGCGCTGAAAATTATAAATCCGCTGGCACCTGCTGTCTACCCAAGGCCCCTAACTCCCCCTATAATGGCGGCCTGACGGCAGCATTGAATGGATATATAGCATGATAATTGATTTTCACTGTCATATCCTGCCGCCCACCTTTCCTGCCCGTTGGGCGGAGCTGTGCAACCGGGACGCCACCTTTGCGGCGCTGTTTGCCAAACCGGACGCGCGGATGGCTGACGCTGATATGTTGGTGGCGGCAATGGACCAGTCCCGGGTGGACCACGCCGTGGCCTTGGGCATGGGGTGGACCGATTTGCCGCTGGCGCAAGAGGTGAATGATTATGTCATCCACTCGGTGCGCCGTTATCCCCGCCGGCTGAGCGGGTTCTGCTCCGTCAACCCGGCGTGGGGTGCAATGGCGGTGACCGAACTGGAAAGGTGCGCCGCCGCAGGGCTAAAGGGCGTTGGTGAAATCCACCCAGATACCCAGGAATTTGACATTGGCGACCGTTCAACTATGCAGCCGGTAATGGACGCTGCCAGGCGCCTTGGCATGCCCGTGGTAGTCCATTCCTCGGAACCCGTGGGGCACTCGTATCCAGGGAAAGGAAACACCACCCCGGGCAAACTGTACCGCTTCGTTGGCAACTTTCCGGAAAATGTCATCATATGCGCGCACTGGGGCGGCGGCCTCCCCTTTTATTCCCTGATGCCGGAAGTGCCGGAAGCGCTGAAGAACGTCTATTTTGACTCGGCGGCTTCGCCTTTTCTCTACCGCAAAGAGGTCTTTGCAGTGGCTGCCTTGCTAGCAGGCGCAGACCACCTGCTGCTAGGCACCGACTATCCATTGCTGGGCCACCAGCTGTTGCTGCGCCAGGTGGCGGAGTCGGGACTTGGCGAGGCTGAGCAGGCGGCAATCTTGGGAACCAACGCCGCCCGGCTGCTGGGCCTGCCCGTACCTGAAGGGCAGGGGTAAATAGAATGGAAGGCTGGCAGGCCCTGGCGGCAGAGGAAGCCCAATTCACCACACTCCAGGACTCGCTGGCCGAGGGTCTGGAGCTTGTGTTCATCGGCCTGAATCCTGCGAGCTACTCGGTTAGGGCGGGTCACTATTTCGCCAATCCCCGCAACCGGTTCTGGCGCGCTCTGAATCAGTCAGGGCTGGTGGACCGGGAACTATCGCCCCGGGATGATGTTCATCTGCGGGACTACGGCATCGGCTTTACCGATGTGGTGAAGCGCCCTACGCCCCAGGCTTCGGGACTCACTGCCGCGGACTTCCGCCGCTGGGCGCCTGTCCTGAAAAACAAGTTACTCCAGTACCAGCCCCGCATCGCCTGCTTTCACGGCATGGTGGGTTACAAAGCCTACCTGAAATATGGGGAAGGAGTAGAGGAACAACCCACCTTGGGAAAACAGCCGCGCGCCGTTGGAGTGACCCATATTTTTGTGGTGCCCAACCCCAGCCCGGCCAACGCCCAGTTCTCCCTGGAAGACCTGGTTTACTGGTACAAGGAATTGAAAAAGTTCTGGGAGGGCCTCCGGCCATGACCACGGATGCAGCGCCGGTAAGAGCCTTTATCGCCGTGGACGTCTCCCCAGCGGCCCGGCAAAGCCTGACGGCGCTAATTACAGAGCTGAGGAAGGCCATTCCGCGGGGAGTTCGCTGGGTTGAACCCGACAACATACATCTCA
The DNA here is from genome assembly GCA_016872385.1 of SAR202 cluster bacterium. Taxonomy (GTDB): domain Bacteria; phylum Chloroflexota; class Dehalococcoidia; order Lucifugimonadales; family UBA3495; genus SHYG01. The sequence continues at coordinate 23,436 of VGZV01000022.1, read as the reverse complement.
CATTGAAGTTCATGGCGGCCCTGGAACCCAGGCAAGTGCAGCAAGTGCTGGCCGCGCTGACCGTGGCCGTCCAGGGAATCCAGTCATTCCCGCTGCGGCTCCACGCCCTGGGCGCATTTCCCAACGGGAGGCAACCGCGGGTAATTTGGGCGGGACTGGAGGGCAATCTCCAGGAATTGAAGCGTTTGCAGGAACAGGTGGAGCAAGAGGTGGCCCATCTGGGCCTGCCCCAGGAGCACCGGCCCTTCAGCCCCCACTTGACTCTGGGCCGGGTGCGGGAGGATGCGCCGCCGGAAGTGCGGGGCCGCATCGGCACAGCTCTGATAGCCACGTCTCTGGCGGCTGCCGCGCCCTGGCAGGTGGAGGAGGTGCGCCTGGTGCGCAGCGTCCTGACGCCCAAAGGCGCTGTATATACCACGCTGGGATCAGTAACGCTATGACCGGAGCACCCCCCGGACAGCAGCAGCCCGCCGCTGCATTTATCCTCAAGCCCGTGGCTCCCTTCGACATTCAGCGCACCGGCGGGTATCTGAGTAATGTGGGAGGGCGTGCCGGGGCCGACGGTCTGCAGGACGGGGCCTATTGGCGGCTGCTGGACCTGGAGGGCAAACTAACGCTGGCTTCCGTCAGGTCTTTAGGCAGCCTGGCCGCGCCCGAACTGGAAGTGGAACTGTGGGGGAGTGCCCTTTCCCAGGAGGAGCAGCAGACCGCCGCCGCGCAATTGAGCTGGCAGTTGGGCACGGAACAGGACCTGACCGCCTTCTACGAACTGGCGCAATCAGACCCGGCAATGGCCGGTCTCACCCAGCAGTTCTACGGACAACACCTCCCCCACGTGGCCTCCGTGTTCGAGGCCCTGGTGCTGGCGGTCATCGGCCAGCAGGTGACCACGCACCTGGCGCGGGCCATCAGGACGCTGCTGGTGCAGACCTACGGGCGGCAGTTCAGCTTTGCAGGCGACACCTTTTACGCTTTTCCCAAGCCTGAGGCGCTGCTGGCTGCATCAGTGGAGGAACTGCGTGGCCTGAAGCTCAGCCAGCGTAAAGCAGAGTATATCCAGGGCTTGGCCCAAGCCGCGCTGGAGCCAAATGGGGGACTGGATTCCCTGGAAGCACTGCCTGACACGGCGGTGCTGGAGCGGTTGACCGCCTTGCGCGGGGTAGGCATTTGGACTGCCCAGTGGGCCATGGTGCGCGCCCTGGGCCGCATGGACGTCTTTCCCACTGGCGACCTGGCCCTGCGCAGGGCAGCTTTGCAGCTTTACGGTCCAGAATACGCTCATGAAAAGCGGTTAGAAGCCTTTTCCCGCCGTTGGTCTCCCTGGCGCACCTACGCCACGCTGTACCTGTTCACGGCGCTGCGTGAAGGTATGACGGGGGGCAAAAAATAGGGGCACGGCATGTGCCGCGCCCCAGAGAATCCGTGGCCTTGACGCAACCCTATTTCAGGGTAATGCTGTGGACGTTGGAGGGGAAAAAGGCCAGCGGGTAGGGCTGCCATTGGGTCACCCGCGGCCCCACAGCCCAGGGGATGTTGACGTAGCCGATGCCCAGCTCGTAGCTCTCATCCCGGCCCCGCTTGTTCAGCTCATGGAAAGCGGCGTCCCGCTTGATGGGGTCGGTAACCGCCAGGGTCTTGCTCACCATGTCAAAGAATTCCGGGTTTTCGTGCATCCTGGCCCCGTGGGTGGGCGATCCGTAGGACGACAGGTAGAGACTGGACTTGTCCAGACTGGCCTCGTTGTCCCGCCAAAGTATCTGGCCGTGCAGGGCTGTGGTGAGGGTATCCCGCTTCAGGGCAGCCTCGTCGCCCACCTTGACTTCCACATCCAATCCCAACTCCTTCCGCCAGAAGTCCGCTGCCACCTGGGCGGATTCAGGCAGGAAAGGCATGGCCGTGGACACCCAGGTATTCACAATCAGCTTGCCAAAGCCTTGACCGTTGGGATATCCGGCCTGGGCCAGCAGTTGCCGCGCCTTGTTGGTGTCCTGGGGCCAGGGGTCCAGGTCGGGAGCATAGCCAATGGTGCTGGGAGTGATGTGCGCCCAGCCTTTGACCTGCATTACCTCTGGGCCGCCATACAGCTGGTCCCGGATGGTCTGCTTGTTAATAGCGTAGTCCAGGGCCTGGCGGACTTCCTTCTTGTAGCAAGGATTCGCCGGCTTGTAGCAACCCAGGAGCATGATGCGGAAATAGATGCCTTCCGGGCCAAATACCAGACGTCCGCCGCCGGCCTCAACCTGTTTCCGGGTGGCCAGGCTGGCCGGGGCTACGTCGGCCTCGCCGGAGCGGATGGCTGCCACCCGAGTGGCTTCTTCAGGCACCACGCGCAAGTCCAGGGACTGGAATTTGGGCCGCCGGTCCTCGGGCAGGCCGTACTTGGGCTGGTAGTAGTAGTCTTCAAACCGCTGGAACGCCATCACCTCTGCCGGGGTGTGCTTGACCAGGTCAAAAGGCCCGGAACTCACCGGGTCTTTGTCGTAAGCCTCTTCTTGAACGGAATCGTGGACTTTGGGGCGGCTGGGGATAATTCCGTACCAGTTGGCCGCCGCTTCTGAGACGTAGGCCGCCGGAAAGCCCGCATTGGCCTGCTTCAGAGTGATGCTCACCTGGTTGGGCTGGGGCTGAGTAATAGTTTCCACCACGCGCGCCAGAGCCTGGGCGCTGCTCTGGGTCACCCGCTCCACTGCCGAGCCGGACTCGTCCTTGCCCCAGTAGTGCATGAAGGACCACCATACGTCCTGCCCGGTAATCTTCTTCCCGTTGTGGAAGGACCCGCCCTCCCGAATGGTGAAGGTCCAGGTCTTGGCGTCCGGGGAAATCTCCCACTTGGAAGCTATGCCCGGCAGAAGCTGGGTCTTTTCATTGGTGGCAACAAGAAATCCCTGCATGAACCGGGCGAAGTTGTTGCCCCCGCCGACTGCGTAGTTGTAGGTAAACCGTTCATTGCCCCAGCCTTGTATCATCCATGTCACCTTGCCTGGGTTGACCACGGGAGCCGCGGGGGCGGGGGTAGCTTTGGGCATGGCTGTGGGCGTGGACTGGTTCCCGCTGGAGGGTGCAGGCGCAAGTGTTGGCCGCGCCGCAGGAGTGGCGGTGGCCGCCGCGCCGCAAGCCAGCATCAAGAGCAACAATACAACCAGCGAGGCCGCCGCTGCGGCACGCCAGTGGTATAAGGCCGTCTTGACCAGCAAGGCCAGGGTGGATCGTGCTTGGGTTACGCTCATGCCATTCTCCCTTTCCGCCAACCATCCGACGATTTATCATCTTACAATGGCACTGAGTTCTACTATTCTATCGTTTAGATGATAAATTATCGGACAATATATATGAAATATGGTTAGCGTCTCAAGATGGCAGGATGTTATCAGCCGTTATCAATTCTGTCAATGGTGGATATTGGCGCAACTGATATGCTTACTGGCGTGGGGAGACCGTGTAGCCAGGGAAATTGAAAAGTGAAGGGCGGAGCCGCAATTGCCCCGCCCGTGATGTCGTGGGAAGCTGGAAGCCTGAGTTACTTCAGCACTATGGTGTGCAGCCCAGAGACCCAGAATGCCATGGGCATGGGCGCCCATTGCTTTACACGCGAGCCCACACCCCAGGGGATGTTCTGATATCCCAGGGCAATCTCACCCACATCCTCTTTGAGCACCCGGTAGAGCTGATTGTAGGCTTGGGCGCGCTTTTCCCTGTCCAGGATGGCGACGGCTTCCTGAGCCTGCTTGAAGATGGCGGGGTCGTTGGTCTGGCGGCCTGGGGCTGTGGGGGTGCCAAAGGTACCCCGCACTATGTTGCCAGCGTCCACCCGGGTCTCGTTGTCCCGCCAGAGAATCTGGCCGCGCAGGGCGCCTTCAGTAATCCAGTCCTGCTTGAACTTGGCCTCGTCACCCAGCCGCACTTCCACCGGGATGCCCAGCTCCCGCCGCCACATATCTGCGGCAATCTGCGCCGACTCCGGCAGCAGCGGCGTGGCCCGGGAAGTCCAAGTGTTGACGATAAGCAAAGGAAATCCCTTGCCCTCCGGATACCCCGCCTGGGCCAAGAGCTGCCGAGCTTTGACTGGGTCGAAGGGGTAAGGGTCCAGCTCTGGGCTGTAGCCCAGGGCGCTGGGCGTGACGTTGTTCCAGCCCTTGGAGACGTACACCTCCGGGCCAAACAGCTTGTCCCGGAAGATTCTCAGGTCCAGGGCGTAAGCCAGGGCCTGCCGCACCTCCCGCTTGCCTGTGGGATAGTCGGTTATCCATGGCTCCCGGAAACGGGCATAAAGGTAAGTCCCTTCTGGGCCGAAGACCACCCGGCCGCCAGCCGATTCCAACTGGGCGCGGCTGGACAAGCTGATGGGCGCGATGTCAGCTTCCCCCGCCCGCAAGGCCGCAATGCGAGTGGCTTCTTCGGGCACCTGCCGCAAGTCCAAGTACCGGAACTTGGGCCGCCGGTCTGGCATATAGAAATCCTCGAACCGCTCGAATTGCATCACCTCACTGGGCACGTGGCGGTACAGCTTCATGACGCCAGCGCCCACCGGGGACTGCTCATAAGCCAGGATTTGCGCATCATTGTGAATTTTGTCGGCGGGCCAGCGGGGCAGGACTATGCCCTGGACCGATCCCACTGCATCGCCCACAAAGTAGGGGATGCTAGCGTCAACTTTCTTGGTGGTCAGGCTGGCTCGACGGTCATCCACCAGCTGGGCTGACTCAAAATTCCGTCCCTGGTTCTGGGTAGTGCTGCTGGTGGACTTCTCCAGTGAGCCGGGGCCCCAGGCGTGGTTCCAGGTAAAGACTGCGTCGGCGGCGGTCACCGGGCGGCCATCGTGGAACTTGGCGCCCTCACGGATGGTGAAAGTCCAGGTCTTGCCATCGGCGGACACCTCCCACTGGGAAGCCAGGCCGGGGATCAAGTCGCGCTTCTCGTTGGTAGATACCAGGAAGCTGTGGAGCAGGTTGCCGTAGTTGGGGTTAACTACGTGCAGATTGGTCATCCTGGCGCCTTCCCAGTTGCCTACCATCCAGGTCACAGTGCCAGGGTTAACCGCCGGGCTGGCCGCGGTGGCGGGAACAGGTTGGGGCGCCAGGGTGGGAAGTGCGCCGGAGCCGGACGGCGGGGCTTGCCGTTGACTTGAGGGAGTCGCGGCAGCGCCGCAGGCCAGCATCAGTACCAGGAGGAGAGCTAGTGCAGCCGAAACTGCGCTGCGCCAATGATGCAAAGCACTTTTGACCAGCAGGGTTTGGGCAGAATGCGCTGAGGCAGCCATCATACCATCCTCCTTTTGCTCTAGCCAACGGTTTGCGTTATCTCGCATTAAATGGCTCTAATGGTACGTTTCACTATGTATATTTGTGAGCTAATATCTGCTAAGCTGACTAGCGCTGCAAGCTGGCTGGATGGTAGCAGGCGTTTGTAATGCTGTCAATACTATTATTGTTTCTTATTTTCCACGTATCACATGATTATAATTCTTTTTAATGATTATTTTCTTTTATAGATTTGAGCTTGCTTTGATTGAATAGGACTCTGGTGAAAACAGCATGGTACAGCCCGCGCCGAGGTCTGGGGTGTCCCCAGAAATGCCCCTTTCCCTCCACTTCTCACAAAGTGGGAGAGAAGGAACAGGGGTAAGGGCTGAAAGAGTGCGTGCCGAGGGGTGCTTTGCCCGTCCAGCGGTTGATTCCACTAGAGCCATAAAAGCGCCAACTTGGTAAGAGGCGACAGCCGGACGGAAGAAAGTGGCGGCATACGAGAGGCCCAGCGCAGCATCATGTGAGTGCCGCAACACCAATTAACCAGGACCTGCGCAACCATGCGGGCAAACGCTTTAACTAGGGCCAGCAGGTGGAGGTGGTAACTGTCTAGCGGAAAAGACGGGAGAGGTTGCCAGGCCGCTTGTTGCGGGCAAACTGGCGCATAAGCTGCTGAGTCTGCCGGAACTGGCCAAGGAGCTGGTTTACGTCCTGGGCCGTGGTGCCACTGCCCCGGGCAATGCGTCGCCGGCGGCTGCCATCAATAATTTCCGGGTGCTGGCGCTCGGCCTTGGTCATGGAGCGGATGATGGCCTCCACCCGCTTTAGCTGGGAGTCATCCAGTTCTGAGGCTCCTAGCTTCTTACCCATCTGCTTGAAACCCGGTACCATTTCCATGACTTGGGCCAGGGAACCCATTTTCTTCAGGTTCTGGATTTGCTGGAGAAAATCGTCAAAATCAAAAGACGCCTGGCGGAACTTGCGCTCCAGGTCCTTGGCCTGCTGCTGGTCCACGGCTTGCTGGGCCTTCTCAATAAGGCTGAGCACGTCGCCCATGCCCAGGATGCGGGAGGCCATGCGGTCGGGGTAAAAAGGCTCCAGGGCGTCGGGGCGTTCCCCTACGCCGACAAACTTGATGGGCACGCCGGTCACCCGGGTGATGGAAAGGGCCGCGCCGCCGCGCGCGTCGCCGTCCAGCTTGGACACAATGAGGCCAGTGAGGCTGACCCGCCGATGGAACTCCTGGGCGGCGTTGACTGCGTCCTGGCCGGTCATGGCGTCCACCACCAGGACAATTTCCTTGGGCGACACCGCACCCTTGATTGCCTCCAGTTCCTGCATCAGTTCATCGTCTATATGGAGGCGTCCGCCGGTGTCCACAATCACCCACTGGACACCCAACTGCTCCCCATGACGCAGGCCAGCCTGGGCCACCTTGACCGGGGTGGTGGTCTTGGGGTCCTGGGAGAACACAGGGATGTCCAACTGGCGGCCCAGGGTCTCCAACTGCTGGATGGCGGCGGGACGGCGCAGGTCGGCGGCCACCAGCAGAGAACGGTGCCCCTGGCGGCGCAGGGCCAGGGCCAGCTTGGCGGCGGTGGTGGTCTTGCCGGAGCCTTGCAGTCCCACCAGCATGAGCACTGTGGGGGGACGGCTGCCAGGCGTCAGCTTGTGGTCGCCGCCGCTGAGCACGGCGGTAAGCTCCTCATGGACAATTTTCACCACCTGCTGCCCAGGGGTCAGGCTCTGCATGACATCGGCGCCCAATGCGCGCTCCCGGATGCGGGCCACAAAGTCCCGGGCCACCCGGAAGTTCACGTCGGCCTCCAACAAAGAACGGCGCACCAGGGACAGGGCCTCGTCCACGTCCTTTTCGGTAAGGCGGCCCTTGCTGGATAGCCGCTGAAAGATGCCGGTTAGCTTGTCGGTGAGGCTTTCAAACACAGATGTCAACTCCCGGGACGCAAATGCCCATTCATCAAATTGTAGGTGGCGACAAAGGGAGGGTCAAGCTTGCCGAGGCTGAGGTAGCAGGGTCGTTTCATTATCAACGAGGGTGGGGGCAGACCTGTGTATCTTACCCTGGGTAATGCCACTCCCCAGGGCGCACACGTAGGTGCGCCCCTACGGCCATGATAAGAATGAATCAGTCCTGAGTGAACGAGTACATCTGATTGCTGACCGCTGAAAGGTTGTAGTAGAATGTGTTTGCGTGCCCCGGTCGTCTAGTCTGGATAGGACGCCACCCTTTCAAGGTGGAGGTCAGGGGATCGAAGCCCCTCCGGGGTACCAGTTCCTTTTGTTCTCATATTTCCTCTTTCCTCAAAAGCCTCTTGTAACGGTACAAGTCCCCTAACCGGCTTTCTGCCATGCAAGGAACAATGTGGGCTTGGGGCCGAGAACATAACTCTTCACGAAAGGCCGTTAAAGTAGGTTTTCTAATCGCTCATGACTTTGTATTGAGAGGAAAAGTCAGCGCATGAAGAGTTTATTGACTGAAATGGCAGTCAGAGAAGTGTCTACTCAGTGTACATTTGCGCTAAAAGCTTATGAGAATATCAACCACAAGGCGGGTTCTACCGACCTTGTGTTTTCATCCGTGCACTCGTTTCTTTCTCACTGTCACAATATTTGGTTGCTACTAGTTAATCAGAAACTTTCTCAAGATGTTCAGCCCAGGACTATACGCGATATCTTGGGTGTCAACCCATCTTCGCCACTGAAGAATACCCATCTCCGCAATATGTTGGAGCACTATGACGAGGAACTCTACAAATGGATCTCGGGGTTGACATCGTCAAGTAGAGGTTTCATAGCGGACTTCAATATTGGTATCAAGAGTGCCTTTGGGCTTCCTCAAGGGACAATTTTTGTAAGGCATTACGACCCGACTACAGAGGAGTTTTCGATCCTCGGCGACACGCTCGAATTACACCCGATGGCGGATGCAATCCGGCAAATTAGGGCCAGTGCAAATTCTTGGATAGAGTCGGAATCGATAAGGCCATAATAGTCTTTGCCCTATTTGATACCTGCGTCACCTGCTCCTTGAAGCTGTTCTTGCGCCCATGCTATCATGGCCTTGAGCTTCCTCTTCCCCGCACAGTGTGCCAAAGGAGCGCTGTCTGCCCTTGCCACTCCAGCCATTCCGCCAGATTGACATCTCCGTGGACGAACTCTTCGGGCAAGAACTGTCCGAAGGGTGGCTGACTGCGGTGATGGAGCAGGCGCTGGCGGTGGCTATTCCGCCGGAAGCTATAGTCCAGGTGAGCCTGCTGGTGACGGACGACGCTACAGTGCGGCGGCTGAACCTGGAGTTCCGCGGTCTGGACGAGACTACTGACGTGCTTTCTTTTTCCGCCAGCCACTCCGGACATTGGGAAGGAGAGGAAGAAGCTCCCCAGGACCGGTTGCTAAAACCTGCCGAATCTGACCCGTTCTCTTTCCCGTGGCCGGAGGATGAGCCGCCGCCCCTGGGTGAAGTAGTGGTCTCCCTGCCCCAGGCCCGGCGGCAAGCAGAACAATCCGGCACGCCCCTGGAGCGGGAAATGGCGCTGCTTATCATTCACGGGGTGCTGCACCTGGCGGGCCACGACCACCTGGAGCCGGAGGAAACGGGCCAGATGCAGGCCCTGGAGCAGCAGGCTCTAGCCGCGGTGTTTGCTGCTGACACCGTGGGAACGGACAAGCCATGACCTCTCAGGTCTATTACCGCAAGTGGCGGCCCGGCACTTTCAGCGACCTGGCAGGTCAGGAGCATGTGGCGACGACCCTGCGCCAGGCCATTAAACAGGGACGGGTTGCCCACTCCTACCTGTTTTGCGGACCCCGGGGCACCGGCAAGACCACCACTGCCCGTGTCCTTGCCAAGGCAGTGAACTGCCTGGACCCGAAGGGCGGCGACCCCTGCAACGCCTGTGCCCTATGCCAGTCGGTAAATGAGGGCCGCTGCCTGGACATTATTGAGCTGGACGCCGCCAGCAACCGGGGCATTGACGAAATCCGGGACATCCGGGACAAGGTCAATTTTGCTCCAGTCCAGGGCCGCCGCAAGGTCTATATCATAGACGAAGCCCACATGCTCACTGGCCCCGCCTCCAACGCCTTTCTCAAGACCCTGGAAGAGCCGCCCGCCCACGTCATTTTCATCCTTTGCACCACGGAAGCGCACAATATTCTGCCCACGGTGGTCTCCCGGTGCCAGCGGCTGGACTTTCGCAAGCTGCCCCCAGACCTCATCTTCCAGCGCCTGTCCCACATTGCCCAGAGCGAGGGCGTGGCGGTGACGCCGGAGGCCTTGCGTCTGGTGGCCCGCCAGGCCAACGGCAGCCTGCGCGATGCGGAGAACCTGCTGGAGCAATTGGTGGTGTCCTTCAGCGAGGGTGTGGGCTTGCCCCAGGTGGAGGAGCTGCTGGGGCTGGGCCACGGCGACCGCTGGCTGGACCTGATGAAATACCTGCTCATGGGGAATACCGCCGCCAGCTTGGAAGTAATTAACCAGGCCGCTTGGGACGGCACCGACCTGCGCCAGCTGCACCGCCAGGCGCTGGAACTGCTGCGGGCTGCCATGCTGCTGAAGTGGGGGCCAGGACAGGCCCTGGACTTGCCGGAGCACGTCATCGCCCAGGTCAAACAGGTGATTGAACAACTCCCACCCTGGCGTATCATCAATGCCCTGAAAGTGTGGGGCGACGTGAATATGCGCCACGATGCACCCTCGACGCTGCCTCTGGAACTGGCGGTGGTGGAAATATGCACCGCCAGCAGTCCGGCGGAAGCAGCGTCTACCGGTTCAGTCCCTCCAACTTCTGGGAGGGCTGCTCCGCCCGCCGCGCCGCCGCGCCGGAGCACGGCGCCAGCGTCCATGCCAGCGGCAGGCAGCCGTACACCTGCGGCAGTCCCGGCGACCAATCCCACTCCTCAGCCAAGGGGTGCGGCTCCCAGCCCGTCCATTCCCGGCCGCTCCAGCGGTCCCCCAGCGCCCACGTTCCGTCCCGCCGCCCCGGTGGCATCACCTGCCGTCCCGGCGGGAGACCAGGACATGGCTTCTCGCTGGCTGGCGGTAGTCAAGTCCCTGGACCGGGACCGGGGCAAGAAGTACGTGTTGGGGCCGCTGCTGCGCAACTGCCGCAGTTCTGAGGTGAGCGTGGATGGCGATACTCTAGTGCTGCCCTTTACCCACCAGTCCAACATGGAGCGAATGCAGGAGGAACTGGACGATCCCAAAGGCCGCCAGCTTCTGTCTGATGCCGTGGCCAAGTCCTTTGGCAAGAACTATAATTTCAAGCTCACCCTGGCCAGCGGCCAACCATCCGGCGTGACCAGCCGCCAGGCCCAGCAAAGTTCGTTGGTGCGCGCCGCCCAGGGGATGGGCGCCAGAATTGTCCGGGAGGTAGCAGAATGAACCGAAACATGATTCGCCAGGCCCAGAAACTCCAACAGCAGCTCCAGAAAATCCAGCAAGAGTTGGAGGCCCTCACCGTGGAGGGCAGCGCGGGCGGCGGCGTGGTGAAAGTGGTGATGACCGGCAAGCAAGTGGTGGAGAAAGTGACCATTGAGCCTGAGGCAGTGGAGGACCGGGAGTTGCTGCAAGACCTGGTGCTGGCGGCGGTCAACGACGCCTTTGCCAAGACCCAGGAGCTGACCGCCAAAAAGATGAGCGCCGTCACGGGCGGCATGAACATACCGGGGCTGGGGTAAAGGGGCGGGGAGGGTCAAGGGGTTCCCACACCATGACGCCGACATCAGTCATATTGCGACCAGCTATTCAGGAAACCTGGATGGCCGTCTTCCTCGCTAAAGAAGAAGTCTGGAACCGGTTAAAAAGCATCGCTATGCCGGTTCAGCGACGAGGACAGGGCGCAGTACCACCCGCCTTGTTCAAGAGAATTGGCGAAGGCTCGGTAACGATTCAAGAACTGCAATCGTTCTTAAAGAGTGCGCCTCACCTGCCGCTCCAAGAGAAGCAACCCCTGTTGCTGCTGGAGGCCAGTTTACTTTATCAAGAGGAACAATATGAGGAAGGCATCAAGTCTTGCGATGCAGCACTTAGATATGGTGGGTATCCTCTTGCTAGACTTTTGAAAGCAGTAATCTTGCTCCAGTTACACCGATTTAATGAGGCTTCACGATCCTTTCAGCTAGCTTATGAGCACCCGAACAACTTGGGGGTAGAAAAACGGAGCGAATTCCTGCGAGTTCTGTTCTGGGTGTGGAGCATGGCCGCTCTAGTCAAGGGCCTTGATGGTATTCTCAACCAGAACGCTTCAGAACTGGAAGGGGGTGTGAAGGAGTATCTCAACGTCCTTGATAAAGCTAAGGGGAATCAGTCGGAAGACTCGTGTGCGACCCTCCCCTTTCCCAAAGATGTGATGGTACATTTTGCCAAAAAATTGCCTGAAGCCCTTGCCAGAAATTACGTGGCGAAGGGCCAAGTATTGCCTGATGAATTGGTCGAGCAGGCGAGTCAGCTACTTCAGGACGCCCTGACAGAACTGGAACTTGCCGTCCGCCTCCTGTCCATTAAAGACCCCTTTGACCGCTGGCGTGCTTTGAGCCAGGAGATAAGCAAGGTGTGGCCCAAAGGGGTGTCCGCCGCGGACGCCATTCGCGAGCAAAGGGACCGGAAATGGAACACGTAGTAGTGGACTCTAGCATTCTGGTGAGTTCGTTGCTGCAGGAAGACGTCCTGCATCAGCAGGCCCGACCATACATCAATGGCCTGGAAAATGGCGACTACGTGTTCCACCTGCCGATGCTGGCGGTGGTGGAGATGGTTGCTGCAATTAGCCGCCGAGCGCCAGCGGGTTGGCAGGCCTTGCTAGTCGGAACAAAAATGAGCCTCCGTGACTGGGAGAAGGAAGGTAAGATAGAACTCTATCCACTCGATAGGGATCGCATGAGCAATTCCTCCCACGTCGCCCAGCAACACGGATTGAGAGGCGCTGATTCGGTTATGGTTGCATTGGCGCAGGAACTCAACGTGCCCCTCAAAACTTTTGATAAGGAAATCCTCCAAAAGTTTCCTCAGGCATCCATATGAACCTGGAACACCTCCCATCCACTTCGCCCTCCCTGTCTCGGCTGATTGACGAGCTGAACAAGCTGCCGGGCATCGGCCCCAAGAGCGCCCAGCGCCTGGCCTACCACATCATCCGTCTGCCCGCCGAGGAGGCCCTGGCCCTGGCCGAGGCCATCACCGATGTCAAGCAGTCGGTGGGGTTTTGCCAGCGGTGCCAGAACCTGGCCGATGCCAGCATCTGCCCCATCTGCGCCGACTCCCGCCGCAACCAGGAACAGATTTGCGTGGTGGAAGACCCCCTGGACGTACTGGCCCTGGAGCGCACCCACTGCTACCGTGGACTGTACCACGTGCTCCACGGGGTAATCTCGCCCCTGAACGGCGTGGGGCCGGAACAACTCAAGCTGAAGGAGCTGTTAACCAGGCTGGAAGGCGGCCAGGTAAAGGAGCTAATCATCGCCACCAACGCCACCCTGGAAGGGGAGGCCACCGCCATGTATATCCGCCGCCACTTGGCGGGCCGCGCTGTCAAGGTGAGCCACCTGGCTTGGGGCTTGCCAGTAGGTGGCTCTCTGGAATACGCCGATGAGCTTACCCTGAGCCGGGCCTTTCAGGGCCGCCAGGAAATCTAGCCGTGCCTGTGCTCAAGACCTACCGCACCGAGGCTCTGGTGCTGAAAAACCACCCTCTGGGCGAAGCCGATTTGCTGGTGGTTTGCTATACCCGTGAGTCAGGCAAGGTGCGAGCTACCGCCAGGGCCGCCCGCAAAGTGTCCAGCCGCCTGGTGGGCCACCTGGAGCCATTAACCCTGGTGAACCTATCGCTGACCCGCGGCCGCACCCTGGACCAGGTTGCCCAAGCCCAGGTAGCAGACAGCTTCCCCGCGTTGAGAAACGCGCTCCCTGCCCTTTCCCGCGGACTTTACGTGGCGGAACTCCTGGACGGTTTTGGCTCCGAGGCCAGCCCCAACCCGGAGCTGTATTCTCTCGCGCTGGAAGTGCTGGCCGGGATAGGCCGTTCGCCGGAGTCGGACCTGCCCTTGCGCTACTTTGAACTCCGGTTGCTCGAAACCTCCGGGCTGCTGCCAGAACTGTACCAGTGCGTGGAATGCCGGAAGCCGCTGGTTCCAGGGGACCATCGCTTTACCCCCAACGGCGGCGGGACTCTGTGCAGCCAGTGCGCGCCGTTAGGAGCGCACCTGCGGCCCCTGTCGGTGCGGACCCTTAAAGTGCTGCGGTTGCTGCACCGCCAGCGCCTGGCTGAAATCCCATCCCTGACCATTGACCACCAGTTGGCCCAGGAGCTAAAGGCCACCCTCACGGCCTCGGTGGAGCATTGGCTGGACCAGCAGGTGCGCTCCAGCGCCTTTCTGGACCACCTGCGCCGCACCACGCCGGCCGAACCGGCAACGGAGTCCGCCGCCCATGCCTGACCTGGAGGCAGAAAAGGCCCGTCGGCAACTGGCCGCCGCCATAGCAGCGGCGGTGGTGGCTGCTCAACGGATGACCTCCATCGGCCAACAACCGGGCCAGACCGCCTCGCCCTGGCGGCTGCAGGGGCGGCAGGAGCAGCACCAGGCCCGCCGCTTGAGAAAAGCCTGATGGCCGTCGTTACTGTGCGAGTGCAAGTGGCGGGCCGCCGGTACACCGTAACGGTGGAGGACTCAGGCGGCCCCGCCGTTACCTGTACCGTGGATGGGGAGACCTATGTAGTGGAAGTGCCGCCCGCCGCCCCTGCTGCGCCGCCCGCGCCGCCGCCCAGCCAGGTCACGCCCCCAGGCCAGTCCGGCAACCTGGTGCGCGCTCCCATGCCGGGGAGGGTGATGGCAATTCGGGTGCGCCCCGGCGACCAGGTTGCGGCGGGGGATGAGTTGTGTGTGGTTGAGGCCATGAAGATGGAACAAAGCCTGCGGGCTGCCCGCCCTGGCGTGGTCAAGGCGGTGCTGGTGCAGCCTTTGGATAACGTCAAAGGCGGCGACTCGCTGGTGGAGCTGGGGTAGGGCTGCCTGCCCGCAAACGCGGTCGGCTCACTCATAAGTAACCCTATGGGGTAGTGCGATGAGGCGAGGAGGACACAGTGGAACACCTCAGAAGTGCTCTCCGATCCCTGACCCACGAGGTCTGCCGCCAGTTGGACGGCGTGGAAATCCCGAAAAGGCCAGTCTCGACGGTGGTTAATCGGCCAGACACCGCTCCGTATGTGGCTATTGACTTCGACAGACCGGCATTGTCTGATCTGCGATTCACTCTCACCATTGGCCTTCTTAAGTTGCCCGAATATGAAGCGGCAGCGGACGCCATTGAAAAAGACCCTGAACTCCGGGAGGGCATCATTGTCGATGGTGGTGGCTTTCTTCGTAAGCCTGAGCGGATCAACTTAACGCGTGCCCTTTTGACGAATTTCCTGTGGCGATACCTGCGGGAAGGGGTACAGCTTGATTGGGACGAAACCAGGTTCGTCGAAACATACGACCAGTTAAGGATAGAGCTTCGTCGCAAGAGCATTGTCTTCCACACGACTCTGCCGTTGAGCAATTTGAAGATGGAGGTTGCTGCGCTCGATTTCGGTGACGAGCTAGAGCTCCTGCCTGCATCGATAGAAGAACTTGAGCGATGGATAAATCGGGAGCGGAGCCTGCCACCGCTAGATGCGGGTGTGCCGCAGTGGAACACCTACTACGTGGACAAGCCCGCAGTGCTGCATAAACGCCAGACCGTGGTAGGCCGACCTCCCTCGACTGACTTGAATGCCGTGCTGGGCCAACTGCCCCGAGTCAACGCTGACCTCGCCATCACGGCGCTGCGCCTGGTAATGAATGCCCCAATCTCAGTCATTTTCCAGGAGCATCACAGTGAGGGTCTAATGGCGCTCGGCGGGGGCAGTACCCGGTGGGGCTGGTCGCCACCTTCGCTGGGTCCGCTCGCTACACTGGATCAGGAAAAGGCAGCACAAGTTCTTCATGTCTGGCATCTCCTCCAGAAGAGTCCCAATATCAACTTGTTGAGCCTGCCTCTCCGCCGATGGGAATCCTCGCTGCTGAGGTCCAACCTTGAGGACAAGCTTATCGACGCCTGGATCAGCCTGGAAGCCCTTCTACTTGGCAAAAAAGGAGGGTGAGCTGAGTTTTCGCGCGGCAGTGCGGCTTGCTGAGTTTCTTGGCAAGAGCGGGGTTGATCGGAAAGCCATCTTCAACGACACCCGTATCTCCTACGATTGGAGATCGGCAATAGTCCACGGAGGGAGCACTAAGAAAGTCGCCAAACGGATGCCCCTTAAGAAGGCCGTCCAACTTACAGTAGAATATCAACGCTAAGCGTTGCTCAAAGTTCTAGAGATCCCCGACCACTTTGCGCGTAACAAGCTCGAATCTGATCTACTTGGCCGGGATGCCTAGGCTGTGTAGAGGACGAACGGGGATGACAATCCAGCCTATAGACGGTCATACTCCGCATCATTCTCGTTATCCCACAGTTCTGCCAAGACTGGGTCTAATGCAGGAGTCAAGTCACATCCATCCTCCCAGTCCTCGCAATCAGCCCAATCTGTAGGGCTTTCACCATCACCAAGCATCAAGGTATTTCCTACTTCTGCACCTGTAACTGAAGGGTCACACCCCGTCAATCCATCCCCTAAAATCCAGACTTCCCGACAGCACCGCAAATCCTGTGGGTGCTACAATATAGCAACTAACTCCTCATTGGAAGGTGCAGCCCCATGCCCCAGGAGTTCATCGTCGTCAAAGGCGCCCGGGAGCACAACCTCAAAAACGTGGACGTGACCATCCCCCGGGACAAGCTGGTGGTCATCACCGGCGTGTCTGGCTCCGGCAAAAGCTCCCTGGCCTTCGACACCATCTACGCCGAGGGGCAGCGGCGCTACGTGGAGTCCCTTTCCGCCTACGCCCGCCAGTTCCTGGGCCGCATGGACAAGCCCGACGTGGACTACATCGAGGGGCTGTCCCCGGCCATCTCCATTGACCAGAAGGGCGTCTCCCACAACCCCCGCTCCACCGTGGGCACCGTCACTGAGATTTATGACTACCTGCGCCTGCTCTTTGCCCGCGTGGGCAAACCCCACTGCCCCCAGTGCGGCCGTCCGGTGCAGCGCCAGACCGTGCAGCAGATTGTGGACTCCATTCTGTCTCTTCCTGAAGGCAGCCGCATCACCCTGCTGGCCTCCAAGGTCCGTCACAAGAAGGGCGAGCATAAAGAGGTCTTTGAAGCGGCCCGCAAAGCGGGATTCACCCGCGTCCGGGTGGACGGTACGGTCCATCTGCTGGAAGAGACCGATAACCTGAACCTGGACAAGCAAAAGTGGCACTACGTGGAGTTGGTGGTGGACCGGGTGGTGGTGCGGCCAGACACGGAGCAAGGCCGCTTGGCCGAATCGGTGGAGACCTCCCTGCGCGAGGGCGAGGGAGTGGTGCAAGTCCTGCTGCAAGGCCAGGAAGGCCGGCCCGAGGAGGAGCTGGTCTATTCAGAGAAGTTTGCCTGCGTGGCCTGTGGCACCAGCCTGCCGGAGATTGAGCCCCGCACTTTCAGCTTCAACAGTCCCCACGGGGCTTGCACGGACTGCACCGGCCTGGGTTTCAAGTTGGAGGTGGACCCGGAATTGGTCATCCCCAACAAAGACCTTTCTCTTTTAGAGGGCGCGGTGGCCCCCTGGTCCCGCTTCGGCACCTCCAGCGGCTGGTATCTCAGCCTCATCGAATCGGTGGCGCGCTCCCACGGCTTTTCCGCCCGGGTGCCGGTGAAGGAACTCAGCCAGGAGCAGCTTGCCCTGGTCCTGTACGGCAACAAGTCCCGTTCGGTGACGGTGCGCCACAAGACGCAGCGGGGCCAGGTCTATAGCTGGGAGACCAACTTTGAAGGCGTGATTCCGAACCTGGAACGCCGCTACCGCGAGACCGAGTCCGACCATGTGCGCCAGGAGATTGAGCGGTACATGGCCGCCCGCCCGTGCCAGTCCTGCGGCGGCCAGCGCCTGCGCCCGGAGGCCCTGGCGGTGCAGGTTTGCGGCCTGGGCATAATGCAAGTCTGCGCAATGAACATCGGGCAGGCCATTGTCTGGGTCAACTCGGTCAACCCGAACGCGCCGGGCCCGCATCCTGGCGAAACCCTGTCGGCCCGGGACCTGACCATTGCCCGCCAGATACTTAAGGAAATCGAAGGACGCTTGCACTTTTTGGAAGGCATTGGGCTGGACTACGTGACCATGGACCGCTCGGCCCGCACCTTGTCCGGCGGCGAGGCCCAGCGGGTGCGCCTGGCGACCCAAATCGGCTCCGGCCTCACCGGCGTGCTGTACGTCTGCGACGAGCCGACGGTGGGCTTGCACCCCCACGACGACCACCGTCTGATTGACACTCTGACCCGCCTGCGGGACATGGGCAACACCGTGGTGGTGGTGGAGCATGACGAGGCCATGATGCGGGCCGCCGACCACATTATTGATCTGGGGCCGGGGGCCGGGGAACACGGCGGACACATTGTAGCCACTGGAACGCTTCAGGAGGTAATGGACAACCCCAACTCTCTCACCGGCCAGTACCTCAGCGGGCGCAAGGAAATCCCCATGCGCCAGGACCGCCGGGAGGGCAACGGCAAGTCCATTGAGCTGCAAGGGGCGCGGGAGAACAACCTCAAGGGGATTGACGTGACCCTTCCCCTGGGCAAGCTCATTTGCGTATCGGGTGTGTCCGGCTCCGGCAAGAGTACCCTGGTTTACGAGGTGCTTTACAAGAAGCTCAACCAGGTGCTGAACCGGGCCAAGGAGCTGCCTGGCGCCCACGACGCCCTGCTGGGGGTGGAGAACATTGATAAAGTGGTCAACATTGACCAGTCGCCCATCGGGCGGACGCCCCGCAGCAATCCGGCCACCTACACCGGGGCTTTCACGCCCATCCGCGACCTCTTCGCCAGCCTGCCTGAAGCTCGCGCCCGCGGCTACGCGCCGGGCCGGTTCTCCTTCAACGTCAAAGGGGGCCGCTGCGAGGCTTGCCAGGGCGAAGGCTACATCCAGATTGAGATGCAGTTTTTGCCCGACGTGACCGTGCCCTGTGAAGTCTGCCAGGGCAAGCGCTACAACCGGGAAGCCCTGGAAGTCACCTTGCGGGAGCAGAGTATTGCCGACGTGCTGTTCATGACGGTGGACCAGGCTCTGGAGTTTTTCTGGAACTTCCCACGCATCCGGCCCAAGCTGGAGACCCTGCGGGACGTGGGCTTGGGCTACATCCGGCTGGGGCAGCCCGCCACCACACTCTCCGGCGGAGAAGCCCAGCGGGTCAAGCTGGCTACCGAACTGTCCCGCCGGGCTACTGGCAAGACCTTTTACCTGCTGGACGAACCCACCACCGGGCTGTCCTTTGAAGACTGCGCCGCCCTGTTGCGGGTGTTGCACCGCCTGGTAGACCAGGGCAACACTGTGCTGCTCATTGAGCACAACCTGGATCTTATCAAGAATGCCGACTGGGTCATTGACCTGGGGCCGGGCGCCGGCGACAAGGGCGGCAGTTTGATTGCGGCAGGTACGCCGGAGGAACTGGCCCAAAACCGCCAGTCCTTCACGGGTCGCTACCTGCGCCGCATTTTTGAAGGCACTATGCGTCCCCTGGCTCCGATGGTTGCGGTGGGATGACGTCAACCCCAGCCCAGTTCCGGCGACCTTCTGTTAAAATTGGTAGTACAGTTTTGATCCTCCGGGGGCCAGCCATGTCTTTCCACTATGACGGCGAAGTCCGCATCATTAAAATCAACATGGGGCCGTACAATAACAATGGCTATATTGTGACCTGTCCGGAAACGGGCGAGGGAGTAATTATTGACACTCCCGCCGAGCCTGAAAAGCTTCTGGCTGCCATTGGGGACGTGCGCATCCAGGCTGTTCTTATCACCCACGGCCACCAGGACCACCTGCTGGGGTTTCAAGAGATTACCCAGCAGGTGACTGCGCCGGTGGCCATCGGTCCGGGCGACGCCCACCGGCTTCCCTCCCCACCATCCAGGCTGCTGAAAGACGGCGATGTCATTCGGTTTGGCCGCCGCCAGATTACCGCCCTGGCCACGCCCGGCCACACCGACGGCTCCACGTGCTACCTGGTGGGCAAGCATCTGTTCTCCGGAGATACCCTGTTCCCCGGCGGGCCAGGCAAGTCCCGCAGCCCGGAAGCTCTGCGCCAGGAACTGCAAAGCATCACCGGCAAGCTGCTCTCCCTGCCCGATGACACCGCAGTCTACCCCGGCCACGGCGAAGACACCACCATCGGACAAGCCAAGGCGGAGTACCAGGTGTTTTCCTCCCGGACCCATGCCCCCGACCTGTGCGGGGACGTGGCCTGGCTAAGCAGCTGATCTCTGCGCAAGGGTTGTGGGCCAAATAATGTGTCTTTATGACAGTTAATCAATTAGACCTCCGTCATTCCGGCTTCCGCCGGAATCCAGTAAAGCGCCTTAACCCGTTGCCTTTCTGGACACCGGCCTTCGCCGGCGTGACGAGTTGAGTCCTTAAGCAAACTGATACACTACCCTGTTTTTCCACGTAGTAGTCCATTGAGGTAAGAATGTTTCAACGCACAGTCCTGGATAACCAGCTGCGGGTCTTGACCGCCAGCATGCCCCACACCACTTCCGTCTCTGTGGTGGTCTCGGTGGGAGCAGGTTCCCGCTACGAATCGCCGGAACTGGCCGGGGTTTCCCACTTCCTGGAGCACCTGCCTTTCAAGGGCACCCAGCGCTGGCCCACCGCCCGGGAGGTCAGTGAGGCAATTGAAGGCGTGGGCGGCGTGATGAACGCCAGCACCGACCGGGAAATGACAGTCTTCTGGTGCAAAGTGGCCCGGCCCCATTTCCGCCAGGCCCTGGACGTGGTAATGGACCTGGTGCTGCATCCCCTGCTGGACCCGGTGGAGGTGGAAAAGGAGCGGGAGGTGGTGCAGGAAGAGCTGCGCATGACCAACGACTACCCTTCCAACCGCGCCGACTTGCTGATTGACGAGGCGCTGTGGCCGGAGCAGGCCATGGGCCGGGATGTGGGCGGCACGCCGGAATCGGTGGGAGCTATTCCGCTGAACAATATCCGGGCCTATCTGGAACGCCAGTACCGCCCCAACAACGCGGTGGTGTCGGTGGCCGGCAACGTTACCCACGACGAAGTGGTGGCCCTGGTATCTGAAGCAACGCACCACTGGACGCCCCAGGAACCGCTGCCCTGGGAGCCGGTGGCCTTAGGCAGCGTTGAGCCGGTGGTGCTGGTGGAACAGCGCCGCAGCGACCAGGCCCACGTCTGCGTGGGTTTGCCCGGCCTTTCCCTTACCGACCCGGACCGCTACGCCTTTGCAATGATGAACGTGGTGCTGGGCGACGGCATGAGCAGCCGCCTGTTTTTGAACCTGCGGGAGAAGCAGAGCCTGGCTTACGATGTGCACAGCTCGGTGCAAAATTTCCGAGATTGCGGCTCTCTCACTGTGTATTGCGGAGTGGAACCCAAAAAGACCCGGGAGGCAGTGCAGGGCGTGGTCCGGGAACTGAACGCTATGCGGGAGCAGGTGCCGGACAAGGAACTGGCTAAAGCCAAGGAATACACCAAAGGCCGTCTCTTGCTGCGGCTGGAGGACAGCCGCGCCGTGGCGGCCTGGCTGGGCAGCCAGGAGCTTCTCCTGGGCGAAGTGGAGACCCTGGACAGAGTAGTGGCCGGTATTGACTCCGTGACCCAGGAGGACGTGGCGCGGGTGGCCCAGCGGTTGGTGAAAGAGGATGACTTGCGGCTGGCCGTAGTCGGGCCGCACCGGAGCAGCCAGTCCCTGCGCAAGTTGCTGCGATTCTAACCGAAAAAGAGGGTGTTGAAATGGGTCGGTGCTCGTGGTTCGACAGGCTCACCACGGGCGAAATAGCCGCCCAGCCTGAGCTTGTCGAAGGATTGGAGCTTGCGGAGTCCAATGGTCCTGCCCTGCCCAGGTCTTACTTGCTGGAATCGAACTCCGCCACCACAGGGTTGCTCAGAATTCCCACGCCCGGAATTTCCACCTCCACCACATCCCCGGGGTGCAGCACGCTGGTGCCGCCGGCCGTGCCTGAAAACACCAGGTCTCCAGGACGCAACGTTACCTGCTGGCTAATGTAGCTAACTATCTCAGCAAAACTGAACCCCATGTCGCCGGCTTTGATGTGCTGCGCCCGCTTGCCGTTGACTCGCACGAAGATCTCTATTTCCTGGGGTTCAATGCCAGTCTCCACCCACGGCCCCACTGGCGCAAAGCTGTCCGATCCCTTAGCCCGCCAGAGGCTGCGGTCGTGTCGCTCCCAGGTGCGGTCACTAACATCATTGCCACAGGTGTAACCCAGGATAAATTTCTGGGCCTGCGCCGGGGAGACCCGGCGGCAGGTCCTCCCGATAACTGCCACCGCCGAACCCTCAAAATGCACATCCCCCGAAGAATCCTTGGGGATGATGATGGGATCCCCCGGACCAGTAAGGGCGTTGGTAGCCTTCTGCCAGGGTTCAGGATGATAGCTTTCGTCGTCCCGATTGTGTGTGCTCCGGCCTCTGCGTTGCGCCCTAGGGCCCGGAAAGTTGTCCCCGGGACACCAGATTTGCGGGGCATCTGAAAAAGGTAGCAACCTCACCCCCTCCAAAGGAGTGCGGAGGTGTGTCTTGCGGAAACGGGCAAAAGCGCTTCCCCGGATTTCGACGACCTCGTCGCCTTCTACCACACCGTATGCCGTCTTCCTGTCCACACGGTACCGGGCGATTTTCATCCTCTTTCCTCTGCCGCCTCAAAAGGCTCGCTGCGGCCCGCCGCACCTGGCATTTTACAAGGTGTTCTGCTAGTCTGCCCAATATGGCAAATTGGCCATTAACCGCCAGCCTTGCGTAGGCCACTGCCGCTGGACACCCAGTTTGTAATATTATGTTCACACCCAACTATTACCAAAGAATTACGGCGCACCTAGGTGGCCCTGCTGGAGCGCAACATGAAACTTGGCTTCTTTGTCACCAATCAATACTTGCCCGGCGAGTCCATGACCCAAAAAATCCAGGAGAGCGCGGAACAGGTGCGGGCGGCGAGGGATGCTGGCTTTGATCTGATCGCCACCGGCCAGCATTACCTGGCCATGCCTTACCAGATGAGCACCAGCTTCCCTTTGCTGGCGCGCCTGGCGGCGGAGGCCGGGAATATGGAAGTGGCTGCCACGGTAGTGCTGGTGCCGCTGCATAACCCGGTGGAGTTGGCCGAAAGCGTGGCGACCCTGGACGCCATTTGCGGCGGGCGCTTCGTCCTGGGCATAGGGTTGGGGTACCGGGATGAGGAGTATGCGGCGTTTGGCGTTCAGCGGGCTGAGCGGGTTGGACGGATGCGGGAAGCGCTGGAGGTCATGAAACGCCTGTGGTCCCAGGAGGAACTGGAGTTCCAGGGCAAATACTATCAGGTGCCCAAAGTGCGGCCAGCCACCCGGCCCGTCCAGCGGCCCCACCCGCCCATCTGGATGGCCGCCAACGGCGATGCCGCCATCCGGCGCGCCGCGCGCTGGGGCTACCCCTGGTTAATCAATCCTCATGCCACTATACCCATGGTCACGCGGCAGTTTTCCGGCTACCGGGAGGCTCTGGCCCAGACCGGGCACACCATGCCTGAAACTCTGCCCATGATGCGGGAACTGTACGTGGCTCGTGACCAGGCTGCCGCCTACAGGGAAAGCGAACCTTACCTTGCGCCCAAATATCAGGCCTACGCCGAATGGGGCCAGGACAAGGCGCTGCCTGGCCAGGAGAGCTTTTCAATTCCTTACAGGGAGCTGGCCCGCGACCGGTTCCTGCTGGGGTCACCGGAGGAAGTGGTGCAGGAGATTCAACGCTACCAGCAGATGCTGGGGGTAAACTACCTGATTTTCAGAATGCAGTGGCCGGGAATGCCACAGGAACAGGTGCTGCGGCAAATTGAATTGATGGGACGGGAGGTTATCCCGCTGGTCAAATAAGGCATGTATGAAGTGGTCACATTTTGGCCTTGACCGCTGCATGTCCTAGAGCGTGTCGTCAAAATAACTTACTCCAGATTATTACCGCTCGGATCTGACAGGAAGCTAGGTAAGAGGCAGACCCTTTGGCATAACGGGTCGCTATGCCCCGCCACTGTTTGAAAAGGAGGAAGGAGTTCTCCACCAGGTGGCGTAATTT
>VGZV01000021.1 GCA_016872385.1 SAR202 cluster bacterium | reverse complement strand
CCGTTCAAGAACCGGCGGTTGTCGAAGGCCGGCCTGCCCACCTTACCCCGCTCCCCAGGCAAATGGGGTTCTAATAATTCCCAAACCCGATCTGAGATGTCATGGCGACGATGGGATGCTGTCATCCTGCCAGTTTACTGAATCTTCAGCCAAATCTCGTAGCAGTGTTACCCTCCTTATTTGACGACACTCTCTAGGGCCGGTCTCCTTTTGCACCGCATTCTGCGCACCCGAGGTTCTCTAACAAAGCTAACCCAGCCAGCCCGGGACGACGCCAAAGCGCCCGTTCAGTCCTCGGAAGAGGTTTCCCGGCGCCTGGTGGCGGTACAAGAAGCTTTGCGCCGGGAGATGGCAGACTACCTGCACGGCCACGTCCAGTCCAAATTGGTGGCGCTTTCCATATCCATTAGCCTTTGCCAAAAGACTTTGCGCAGGGACCCCGGCGCCGCCTACCGAATGCTGGAACGAATTCAAGAGGAACTCAAGCACATCCAGGACGAGGACTTGCGGCAAGTGAGCCGGCAGCTTTATCCGGCAATCATCAAAATTGGTCTGGCGCCCGCCCTACAAAGCCTGGCAGACCGCTTCAAGCCCGTAATTGACCTGGACCTCAAAATCGGCGCCGAGATTGGGGCGTTGGAAGGACCGGAAGGACACGGCCTGCCGGAGAAGCTGCGTTTGGGGTTTTACCGGGTAGCGGAAGAGGCGTTGACCAACATTCTGAAACACGCTCAGGCCACCAAGGCCCAGGTCAGCCTTGGTGTGGACGTTTCAAACCGGCTTGTACTGGCAGTGATGGATGATGGGCGCGGCTTTGACCCCGCCAGCGTATCCGCAGGACTGGGGCTCTTGGGACTGCGGGACTATGCCCAGGCCATTGGAGCTGAAACCTCGATTTCCAGCACTCCCGGCAAAGGAACTACTATCCGGCTGGCGTTGGCGCTGCCCGAAGTTGCGGCGGCGGCGCCCAGCCCGGCTGCACCGGCTGTACTGGTCACTGCCTAACGGGGGCGTCCTGGAACCAGGCCTTAGCGGGGCCACAGGATACATTTATCCGCTGCACAGACTTGGATGGCCTGTGGCAATTCCGGCATGTGGTGAACCCTTCGGCTAGTTGAAACACTGAAGGGCCCTGAATGCGCCTTCTTTCGCCAAGCTCAGAATGCGCCGTTTTCCCCGCTTCTGGTTCGGCAAGCTCACCATGCGCAGGCACTCTTGACCAAGCTATTAGCGTCTGGCAAGGCCCTAAGCCGATCGCCGGCAAGGTCACGCCCCAGGAACCAATCAATCCGAAGAAGGCAGCTTGCGGGGTTGCTGCAACTCCATTTCCACTTCACAGCAGTGGATGACACCTTGGCCTGCTTTAGTGCAGAGCACGCTGCTGCCACATTTGGCGCACTGGTAACGCTTGCCCAGTTGATTAGCCATTTAGTTGCTCCCCTGTTCCTGTAGCTGCTGGCTACCGTTTAAGCTGCATGGGCTGGCCGCAGCAAACCAGGGAACCAGCGCCACCTTTGGTGACGATAAATTCCGCTCCACACTTGCCGCACACGTACCGTTTGCCCGTCTCACTTGCCAACTGAGTATCTCCCAAGCCATTAGCATTGACCAACATTATAGTCAGGGGAGAGCACGTGGTTCAATGACCATCCCAAAACGCGGCGAGGGGGCCCTGGTATTCAGGACCCCCTCGCCAAGCGGCTTAGTGTGCAACCTTTGCTGGTAGCCTTAGGGCTTGAACCACATGGTGTTGACGCGCACGCGGCGGTCAAAGCGCGGCGTGTACTGCAACTTGGCGTTGACCGCGTAAATCACCGGCAGGTCAAACAGGGTCAAGAACAGCACGTCATCATGGGCGCGCTGGTTCATGGCCGCCAGCAACTTCTGCCGTTCCGCGCCGCTGGCCGCTAGGGCCGGTTCCAGCTGGTCCTGGAGCCCGCCGGCACTGGGGTCGCAAACAAAGGACTGGGGCCGAACGCAGTTCAGGTAGTAGAGGGCGTTGCGGCCAAAGTCCAGGGTCTCGCTGGAGATGGGCGTTTCAATCATGTCACCGGTGGGGCACTTGGCCCCGCCCTTGTCCAAGGCTGCCTGCATATCCTCACGGGTTGCTTTAGTGGTCTTGGGGTCTGCGCCCCGGGCGGCGACTACTTCGTTGACCGCCGTGCCAATGGCGCACTGGCGCAGGGAGTTGCGCACAGAGGCTTCCACCACGTTGATTTCCACGTTCATGCCCACCGCCTTGAGGTAAGCCTGCACCGACTCGTACACTTCCTGCTGCTTGGGGATGCGGTTGGCCCGGCCAGTGAGCTTGATAACGTTCTTGGGGTCGTAGTTAGCCTCGGCCAGCAACTGCTTGGCCCGGGTGGGGTTGTATCCGTAGGGCTTGGTGTTCTCCGTCGTAGCCCCCGTGACGCCGGGCCAGACAGTGCTGCCCCGGCAAGGGGTCAGGCCGCCGTACAGAGCGTCCACAATCTCCTTGCAGTTAACCGCAGCAGCCATGGCCTGGCGGACCTTTGCCTTCTTCAGTTCCGGGTGCCACAGGGTATTAATCCAGAAAATGTACACTTCGGCGGAGCTGCCGGACTTCATCTGCTCTTTCTTCAGGACTTTAATGGAGTCCACGCCGGTGTCCCAGGCCATGTCCGCCTCGCCGGCCTGGATCATGGCAGTCATTACCGTAGGCTCGCCGCGCCACACCCACTTGACGTTCTTAATCAGCGGCTTCTGAAACTCGTAGCTGCCCGCCGGCACGTAGTCGGCGTTGGCTTCCTGAGTGATGGAGACGCCTGGATCCCACTTCACCAGCTTGTAGGGTCCCAGGCCCTGGATGCCCCGCTCAAACTGCTCCTTGGTGGCGGCGGCCATGAACTTGGGAGCGCTGAACTGCAGGAAGAAGCCGGTGTCAGGCAAAATGGGGCAGGCCTGGTCGCACTTGATGTCTATGGTGTAGTCATCCACCAGCGCGGCCTTAAAGCCGCCGGTGTTGGAGTAGCTGCGGTTGTCGTTGTTGCCCACCCCTTGATAGTCCAGGGACGGCATGGCCGCTTGAGCGTTCCAAGGCTCGCCATTGTGGAATTTCACGCCCTTCCGCAGGTTGAAACGCCAGATGTCTGGCCCCATTTGCTTCCAACCCTCAGAGGCAGTGGTGGGCACGGCGCGCAGGTCGTCGGCAGCGCGCCAGACCAGCGGGTCCGAGTTATTATCATGGCCCACCGAGGCGGCGATGCCGCCCTGGGTGGCGAAGGGACTCATGCGCAACGGCTCCTCGTTCACCACCAGGGTAATGCTGTCCCTGGCGGACACCAGCGCCGTGGGCAGCGGGGTGGCGGTGGGGGCCTGGACAGGTATGGCCGTGGGCGCAACAAAAACGGGGGTGTTGGTGGGCACTGGAGCCTTGGTGCCCGCTGGAGTGGCGGTGGCCGCCGCGCCGCAAGCCACTGCCAGACCGGTCACCAGCAAGACCAGGCTGGCTAGTCCATGTTTAGCCAGGCATTTCAGGACCATGTACTCCTCCTGAAAACAAATCTCCAGGGAGAATACACTGTGCCTTCCGGAAATGCAACTAAGCCGCAGGGCGGCAGCAGGATTGATTCGTTCTCGATGACGGTAGGGGCAGACCTATGTGTCTGCCCTGCAGCAAGGATTCTACCCTGGGCGCACATGCAGGTGCGCCCCTACTACAATGGTGTAAATGAATAAGCTATGCAGGGCGGCAGGCAAAAACCAGGAGGCAGGTTTGGGGCCTGCCTCCTGAAGGTGTCCTGACTGGTTATATGTGATGCCTGGTTACCGGCTGAACCACATGCTCTGCACGCGGGTGCGTCCGTCATACCGGGACTTCCAGTTGAGCTTGGGATTAACCGCATAAACCACGGGCAGCTCAAACATGGGGAAGAACAGCACGTCGTTGTGCATCCGGTCGGCCAGCGCGCCCAGCTTGGCCTGGCGATCGGCGCCAGCCGCCGCCAGGGCGGGAGCAATCTGCTCCTGGATGCCGCCGGGACTGGGGTCACACACCAGGGAGGCAGCAAAGGAGCAGTTCAAGTACCGACCCACCTGGCGGCCATAGTCCAGGGTCTCATTGGAAGGCTCATTTTCAATCAGGTGGCCGGTGACGCACTGAGCGCCGCCTTTGTCCACCGCAGCCTTGAACTCTTCCAGGGTTGCAGCGGAAGTGTTGGCGGCTTGCTTGCCGCGCTCGGTCAGCACCTCGCCAACAGCTCTTCCGATGCCGCACAGGTTGATGGTGTTCCGGACTCCCGGCTCCACCACGTTGATTTCCATGTTAATGCCGGCGGCCTTGGCGTAAGCATGGATGGCCTCGTAAATTTCAACCTGCTTGGGAATGCGGGTGGCCCGGCCGGTAATCTTGATGACGTTCTTGGGGTCGTAGCCAGCCTCAGCCAGCAGTTGCTTGGCCTTGGCGGGATTGTATTCGTAGGGGGCAGTGTTCTCCACCGTGGCGCCAATGACGCCCGGCCAGATGATGTTGCCGCGGCACTTGGTGGCGCCGGAGTAAACGGTGTCCACAATCTCCTTGCAGTTGACGGCGGCCACCAGGGCCTGGCGCACCTTGAGCTTCTTCAACTCCGGGTGCCACAGCGTGTTAACTGTGAAGGCCAGAAGCTCGGCAGAGCTGCCGGTCTTGATCATCTCCTTGGGCAGGGCCTTGATGGTGTCCACACCGGCGTCCCAGGCCATGTCGGCCTCACCTTGCTTGATCATGGCGGCCATCACCGTGGTCTCGCCACGGAACACCCATTTGACGTTCTTAATCAGGGGTTTTTGGAACTCGTAGTTGGTGCCGGCAGGGACGTAGTCCTGATAAGCCTCCATGTTGATGGCGACGCCAGGCTCCCATTTGGTCAGTTTGTACGCACCAAAGCCTACTACGGTCCTGGCGCGGTCTTGCACGTTGGGCTTTTCTGCCAGGTATCCGGGGGCCTCAAAGTTCAAAAATATGGAGGTGTTGGGGAAAATGGGGCAGGCCGCAGCGCACTTGATGTTGACGGTGTACTCGCCAGCAGCCTCCGCCGTGTAAGCGCCCGTGTAGGGATAACTGTAGTTAGCGTTGCCGCCGACGCCCTGGAAGGCCAGGGAGGGCAAGGCGGCCTGGGCATTCCAGGCTTCGCCGTTCTGGAACTTGACGCCCTTGCGCAACTCAAACTGCCAAGTATCCGGGGCCAGCTGCTTCCAGCTTTCCGACGCACTGGTGGGGATGATGCGCCGGTCGTCACCAGACGAATAGGTTAGGGGGTCCACCAGGTTGTCGCGGGTGACGGCGCCATCCAGGCTGCTGCCGATGCTTAGGAAAGAGTGGAGCTGTACTGGCTCGGTGCCCAGCACCAGCACCACAGTGTCCTTGGCCGATACGATGCTGGTGGGGCGAGGAGTTACCGTAGGTCCGGCAGTGGGAGTGGGCGGAATGGGCACCGGAGTGTTGGTTGCGCCAGTTGTGGGCGCAGGCGCTGTAGTGGGCGCAGGGGTAGCGGTGGCGGCAGCTCCGCAGGCCACGGCCAGCAACCCAGAAACAGCTACCACGCCCATCAGCGCAGTTTTCCAGTGGAAGCCAAGACGTATATGATCCTCCAGTTTGCAGAATGCGTCGGACATCATACATGCTTGGCGACGAAATTTCAAGGATACGCTACGAATTTTGTCACAGAAACCCGGAGCGGCGGGTCAGGCGGCAGAGGCCGCAGGCTTGAAACGGACCAGGAAGCTGGCCTCGCCCAGGGGGAGGCCGTCCAGCAAGATGGCCGCCACGTGCAGGCCGGGGCGCTGGACTGGGATTCGGAAAGCTTTGATCCACCGCTGGAACACGATTCCCTCTTCCCAGTCTATCAACTGGGGCGGCGGAGGCTCCAAGGGCAGGCCAGGAGCTTTAACGCCCACCATCAGGCGGTGGGGGCCTGGAGATGCGCCGCCAATACAAAACGCAAGCTGCAACTCCACGTGGGCCATGGCGGGACGCCCAGCGCCCACAACGGTCTCCGGCGCAGGCATATCCAGCAGGTCCACCACGCCTCCGATGGTCAGAGTCCCATCTGGGCCTTCTTCAGCATCCCGGCAAAACACTGCGTACTTTAAATAAGGCTTCTGGCTTTCCGTGACCACTGCGCCACTCCCCAAAGGCTTGCAGGCAACAAGTGTTCAATTCTAACATGGGCAAGTGGGCATGAAAATGAAAAGAAGCCTCCAGCACTGGTTCATTTTGGGTCTCGTCATTCCCGCTTGCGCCGGAATCCAGCAGGCCGCGACAACCTGGCGCGTATTTGGACACCGGCTTTCGCCGGTGCGACGGATAGACCTCTTTCCTGCCGCCGCCGCAAACTGAACCACCGCCAAGACTCCTAACTTGCTCTTTGCAGAACCCCGGCGTAAAATGGCGCCAGATTCAATAAGGGGGAATTTAGGTATGGCTGGACTCAAGCATCCGCTGGAAGGGGTTCGTGTGCTTGACCTTGGACGCCACCAGGCAGGGCCTCGTTGCGCCCAAGTGCTGGCCCGCATGGGAGCCGAAGTAATCAAGGTGGAAAGGCTGGGAGGAGAGGAAACCCGCTATCACGGCCCGTGGGTCAGGAAGCAAAGCGCCTACTGGGTGCAATACAACAGCGGCAAGAAGAGCCTGAGCATGGACCTGCGCAAGCCAGAGGCTAGGGAAATTATGGAGAAGCTGATCAAGGTCTCCGATGTGCTGCTCCAGAACTTCCGGCCCGGCACCATTGAGAAGATGGGCTATGGCTATGACGTGCTGAAGAAGCTGAACCCCCGCATCATCATGGTCAATGTGTCAGCCTATGGCCAGTTCGGCCCCTACCGGGACCAGATTGGCTACGACCCCATTGGCCAGACCATGTCTGGCATTGCCATGGTCACCGGAGAAGAAGGCATGCCTCCCATCCGCGCGGGCGTGCCCATCATTGACCGCACCACGGCCCTTCATGCCACCATCGGTACCCTGGCCGCCCTCCACGAGCGGGAATTCTCCGGTGAAGGCCAGTCCATTGACGTTTGTCTGGCAGATACGGGATACAGCTACACCGAGATTCCCATCACCGCCTACCACGGCGCGGGCGTCAAGCCCAAGCGGGGCGAGAATACGGCTCCCCCCAGCGGCACTTACCCCTGCAAGGACGGCTGGGTGCTGATTTCCGCAGGCGACCAGCACCACTGGCACCGCGTCTGCAACGCCCTGCGCAGGCCAGAGTGGCTGGAAGACCCCCGCTTTGCCACCAGGCCCGAGCGGGCCAAGCACGCGGCCGAAGTAAATGCCGCCATGCGGGAATTGCTGGGCAAGATGACCATGAAAGAGGCCATTGCTTACTTCACGGAGCACGATGTGGTAGCCGCGCCGGTGAACAGCATCCCCCAGGCCGCCGAAGACCCCCACCCGTGGGAGCGGCGGGCCATGGTGGAAGTGCCGGACTTCCTGGCGGGCAGCATTGCCGTTTCCGGCGACTTCTGGCACTTTAGCCGGACTCCGGCGGTGATTGGCTCCACCCCCAGGGTAGGCGAGCACAATGAGGAAATCCTGGGCGGTCTCCTGGGCTATTCCGACGACCAGATCAAAACGCTGCGGGCCAAGGAAGTAATCAGCGAGCGGGACGAATACGACCAGGTTCCGGGGTAACCATCCGGCATTTGGCTAACCGCGTAGGGGCAGGTTTACAACCTGCCCCTACGCATTGTGCAGGGTAGGGGAGCACCTCCCCGCCCTTGCGAATATTCAGGCCAGGCAACTGCGTCCCTACTCCACGAACACTTCCACCGCTTGGGCCATGTTGTTGCCCATGCCCTGAAATGTCCAAGGCTGGTCCACCGG
Source organism: SAR202 cluster bacterium (assembly GCA_016872385.1). Classification (GTDB taxonomy): domain Bacteria; phylum Chloroflexota; class Dehalococcoidia; order Lucifugimonadales; family UBA3495; genus SHYG01. The sequence continues at coordinate 36,942 of VGZV01000021.1, read as the reverse complement.
CTGGGTGTTGCCCCGGGCATCGGTGGCACGGGAAAGAATCTGGTACTGGCCGGGGGCAGCTTCCCACCGCAGCGACCATCCGCACCAGCCATAGGGCGAGTTCTGACGGTCCAGCTGCGCATCCTGCCAAACATTGCCTCCGTCAGTGCTGACCTCCACCCGCTGGATCAGCCCGTCGCCGGACCATGCCCGTCCCCGAAGCACCACCAGCCCTGCCTCCACCAGCCGCGTGCGGGTCAAGAAATCCGGTATGCCCGGCGGCACCAGCAAGGACCTGACCCGAATGCGGGTCACCGGCTCACCGGGGTCGTCCGCGGTCTGGGAGTAGCGGTAGGTATGGGCCATTTGGTAACCCTGGAAAGGCTCCCCCAGCACCTCAATCCTGCCCAGCCACTTGACGCTGGCCATGCCGTACCAGCCGGGCACCAACAGCCGCAAGGGATAACCATGCTGTGGCTGGAGCGGTTCCCCGTTCATTTCATAGACCAGCAGCACATCTTCGGCGGTGGCCTCTGCCACCGTCAGGCTGCGCTGGTAATACTGGACCTCTCCGCCTTGCACGCCCCGGTCCAGCCCGGTAAAAACTACATCCACAGCACCTTTCTTCAGCCCGGCATCGGCCAGCACCCGTCGCAGGGGAAGGCCGGTCCACTGGGCGGTGCCAATGGCTTCCACCAGCCAGGGCTGGCTCACCGGCCTGGGCTTGAGCAGGGCCCGGCCGTTGCCCGCGCACTCCAGCGTTACTGTAAGCGTGCGTGCGGCGCGGGACTTGATATCCTCCAAGCTCAGGCTCAATGGGTTATCCACCAGACCGCTGACCTTCAGACGCCAATCGGTGGCGCGGATATCCGGCACGTCAAAATGCACCAGGAGGTAGTGCATACCCGTAGGCGTTACGGGATATCGCATCCCTTCCAGGGGCATTCCCCGGTTGCGCAAGGCCAGTTGCACTTCTTCCTGGTAAAAGCCTTCACCGGGGGCCAGGCCGCTGCCGTCGCCTACCGCGCGAAAACGGCCGCCTGAAGCTTGATTTTCCATCTCGTATCCTCCTGTGGAACACGCTGCCGGCACGTTTAAATTCCACTAAACTTCAGTAATGCAGCATCATGCGCTGGATTTCCCTGGAGTCCCGGGTCCGGGTCAACGCCAGCATGAGCAGAATGCGGGCTTTCTTGGGCGAAAGATTATCTGCCACAATGTAGCCATCCTCCGTGAATCGCCGGGTAAGCATGACTCTGCCGTTGCCAGTCTGGGTGGCGATGGCCACCGCGACTCCCGCCTGCCGCGCCTTGAGCAGTGAGGCCATGAACCCTGGCGGAGACCCGCCGCTGCCCAGGCCCGCAGCTACTATTCCCGGCACACCGGCGGCAGCCAGGGCGTCCACCACCAGGCCGTCGGCTCCCGCATAAGCGTAGGCGATGTCCACCCGCGGCAGTTCATCCAGACCTGCCACATGAAACTCGCTGGCAGTGGTGTGGGCTTTGGTGGGGCTGCGGTAAAATACTACCTGCTCGTCCGAGTCGGCATAGCCCAGTAAGCCCAACTCTGGAGCGCGGAAGGTTTCCACCCGGTAGCTGTTGGTTTTGGTGACATCACGGGCAGCCTGAATCTCGTTGTTGAGCACCGTAAGCACGCCGTAGCCTGCGGCGTGGGGCGCGGCGGCCACCCGGAGGGAGTCCAAGAGATTCAAGTCCGCGTCGGTGTCCAGGGCGGAGGGAGGGCGCATGGAGCCCGTGACCACCACTGGACGCCGGCTCTTGACAGTCAGATTCAAAAAGTAGGCAGTCTCTTCCAAGGTGGCGGTGCCGTGGGTGATGACCACCCCGGCCGCCTCCGGATCTTGGTGAAAAATCTGGTTCACCCGGCGGGCCAGGGCCAGCCAGTGCTGGGGCTGCACGTCCGGACTGCCCACGTTAAGGTATTGCTCAGCTACTACATCCGCAAATTGCGCCGCCTCCGGCACCCGCTCCAGCAACTGCTGGACAGTGAGGTGTTTGCGGTCGTAGGAATAGTTGATATAGTCGGTCCGATGACGGCCCACCATTGAGATGCTGCCGCCAGTGCCTATAAGATAAACGCGCGGCTTGCGGCCCTGGGACATCACATTCCTCCCTGCTGTGGGTAGCCAAGCAGTTAATCAGCGCTCGGCCAGGGTGATTCTACTGGTTATCCCCTGGCTGCGCCAGTCTTGCCCGGGCAAAATTCACCGCAGGGTCACTTTTGCCCCTGCCAGGTTTGTGCTATGCTGGCGGCATATTGCACACCTGGTGACTGGCGAGGTCTATACCTGTGATGGGTTCCTGGCTTGTCCGGATTCTGGGCGCCGCCCTTTTTGGCGTTGCCGGCTGGCAGTTGGGCAATATCGTCTCGCGGATAGTTTATCAGCGGGAACAGTTCATTCCCTGGGGCCTGGCCCTGACCGCCGTGGGTGTCCTGGCTGGGTTGCTGGCCTCACCCTTCGTGATTATCCGGCCCTGGCGCCAGGTAATGGGACACTTCAGCTCCATCTCCGGGGGCACTCTGCTGGCAGCCACCCTGGGACTGCTGGCCGGGCTGGTGGTGGCCGCCCTGGTCTCCATCCCCCTTTACCGGCTACCAGGCAGGCTTTCCTGGGCCGCGCCCGTGGGAGTAAGCATATCTTTAGGACTGGCCGGGCTATGGTTGGGGCTGCAACGCCGCGGCGACGTCCACGCTGTGTTCCCTGCCCTTTCCGGACCCGGGCAGTCCGGAGCGGGGGCCAGGGGCGGAGTTGTGCTGGTGGACACCAGCGCCATCATTGACGGCCGCATTGCTGACGTCACCAACACCGGCTTTCTGGAAGGCGTGCTGGTGGTGCCCCGGTTTGTGCTGGACGAACTTCGGCACATTGCTGACCACGGCGACCCGCTGCGGCGCAACCGGGGCCGCCGCGGGCTGGAAGTGCTGGGACGCCTGCGCCGGGACGGCAGGATAACCCTGGAAGTGCTGGACATGGGCGTAAGCAGTGACAGCGAGGTTGACTCCCAATTGGTGCAGCTTGCCAAGTCCATGCAATGCCCCATCCTGACCACCGACTACAACTTGAACCGGGTGGCGGAGCTGCAGGGGGTCACGGTACTGAACGTCAACGAACTGGCTAATGCCCTCAAGTCCATACTGCTGCCCGGCGAAGAGATGCGGGTCAATATTGTTCAGGAGGGCAAGGAGATGGGCCAGGGCGTGGCTTACCTGGACGACGGCACCATGGTGGTGGTGGAAGGGGGGCGACGCTACCTGAACGCCTACCACGACGTGGTGGTGACACGGGTGCTGCAGACCGCCGCCGGGCGCATCATTTTTGCCCAGCTCAAGAGCGGATAAATCCTGCGGGGCTTGCTCGCCAGCTCCAGACTGCAACAAGGCATCGAAATGTCGTCCTCTACAGGTAGCTACAACACCGGCGCGGTTGTAGTGGCCGCCGGTTCCAGTTCCCGCATGGGGGGCGGCGACAAAATTTTTGCTCCGTTGCTGGGCCGGCCCTTGATTTGCTACGCCCTGGATCAATTGGAGAGTTTTGCCCCCGTGACTGAAGTTGTGCTGGTGCTGGGCTCCGCTGCCCTGGGCAGGGGGCGGAACCTGGTGCAGCAGCAGGGATACCGGAAGGTGTCCCGGGTCTGCCCCGGCGGAGCGCGCCGCCAGGATTCCGTGCGGGCGGGGCTGGAAGCCCTCTCCCCCTGCCGGTGGGTCATGGTCCACGATGGGGCGCGCCCCTGCCTGGACCAGGGAATCCTGGGCAGGGGCCTGGAGGCGGTGCAGGAGACTGGCGCGGCGGTGGCGGGCGTGCCGGTGAAGGACACAATCAAAAAAGTGTCTCCCCAGGGGCTGGTCACAGGCACGCCGCCGCGGAGCCTGCTGTGGGCCGCCCAGACCCCCCAGGTGTTTGACTATCAACTGCTTTGGGAAGCCCACCAGCGCTGCACCCAGGACGTGACCGACGACGCCGCCATGCTGGAGGCGCTGGGCCACCCGGTACGGATGTTCCTGGGTTCCGGCGCCAACTTGAAAGTGACCACTCCTGAAGATTTAATCCTGGCCGAGGCGCTGCTGCGGGCCAAAGCAAAGGCGCGGCCGTGACCGCCACGCCACCTATGGACTTCCGCACCGGCATCGGCATTGACGCCCACCCCCTGGCTCCGGACCGGAAGCTGGTGCTGGGCGGGGTTGCCATCCCCTACCATTTGGGGCTGTCGGGCCACAGCGACGGCGACGTGCTGGTCCACGCCATCATGGACGCCTTGCTGGGGGCCGCCGCCCTGGGGGACAAAGGCGTGCACTTCCCCTCCAGCGATCCTCAATACAAAGACATTTCCAGCCTACGGCTGCTGGCGCAGGTGGCGGAGCTGCTGGCCTCCGGCGGTTGGCGGGTCTCCAACGTTGATGCTACAATGTTGGCGCAGCGGCCCCGCCTGGGGCCCTTTATTCCAGCCATGCGAGAGCACGTGAGCGCCACTTTAGCAGCCCCCCTGGAGCGGGTGAGCATCAAGGCCACCACCACCGACTATCTGGGTTTCACCGGCCGGGAAGAAGGCATCGCCGCCCTGGCGGTGGCCAGCCTGGTGAAAGGACTATGAGGCTCTTTAACACCCTGACCGGCCAGGCGGAAGAGTTTGTCCCTTCCTCCGGCAACCAGGTCAAGATGTATGTGTGCGGGGTGACGCCTTACTCCTCCGCCCACATCGGCCACGCCCTGAGCTATGTGACCTTCGACGTGCTGCGCCGCTATCTGGAAAGCCTGGGGTATCAGGTCACCCACGTCCAGAACTTTACCGACGTGGACGACAAGATTATCCAGCGGGCCAGGCAGGAGGGCATTTCCGAAGAGGCGCTGGTGGCCCGCTACATTGATGACTACTTCCAGGGGATGGACGCCCTGAACGTCCAGCGCGCCCACCATTACCCCCGGGCCACCCAGACCATTACCCGCATCGTGGAGACTATCCAGACCCTGGTGGACAAGGGTGCTGCCTATCCCGCGGGCGGCGACGTGTACTTCCGGGTCACCCGCAGCTCAGACTACGGGCAGCTCAGCCACCGCACCCTGGAAGGCATGATGGCTGGGGCGCGGGTCCAGGTGGACGAGAACAAAGAGCACCCCATGGACTTTGTACTTTGGAAGGCCGCCAAGCCTGGCGAGCCGTCCTGGGACAGTCCCTGGGGAGCAGGCCGCCCCGGCTGGCACATTGAGTGCACCACCATGTCCCTGGACTTGCTGGGCGACCCCCTGGACATCCACGGTGGCGGCCAGGACCTGATTTTTCCCCATCACGAGAACGAGATTGCCCAAAGCCAGGCCTATACAGGCCGCCGGCCCTTTGCCCGCCACTGGGTGCACAATGGGCTGCTCCAGCTTGGCGAAGAGAAGATGAGCAAGTCCCTGGGCAACCTGGTGTCGGTAGAAGAAGCTCTCAGTCGCTACAGCCCCGACGCCCTGCGCCTCTATTTTCTGAGTTCTCACTACCGCAGCCCACTACGCTACAGCGACGAAGGCTGCGCCGCCGCCGAGCGCAGCGCCGACCGCCTGCGCCAGTCCCTGGCATTGCCTGACCCCGGCGGCACGCCCATGGACCTGGGGCAATACCGGGAGCGCTTTGACGCCAGCATGGCGGACGACCTGAACACGCCCAGGGCCATTGCTGCGCTGTTCGACCTGGCCCGGGATATCAACCGCAGCCGGGAAGCAGGCCTGGGCACCAGTGCAGGCCAGGAACTGCTGCGCCGACTGGGGAACATTCTGGGACTGACTTTCAAGACCAGGGAGTCCGGCGGCCAGGACCATTTGGCGGCCAAGCCCTTTATCGAACTGCTGGTTTCCACCCGAAACGAGCTGCGCCGCGCCAAGCAGTACGCCCTGGCCGACCAGGTGCGCCAGGGCCTGGCCCAGCACGGAGTGGTGCTGGAAGACACCCCCCAGGGGACCCGCTGGCAGCTCCAGACCTCTTCAAGCTAACCCCAGGCCATGCTGGATAGCGCGCTTCTAACCGCCCTGGCTGAAATCGTTGGGCTGGAGCACCTTCTTACCAACCCCTACGACCTGGACCGGTACTCTATTGACGCCCTGACTCCCGGCCGCGCTTACGGGCTTCCCCACGTATTTGACCGCATGGCCGATGCGGTGGTGCGCCCGGCAGACACCAGCCAGGTAAGCGCGGTGGTAACCCTGGCCTGCCGCCAGGGCGTGCCGGTGGTTCCCTACGGCGGTGGCACCGGTCTCATGGGCGGCGCATTGCCCGTGCGCGGCGGCATCGTGGTGGACGTGAAGCGGCTTAACCGCATCCTGGACGTTAACCCCGCCGATTTGACTGTGGCGGCCCAGGCCGGGGTGGTGCTGCAAGACCTGGAGAACGCTCTGGCTGGGCAAGGCCTGATGCCCGGCCATGACCCTTACAGCCTGCCCATCGCCACCGTGGGCGGCACTATTTCCACCAACAGCGTGGGTTACCGCGCCGGCGCATTCGGCCCCATGGGCAGCCAGGTCGTAGGACTGGAGGTGGTGCTGCCCAGCGGCCAGGCGCTTACCACCCGCGACGTGCCTATCTATTCCAGCGGCCCCAACCTGAACCACCTGTTCATCGGCAGCGAAGGCGCTTTCGGCATTATCACCCGGGCCACTCTGCGGGTAGCCCGCCTGCCCGAAGCGCGGCGCTTTGCCACCGCCCAGTTCCGCAGCTTTGACCAGGGCTTTCAAGCCGTAGGGGAATTTATTGCTCTGGGCATTCGTCCCACCTTGCTGGACCTTACCGAAGAGGATGGCCAGGTGCGCCTGCACTTGCTCTTTGAAGGCTTCCTGGAAGGGGTGGAGGCCTCTGCGGGGCGCGCCATGCTGGTATGCCAGCAGCGTGGGGGCAAGGACATGGGTGAAGGCCCAACCCTAACCTATTGGAGAGACCGTCACGCCTCGGGGGAGAACTACCGCCGGACCGCCCTGGACCAGCCCCGCCAGGTGCGTTGGAGCCGCCGCCGCGGCCGGGGTTTTGACTACCTGCACCTGGCCCTGCCCACCTCCAAGGTGCTGGAATACCGCCGCCGGTGCGATGAACTTATGTCAACCTCTGGAGTGCGGGTAGTGGAATACGCCCTGTGGAGCCGGCCAGAACTATTCTCCATGATGATGGTGCCCGCGTACCCAGACCGGGCCAACGCCCAGGAAGAGCTGGGCCGCGTAGTGGAGCAGGTGCTTACCCTGGCGCAAGACATGGGCGGCGTTATGGAGTATTGCCACGGCGTGGGAGTCCGGCTGGGGCACCTTCTGCCCCGGGAGATGGGTGTGGGACATGACGTGCTGCGCAGCCTGAAGGCAGCCCTGGACCCTGGGAATATTATGAATCCAGGCAAACTAGGCCTTTAACGCTGCGTCTTTTGCACCTGCGCCCCGCCCAATCGCCTCATTTTTACCCGCTGCACCTCAGGCTCAGACTTAGCCCCTTCCGTTAGAATCCTGTCCGAATCCTGGCGACATGTGGGTCTGGTTTGGGGAGTGTGTGCATCCAGTTTTACTATAATAATTGCTGTATATTATAAATTGACGCAATAGTATGGGATAATATATCATGAAATTATATTGAGACCTGCTGACAGTATCATATTTCATCCGATATATATGGACTGTCGGCCAGGCCATCGGAGAGACAGGAGGCGCCAGAAGATCCATGACCACCCTGGTACGAAAGGCGACGCCAACCCAGACTTCAGCCCCGATTAATGCAGTCCAGGCCGTACCGGTTTGGGCGCCAAGCCCTGCACCTGCCGTCGTTGAACGGGGGGTGTTTGGCTGGCTGAAAGAAGGGCTCAAGGCGGTGGACGGCATATTGTCCGGCCCGCCTATGACCGAGCGAGAGCGCACTTTGCATAAGCTGGAGCAGATTCAGCAAGAGGAAGTGCGGGGTTTTCCACCCCTTTAAACGCACCGCACGGGCATCAGAGGCCAAAGAGAGAGGGCACCACCATATGTGGCGCCCTCTTGGTTTGCATCCGACATGTACCTGGACAGTCCCTTGTGGCCCTACCACAGTAGGCTACAGCGGCTTGACGGGGTATGACCAGGGCCCCAGGCTTCCAAGAATTAGCTTTCTGACACTTCCACCGTTGTTATCTCCAGCCGCTGGGTGGGCCGGGAAGGTTCGCCTCTGGGCGTGGGAGTAACCGGCGTGGCAGCGATGGCGTCCAGCACATCCATGCCTTTGGCGAGCTGACCGAAGATAGTGTAGCGGGGCGGCAAGTTCACCTTGTCCCCGTGGACAATGAAAAACTGGCAGCCGTTGGTGTCCGGCCCGGCGTTGGCCATGGCCAGCGTGCCTTTGACGTAGCTGCGGGTGACTGGCTCATCGGCAAAACGGTAGCCGGGGTTGCCGGTGCCGTCTCCCTTGGGGCACCCGCCCTGAATCATGAACCCCTTGATGATGCGGTGAAAACGCCCGCCATCATAAAAACCGTCCCGGGCCAGGAACACAAAGTTATTGACGGTCTGGGGCGTCTCTTTGGCAAACAATTCCACGGTCATGTCCCCGTGGTTGGTCCGGATGGTGGCGGAGTAATTCTTGGACTGGTCAATGGTCATATCAGGCGGGTTGAGGTACTGCTTGGGCATCGTTCCTCCCTGGCGGCGCTGTGCGTGTGAAGGGAATTGTACCATTTGAGACGCACTGCGCACAGGTGCCTAGCAATGCCATGCAGCGGCCAGGGATGGGATTGGGCAAGTCGGTGCTTCCGGAGAGGGTCGCCAAGTGAAAGAGACAGGGGCGGCCCTGGCTCAGGCTGCCTGCGACTGACCGATGGCCAGCTTCAAGTCCTGGAGATTGAAGGGTTTGGCTAGCAGCATGCACCCCTTTACCGCACCCATATGCTGCCGTGGGGCTCCGGTGGCGATAATCACGCGGACTTGGGGGTTGATTTCCCGCAGTCCATTCAGCACTTGTTCCCCCGGCATGTCGGAAAGAGCAAGGTCCAGGATCACTCCGGTGATGCCGGTGCCGGACTGTCGGTAGATGATCAGGGCTTCTTCGCCAGAGGCCGCGGTGGCGGCCTCCATTCCCTGTTCGGCCAAAAGCTCCTGAACCCTCAGCCGCACCTTGCTGTCCTCGTCCACCACCAGCCAGCGCTGGGGACGCGGACCGTCCCCTTGGAAAATCGGTGTCTCAGGATTGTGGTAATTGCCGGACTGGTGGGAATCAGCCACCGGGCACACCGGAAAGTAAAGGTCCATACAGGTGCCCGCGTCCGGCGATGAAGCCACTTCAATAAAGCCTCCCAGGTCACGGACCACTTCATAGACCAGGGTGAGGCCCAGGCCGCGGCTTTTCCCGTGCTTGGTGGTGAAAAAGGGCATGAACATGGCGCGGCGGCCAGCCTCGTCCATCCCCTTGCCGGTGTCCTGCACGCGAAGCTGTAAAAACGGCACCGCCTCCAATTCAGACTCAGCATCACCAGACGGGGGCCGCCGCCAGACACAGCAAGTTTCCCAGGACATGTGCCCCCCTGGGGCATGGCTTCTACGGCGTTCTCCCAAAGTTCCTGGCAGGCCTGCTTGAGCAAGGCGGCATCCCCCAGAATGGCCGGCAAGCGGTTGCCCAACGCCGTTCCCAGGGTCACGTTGCCAGGAAGCGTGGCGGCCAGCGCCTCCAGGGTGCGTTGCACCGCATCATTCAAGTCCATCCGGTTATGTTCAATGGTCTGGCCGTTGACAAAGGCGGCCAAGCGGCCGGTGATTTCTGCGGCTTCAACGGCCATTTTCTCGATGGCCTGGGCCATGGCCAGTCCATCCGGGTCCTGCTTGAGCCGGCGGGCCAGCAGCGACCCATAGCCCTGCACCACCGCGATAATGTTATTGAAGTCATGGGCCACAACTTGGGCCATGCTGCGGGCGGTGGAGATGCAGTGGTCGAGGCAAGCGTCATCGCTGGGAGAGAATGCTGAATGACGCCCCGCCGGTGTCTGCACTGGAAAATTGAAGGAACACAGGGCAACCACGCCGCCATACTCATCCAGAATCGGAAATAGCTGGGTTGAAACTGTCACAGTGCTAGACCGGCCTATAGCCCCTGCAGAGGGGCCAAGCTGGCTGCCGCTGGATGCTTGGAGATGGTAGTTCAATGTAAGGCGTTCACCCAATTGTCCGCACAATGCTTGGGCAATCAAGTCGCTGTTGATATCCCCGGCCACGGAACAGTGATGGCGCAAGTCCAGGCGGCCTACCAGGTCTGTTCCGGTCTTAACACCCAAAAGAGTGGCCGAAGCCCCGTTGGCCCAGCCGCAAACACCATCGGGCCCAAAAATAATAACGCTGACTGGGGAGTGCTGGGCTGCGTACTCCAGCACGCGGAGGGCCGATTGACTGCTCAATAGCGAGGGTGGCCTAGCCCCCTGCAACTGTTCCAACCCTTCCCAACCCTGGGAAAATGCCAAGTTATCTCCGTGGTGCATGGCGGCTGAAATTATCTCCCTGCAGGAGTAGCTGGCTGGTGGCGGCGCCGGCCACATCACGAGGCCGGGAAAAGCGCCAACGAATGTGCCACCCGTTCTGTGCGGCCGCGTCACCGCCTGCTCTCTGGCTATATTGTCCGCAGGGAAGGGCGCGCTGGTAAGGGTGGCCGCACCTGGGCCGCAACGGTGCCCGCATAACCGATAGAAGGTAGCGCCCATACTTGGGGCCTAGAATTTGTTTTTAGGGTTGGCGGGGAGGGTCAAGGCCGATTAAATTCTCGCCACAGCTGTAGGGAGGCCTGCGTGTGCCCCAGGTAGAACCCCTGCCATTGGACAGACACATAGGTCTGCCCCCACTACCCTCACCGAGAATGAATCAAACCTGGAAGGAACATCCCAAGGTCAGGCGCCCGCCCTCTGACTAGAGAGAGATTCTGGGGCGGTTGCCAGCAATTGCTCCAATTCAGCCAGCGTGGCGATGCGGGGACAATCATCGGACTCGGACTTCCAGCCCCCCCGGTCAATTAACACCGGATGTATGCCCACTGCCCGCGCGCCCGCCACATCGGAGCGCACCTGGTCGCCTACATGCACCGCCTCATGGGGGTCCACGCCCGCCCGCTTCAGCGCCGCCAGGAATATGGGCGGATTGGGCTTCTCCGCCCCGGCTTCGGCGGAGCTGATGCAGAAGTCCAGGTATGGAGCAAAGCCCAGGCGCTGGCACAGCGGCTGCATGTCACGCCGCAGATTGGAAAGAATGCCCAATCGGTATCCCTGCTGATGCAGCCGGGCCATTGCTGGAATGGTGTCGTCAAAGGCCACAAAGTCTTTTGGCACCGAGATGGCAATCTGCCAGATTTGCCTGGCCAGGGACAGCGTTACGGGCAGCCCGGCATTTTCCAGAATCAGCTGCTCGTACCGGGCAAAGAAGTCCATGCGCTCCGCTTCGGGGCGAAGGGCCAGAGGGCGGCTTTCATTTTCACGGTTGAACAATACGTCGGCGACGGCGTAGCCGCGATTGATGCCCTCTTTGGAAACTTTCAGGCCGAATTCCAGGCAGGATGCCTGCTGAATTTCATCCAGCGGCGGCCAGAACTGTACCAGGGTGTTGTAGAAATCGAAAAAAACCGCTTTGATCATCGGCCCCGCCGGTCGCCGCAGTACAACCGGTTCCCAGAACCAACCGGCCCGCAGGCCCATTCCACGCCATTGTCCAGCAAAGGCTGCAAATCCAGGCCCTTCATGGCAAACTGCTGGCATTCTAGCACACCCCAACTGTATTGTGAACCAGCATAGCAGAGCTTTAGGGCTTGCTTCCCTCGCCCGTTGCCAGTATTCTTTGGGCAATCCTTGGACTATTTCATATTTTGAGGAGCCGCTCATGCGCCTGGCCATCGGCGCCGACCACGCCGGATACGATTTGAAAGTCCAGATAGCCTCCTGCTTGCGGGAAATGGGGCACTCGGTCATTGACCTGGGAGCCCACCACCTTGACCCCGCCGACGACTACCCCGACTTTGCCGCCGCCGTGGCCCGCGCCGTGCGGGACGGCCAGGCAGAGCGGGGCATCATAGTATGTGGCAGCGGCGTGGGCGCCTGCGTCACCGCCAACAAGGTGCCCGGCGTCCGCGCCTGCTTGTGCCATGACACTTACACCGGCCACCAGGGCGTGGAGCACGACGACATGAACGTGTTGTGCCTGGGGGCCAGGGTAGTGGGCATAGAAGTGGCCAGGGAGGTCGTGCGGTCGTTCCTTTCCGCCAAATTTATACCGGAACCCCGGTTCCAGCGCCGTCTGGACAAGCTCATTGCCGTGGAGCGGGAGGGCGCCCAACGTTAGAGGCCAGCAAAACCGGGATTTTCGCCCAGGAGGGCAGAGTATGTTCGTTCGCAGGGACTTGAAGGACTCGGTTCCCACCCCGGAGGGGAATATGCACTTCGTCAAGAAGGGCAGTGGCTATCCCCTGGTGCTGCTCCACCCCCTGGGCACTTCCACCTGGGCCTGGCACACGGTGCTGGATCCCCTGAGCCAGCATTTCACCTGCTACGCCTTTGACATGCTAGGCCACGGGGAATCGGACAAACCCACCCGCCACTTTAACATCCCGGACTACGCCCGCGCCCTGGACGAAGCCTGCCAGGTGCTGAACATCCACCGAGGCCACTACGTGGGCAACTCCGTGGGAGCCTGCCTGGCCATTGAGATGGCGGCCAGCTACCCGGACCGGCTGGACAAGCTGGCCCTGGTGGGCTGCCCGGTGTGGGATGTGCGCGCCGCTGCACAGCGGCTGCAGGAGGGCGCAGGGGACTACGACGCCCGCGGCTTGCCCCGGCCCCGCACCCTGGAGCAGCTTAAGGCCCGGGCCACCTTTGCCAACCCGAAACAGGAATGGCTGGAGGCCACCAACCGCACCCGCGCCCAGGCGGGCGTGTGGGTGCGCAACCTGATGGAGTCCCTGGCCTACTACGACGTGCTTGCCCGCCTGCCCCTGGTGCGGGCCACGGCCACCCTGGTGATGTACGGGGAGCACGACCGGCTGCGGGACGGCGAAGAGATCCTCCACAACAACATCGTCAACGCCCGCAAGGTGGTGCTGCCTGGGCTGGGCCACATCCCGCAGATTGAGGACCCGAAGACGTTTGTTTCGGCGCTGCTGGAGTTTTTGAAGCCGGAAGGAAGGTAATAGGTCATGGCCACTACCCGCCGTCGCACCTTGAAGGTGATTGAGCCTCTCCGCACCGCGTTTTACACGCCCGTCTACGTAGCATTGGCAGGAGGATACTGGGAAGCGGAAGGTCTCGATGTGAGCATCGCTACTTGCCCGCCCGCCTATGCCCACACTTTCAGCGCCCTGAACCAGGGGGCCGCCGACATTGTGTCAGGCGGCGCTATGCGCTCCATCATCGCCGCCGACTGGGGCGCGGAAACAGTGCCGCAGCATTTCGCCCAGATCAACACCCGTGATGGGTTCTTCTTGCTATCCAGGGAACGGCAGGACCCCTTCCGCTGGGAGTCATTGCGGGGTAATAGGGTGATACCCTTGAGCTTTGCCCCTACGCCCTGGGCGTCGCTGCAATACGCGTTACGCCGTCACGGAGTAAAGCCTGAGGAGCTTAGTATTCTGCCCGGCCTGCCGCTGACCGCTGCGCTGGATGCCTTCCGGCGGGGTCAGGCCGACTTCATCCACCTGCCCGAGCCCGAGGCGAGCCAACTCCTGGCGACGGGCGCAGCCCATCTGGTGGCGGCGCTAGGCCGGGAGAACGGGCACATTGCATACAGTTCCTTCGCCGCGACGCACCGGTTCCTGGACAGCCAGGCGGACACAGTGCACCGCTTCACCCGCGGCTTTGGCCGGGCGCTGCAACGGCTGGCGGACAGCGATGCCGTCACCGTGGGAGACTCGGTAGCTCCCTTTTTTCCAGGGGTGCGCCCTGATTTGCTGGCGCAGGCAGTGGAGCGCTATAAGGCGCAGGGTACCTGGCCCGCCGACCCGAAGTTGGAAGAGCCTGAATACCAGGGCTTGCAGGACATCCTTATGGCTGCCGGGCTAGTGAAGGAGCGGCAGCCATACAGCAAGGTAGTGCGCCCGGAGTTCGCCCGGGAGGCCTACATTTAACCAGGGGCATCCAGTAACTGGTGAAAACGACAGATTACTCCACCAATAGCGTTTTAGCCCGTCGTCCCTACCTTAAAATGGAGTGGCTGGAGCATGTGCTCAACAACCCAGAGCGCATACAGATTCAGGACAATGGGCGCATTCGTCACTGGGCATTTATTCCAGAACTTGGCAAATATCTCAGAGTAATTACCGAACCGGACGGTGAGACGGTGCACAACGCCTTCTTGGATCGGCGGTTCCGTAATTGAGGGCAGAGAGCCTTAATAATGATATTTCAGTATTTTCCAGCTTCCGATATGCTGTATATCAGGCTCGTTGAGGGCGATAGTACTGAGTCTGAAGAGGTATCCCCCGGCATTGTGCTAGACTTTGACGCCCAAAATCGCGTAATAGGCATTGAAATAGAAGATGCCAGCACTTTCATAGACTTATCGCGTCTGGAAGTGCTGGCCCTCCCCATTGTCAGCCTTTCCTTGGGGGAACGAGCCGCTACTGGTTCAAGCACCCCCTAGGCGCCGTCCCCCGCCACTGCCGCGGCCTGCCTCTTGGCCTTGGCCTGGAAGTGGGGGATGACGTGCTTACCGAACAGCCGCAAGGAAGTCATCACTTCCTGGTGGCTCACCGGCCCTACCTGAAACAGGGGCATGATCTCGTCCACACCCATGGCTTCGTACTGCTCAATGTACTTGATGCAGTCGTCGGGGTTGCCGATGCAGAAACGTCCGCCCTGCTCCACCAGCTTTAGCGACGGCGTCTCGTCCCGCCGGGCGGTGTCCACCTGGGAACGCTGGTAGTGCCACTGGTAGTCTTCCGGCACCTTGGCCGGGTCGTAGCCCTGCCACACCATGGCGTCCCGCAGACGCTGCTGCTGGCGGTACCAGTCCACCAGCTCCGCGCCCCGTTCAATGGCCTTGCGGCGATTCTCCATGCACAGCCCCACCGTGTTGCCCGATACTTTGTTGTAGACAAAACTGCCGGGCCTGGGCTGGGCGTTCTTGATGGCGCTGCGGTAAATGCCGATTATCTTCTCCGCCCGCTCCGGCCCTACGCTGGTCTGGGCGAGGCACCCCAGGCCAAGCTCGCCCACCCGCTGGGCAGTGTGGTCCTGGCTGATGGCCTGCCAGATGGGCGGATGGGGCTTTTGGACCGGCTTGGGAATCACGTCCCGGGGCGGGATTTTATAATACTGGCCGTTGTAGGAGAACATGTCCTGGCTGGTCCAAGCGCCAGGCAGAATGTCCAGGTACTCATCCACCATGCCAGACACGTCTTTCAGGTCGGCGCCGTAGGGCAGCATCTGGTAGGGGTAGCCAGAGCGCCCCAAGCCCAGCTCCACCCGGCCCCGGCTGAGGATGTCCAGGGTGGCCATGCGCACCGCCACGTTCAGCGGGTGGTGCAGCGGCACCAGCACCACGGCGATGCCCAAGCGCATCTCTTTGGTGTGCTGGCTCAGGGCCGCCAGGGTTATATCCGGGGCGCTGGAGTGGGACCACTGGGACCGGAAGTGGTGCTCCACGAACCAAACGCTCTTGAAGCCCATCTCTTCGGCGAAGGAGACCTCCTCCACCATCTCCCAGAAGCGGTTGGACTCGCTTTCAGCGGTCCAGGGCTTGGGCACCTGAATCTGGTAAAAGAGTCCTATCTGCATGGGGCCTCCTTGTCCTTAGAATGTGTCTAAAAAGTGCTGTGCACTACCAGCGCTCACCCTTCGACAAGCTCAGGGTGAGCGTCCTTCGGCTGAAGGACCGCTCGTGGTGAGCCTGTCGAACCACGAGCACCTAGCCTTTTTAGACACCCTCTTAGGGCCGCGTCATTCTACTCCAGTAGGGGCACGGCATGCCGTGCCCCTACGGCTACCTCTCCCCAGGCACACGCCCTACAGGCGCACGCACTTGTCCACGCTCTTATCGCCGGTGAGGCCCAGGTAGCAGTTGCCCTTGGAGTCCACCCAGCAGCCGTGGGCCGAGCGGCTTTCCCAGCGGGACAGCACCTTGCCGTGCTTGTCCACCACGCTGCACCGGGATGGAAGGTCGCCCTTGGTACCCTCGCTGACCAGGAAGTTGCCGTCGGGGAACTCAGCAATGTCCATGGGCCGCTGGATGTCTGTCCACATCTCCTTGAACTCGCCGCCCGCGGTAAAGACCTGCACCCGGTGGTTCTCCCGGTCGCAGACGTACACCATGTGGGTCTCATCCACCAGGATGCTGTGGGGCAAATGGAACTGGTTGGGTTCGGTCTTGCCCCAGGTGCCCCAGGACTGAATCAGGTGGCCGCCGCTGTCGAAGCGGTGCACCCGGGAGTTGCGGTAGCCATCGGAAACGTACAGGTCGCCCCAGGGGCTGGGCACCAGTTCGCTGGGGTAGTTAAAGGGGCCGGCGGGCCGCAGCACTGGATCCATGGGCTTGGCGGCGCCGGTGTCCGAGTGCACGCCGTGCTTGCCCAGCATCTGGATGGGCTTGCCATCCAGCGTGTACATGATGCACACCGAGCTGTTCCGGTCGGTCAGGTACACAATATCGTGGGCGATGTAGAACCCGTGGGCATAGATGAAGGAGCCGTTGCCCCAGCCGTTGATGTAGTTGCCGTCGGGGTCACAGATTACTACCGGGGGGTCATTGCGGTGAAAGATGTAAACGTTGTCCTTGGAATCGGTGGCCAATGCGCTGACCTGTCCCAGGGTCAACCCCTTGGGCAGCTTGGGCCAGTCCTTGACGTAGTTGAAGGTGTAGGCGCCAGACCCTACCTTGGTTGAGGATCCTGCTGCCGATGCGCGAGTTTGTCTCCTACCGGTGGTCATGGGATTCTCCTCCTGACGCAATTTTGATTAGTATCGGTGGGCGGGGTGTCACCGCCCGCTGCGGAACAAGCCCTGCACCGTCTTTACCACGCGGGCGGCGTTGGGCAGGTAAGTGTTCTCCAGGGGACGGCTGTAAGGCACCGGGGTATGGGGCGCGGTAACCCGGGAAGGCGGCGCGTCCAGGTAATCGAAGGCTTCCTCTGCCACCCGGGCACAGATGTCCGAGGCCAGGCTGCAAACGGGCGTGTCCTCGTCCACCACCACCAGGCGGTGGGTGCGCCGCACTGAGTCCACGATGTGGTCGTAGTCAATGGGCGAGACGCTGAGCAAGTCCACCACCTGGGCGTTTATACCCGCCTTGGCCAGTTCCTGGGCGGCCTCGACGCAGACCCAGGTCATGCGGGAGATGCCCACCAGGGTTACATCGCTGCCTTGCCGCACCGTGCGGGCCTTGCCCAGGGGCAGGGCGTAAGGTTCCTCCGGCACCGGGCCGGTGTCGCCGTAGAGGCCCTTGTGCTCAAAATAAACCACAGGGTCATCGTCCCGGATGGACGCAATCAGCAGGCCTTTGGCGGTGTAGGGGTCTGATGGGACCACACCCTTGAGACCGGGCATGTGGCTGAAGATAGAGTAGAAGGACTCGGAGTGCTGGGCGGCGCTGCCGAACCCCGCGCCTATGCGGGTGAGCAGGGTGAAGGGCACCTTGACCTGCCCGCCGAACATATAGCGCATCTTGGCGGCGTTGTTGATCAATTGGTCCAGGCATACCCCCACAAAGTCCACGAACATCAGCTCCGCCACCGCCCGCATGCCCGTGGAGGATGCGCCGATGGCCGCGCCGACGAAGGCCGCTTCCGACAGGGGAGTATCCAGCACCCGCTGGTTGCCGAATTGCTGAATCAACCCCTGGGTGGTGCGGAAAGCCCCGCCCCAGGAGTCAATAAACCCCAGGTGCTCCCGCCCGGCGGCCCCGGCGATGTCCTCGCCCATGACGATGACATTCTCGTCCCGCTCCATCTCCTGGCGCAGGGCTTCGTTGATGGCGTCCCGGTAGCGAATCTGCCGGGCCACGTTTACTGGCGACATGGGGACGCTGGTAGTGGTGGTCATGTTGGTCTCTCCGTTTGATGACCTGCTCCACGTCGGCTGGCGTGAAGTGCAGTAATTCCAATTACTTCGTCCCCATCATACCGGATAATGATGTCCTCATCGGTATGCTCACTATCTGTGGCATGACTAGGTTTCTTGAAGTTGATATAAAGCACATCTGCTTCAGAATCGTATGACGACCAGAGATAGCCTCCCGGCGACTGGCGCACCGCGGAGACCAGCTTCATGTATTCCTGCACATTTACTGCGGTCATAGCTGTCTTCTCCGGTCTAGGGATGCAATCCTCCGGGTGAGGAATGCAGTGATTATAAAGCCATCCCGTTCCAGCTCCCTATACACTACCACCAGCCACTTACCAGCTTCATACTACCTGACCGCCAGCTGCTCGCCAGACCATCCCGCTAAAATCCTCTCCGGTTCTGCCACAGTCTCCAGGACATCATAGCGCAAGCCCGCCAGCTCATTGTGCTCCTCTACGATGTGAGACCAGCGTTCGTCAGTGAGCCTAACTGAAGCTCCATTCTTGTAGAGGACGACGTTTATCATTTACCGTCAACATGCGATTTGATTCTCCATTAGGGTCCATATACTGGCTCACATGGACCGCACCCTACACCTCCATATTTGCGCCGCGCTTCATCATGTCCTTGGGATAGCTGACGTACACGTCCTCGTAGAGCTGGGGCGGGTCCGGCAGGGGACTGGCGTCGGCAAACTTGATGGCCTCGTCCATCTGCTGCTCCACTTGCCGGTCAATGCCGTCCAGTTCCTGGGCCGAGACCAAGCCTTCGGGGACTACCCGCTCCCGGAACAGCTTCAGCGGGTCCCGGGCGCGCCAGTATGCCTCCTCCTCCTTGGTGCGGTAGGTCAGGGGGTTGTCGAACACGGTGTGGCCGTAGTAGCGGTAGGTGCGGCACTCCAGCAGGGACGGGCCTTCGCCAGCCCTGGCGCGGGCCACCGCCTGCCCCGCCGCCTCGTACACGGCGAAAACGTCCATGCCGTCCACATGGAAGCCAGGCATCCCGTAGCCCGCCGCGCGGTCGGCTACGTTGGCGGTGGACAGGGCGTACTCTACAGGCGTGGACTCGGCGTAGCCGTTGTTTTCGCAGCAGAAAATCACCGGCAGCTTCCACACCGAAGCCAGGTTCATGCTTTCGTGGAGCACCCCCTGGTTGGAGCCGCCATCGCCGAAGAAGGCCACCGCCACCCGGCCCAGCTTTTTGAGCTTGGAGGTGAGGGCCGCCCCCACGGCCAAGGGCACGCTGGCCGCCACCACGCCGTTGGTGCCCAGCATCCCCTTGCTCATGTCGGCAATGTGCATGGAGCCGCCCTTGCCCTTGTTGGGGCCGGTGCTGCGGCCAAAAAGCTCGGCCATCATCAGCTTGGGGTCCACGCCCTTGGCGATGCAGTGGCCGTGGCCGCGGTGGGTGCTGGCGATGTAGTCCTGGTCGGTGAGGTGGGCGCAGATGCCCGTAGGCACCGCCTCCTGCCCCGCCGAGGAATGGACCGAGGCGGACATGCGGCGCTGGCCTGTTTCCGGGATGCCCCGCTCCTCAAAGCGGCGGATGGTGACCATGGTGCGGTAGAGACTGAGCAGCCCGGCGCGGTCCAGATCCATAACCCCTCACCCGTTGCGGCGGCCCCGGCGGGCCGGAGCCAAATTGCCCCCATAGTAGCACGGCATATGGGGATGTCAATAGCGTTCACTCTCAACCCCAGGGTCGTTTCATTTTCCAGCAGATGCTGGTCGAGTAGTCCCGACGGCGTCGGGACGTATCGAGACCATGTTACTGTTGATTTCGATACGTCCCGATAAAATCGGGACTACTCAATCAACAATGTATTCCTCCCAGGCCCGAGGATGAAACAACCCTACTCTCTACTCCAGGCACTTGCATCTCATGTCTGACTCGCATGAACAATGGGACGAGGCTGATGAGCCTCATTGACGAAAATCCCCCAACCCCTTTGTGAAAGGGGGCTAAAGGGGATTCTCAGATATGAAGTTGCCCATCACCTGTAATTTGCATCAAGCGTACAGGGGAGAAGGAACTTGGCCGGCACTTTTGTTCAGAATCATAAATTCAACCATCTGCCAGCGTCACCCTCACCGCCTCCCCCGTCCCCGCGCCCAGCAGTTCCGCGGCGCTGCCGCCGGGCAGGGCAATCTCCAGGTACCCGTGGCTGCCCATCAGGGCAATCAACTGGCCGGGCGGCCTGCCCTCGTCCTGAAAGGTGCGGCTCAAGTCGTATATCCTGTGCCCCTTGACCTCAATGCACCGCACTTCAACGCCCGCCAGGTCCTGGGCTGAGATGTTGGTAATCAGGTTGCCGAAGTGGTCGGCGTAGAGCGCCTGGCCCTGGATGGTGTTGCCCGTGCGTAACGGCTTGGGCAGTGGTAGCCAGAACAGTTCCTCCACCGGCTGTCCCAAGGCGTGGGGGGCCACGCCCAGGGACAGGTGGGCCGCCACCGGCGCAAAGATGTCCCGCCCGTGGAAAGTGTTGCTGACGGGCTGCCGCCAGTAATCAGGGTTGTTCAGGTGGTAGGCCTGGCAGCCCGGCAGCGGGGCGTAACGGCCAGGCGCGGACGGATAGCCTGGCGCTAGCCGCTCCAATACCCCGCTGAAGATGCCGTTGTCCGGCCCTATTAGCGCGATATCGGGCGTCGTCACCAGGATAGGACGGCGGCTGGTGCCCACGCCGGGGTCCACCACCGCCACGTGGATAGTCCCTTGGGGGAAGTAAGGATAGCTGGAGGCCAGGAGGAAAGAGGCCTGCAGGATGTTCTGGGGCATGACCTGGTGGGTCAGGTCAATAATCACCGCCTGGGAACTGATGCCCAGAATGACCCCTTTCATAAGTCCCACGTAGGGGTCGGAGGCGCCAAAGTCGGTGGTGAGGACAATTAGAGGAGGCATTGCCGCCTATGCGGAAGGACGTTGCCCTCAGGCAAAGCGCACGCTGAGGACGGACACCACCAGGAAAATCACAATCAGGCCAATGGTAATCTGGAACATGGTCTTTTCCAGGCCGCGGCGGGTGCGCACGGTGTTCTGGGCGCTTCCGAACATGCCGCTGCCGGACTCCCGTACCTGCACCAGGATAATCAGGATCACAAAGATGGACACTAGGACCTGGGCGATATTCCAATAAGACAAGTCGTTACCTCAAGGCAGCGGATGGCAAGAGTTTCCTCCTCTGGCATATGGGCAGAGGAGGCCATTTGCTGTTCAGTGTTTGATTGCCAGACCAGTATAGCAGATGCGTCTGCCTCATTCCTGGGCCAGCTTTTGCCGCACCAGCTCAGTTACCAGGTCCGGCTTGGCCTGGCCGCGGGTAATCTTCATCACCTGGCCCACTAGGAACTTGGCCGCCGCCTCCTTGCCGTTGCGGTAGTCCGCCACTGCTTTGGGGTTGGCGGCAATGGCCTGGAGCACTGCTGACTCGACTACGCCGGAGTCGCTAATCTGGACGTAACCGAGGGCCTTTACGACTTCTCCCGCGGCCTGGCCGCTCTGGAACATCTCCTCCAGCACGGTTTTGGCCGAGGTGGCGCTCAGGGTTCCTGCTTCAATCAGGTCTATTAAATCCCTCAGCCGCTCCGGAGTCACTTTGGTCTGGGTTATGTCCTGCCCGTGGAGATTCAGCAGGCGGCTCAGGTCGCCCAGCATCCAGTTGCTCACCTGCTTGGCAAAGGCGCTGGCCGCCGCGCCGCCCAAATCCCTGGCCCGCACCGCCTGTTCAAAATAGTCGGCCACGGGCCTGGCGCCGGTGAGCAAGGCGGCGTCGTACTCCGGCAGGCCATACTGGGCCGAGAAGCGGGCCTTGCGCTGGTGGGCCAGTTCGGGCAGCCTGCGGCGGATTTCTTCCACCCATTGCCGGCCAACAACCAGCGGCGGCAGGTCCGGCTCCGGGAAGTAACGGTAGTCGTGGGCCTGTTCCTTGCTGCGCTGGGACACCGTGACGCCCCGCTCCTCCACCCAGCCGCGAGTCTCCTGCACCACCCGGCCGCCGTCCTCCAGGATCCGGCGCTGGCGTTCCACCTCGTAGTTCAGGGCCAGGAACACCGAACGGAAGCTGTTCATGTTCTTGACTTCCGTGCGGGTGCCGTGGCGCTCGCTGCCCCTGGGGCGGATGCTGACGTTGGCGTCGCAGCGGAAGCTGCCATCCTGCATGTTGGCCGTGGACACCCCCAGGTACTGCACCACCGAGTGCAGGGTCATCAGGTAGGCGCGGGCTTCCTCCGGGGAGCGCATATCCGGCTCGCTGACCACTTCCATCAGCGGCACGCCGGAGCGGTTCACATCCACCAGGGAGTAAGACTCCCCGTACTGAGATGGAAAGTGCTGAAGCTTGGCCACGTCTTCTTCCAGGTGCACCCGCGTCACCCCGATGCGCTTGGCTTGGCCCTGCACTGCAATTTCCAGGGAGCCTTCCACCGCCAGGGGCATGTCGTACTGGGAAATCTGGTAGCCCTTCATCAGGTCCGGGTAGGGATAGTTCTTGCGGTCAAACTTGGTGCGCTCCGGAATGCGGCAGTTCAGCGCCAGGCCGGTCATAATGGTGTGCTCCACCGCCCGGCGGTTAATCACCGGCAAGGCGCCGGGCAGGCCCAGGCATACCGGACAGACGCGGCTGTTCACCGGCGCGGTCTGGTAGTCCGCGCGGCAGGAGCAGAACATTTTGCTCTGGGTCAGGAGTTGCACGTGCACCTCCAGCCCAATGACCGTTTCGTATTCCATACCAGCCCGCACCATCGGGGCAAATGCTTCTCGGCAACGTCGTAGGGGCGTACCCATGTGTACGCCCGCGCCGGGAAGGGCAGACACATAGGTCTGCCCTTACTATCGCCGCCAATAAAACAGCCCTAGCCCGTACTATAGGCAGTTTTCTGGACTCCGGCAACTTGTGCTAGTATATAATATCCTTGCCGCCACCGGCCTCAAGCTGCCAGCCTGCATTCAGGAGGAACCGCGCCATGACATCACCAGCCCCAAAGCCCATTGAACTTGCCGAACCAGTCCGGGTGGTGGTCTGGTACGACTACATTTGACCCTGGTGCTACGTCGGCCTGGAGCGGGTCGAAAAGCTGGGGCAGGAATACAACATCCGCGTGGTGGGGCGGGCCTACTTGCTGCGCCCGGACACGCCTAAAGAGGGGTTGCAGCGGCAGCCGCGGGCGGGCGAGACGGAAAACGAGCTGGCGGAGCCTTTGCGCTCCCACGCCCGGGAAGCCTCTTTAATCATGCGCCCGCCCAGGGTGACGCCCAACACCATGTATGCCATGGAGGCCACGGAATACGCCCAGCAGCAGGGCAAGTTTATGGAGTTCCACAAGGCCGCCTACAAAGCCTACTGGGAAGAGGGCAAGGACCTGGGCAGCCTGGCGGTGATGGAAGAACTGGCCGTGGCCACTGGGCTGGACTGGGCCGAGATGGAGGAGCGCCTGCATGGGAAACAACTCTCCGGTACGGTAATGGGCCAGTACCAGGAGGCCTTGCAGCACGGCATCCAGGGCATCCCCACCTTCCTGGTGGGCAATTTGCTGTTCACCGGCGCCCATCCCTACCCGGTGTTCCAGTCGGCCATGCGCCGGGTGCTGGGCCAGTAGGCGGGCCGTACTCCCATGCCCTTGGTCCAGCTCGTGTGGCAGGCTCCCAAAGTCCGCCTTGAGCGGGTGTGCCAAAAGGTCGTTAATAGTTCTGCGCACACCCTTCGACATGCTCAGAGCCTGCCCTGAGCCAGCCGGAGGGGTGAGCGGTTTTTCTCGCTCGTGGTGAGCTTGTCGAACCATGAGCGGTCTACTTTTCACACAAGCTCTCAGGGGGGCGGCGACCCCGCCCAGTCAGGCCAGCAACCGCATGCAGAACGCTAAATGTCCCGGTCTTGGCGCCACCGCAAGTTGAACGCCCGGCGGGCCTATGCTATATTGAGGCCAGGTTTGTTACTAAATTCACGAACAAATCTGGCAGGTCAGGCCCCCGGACACGCCTGACTACGGCCCGGTGCCCGAAAAATGGAAACGCTGAACCAGCGCATTGCCCAGGCGATCCACCATCAGCCGCAGCCCACCGTAACCGTCCTGTCGTCCCTGCTGGCAGTGGAAGACGCCCTGGGCTATATACCAGTGGAAGCCGTCGAGCAGGTGGCGGCCCTCACCCATGCCACCGTTAACGATGTCTGGGCAGTGGCCTCCTTTTATCCCAACTTCCGGTTCCAGCCGCCGTGCCCCCATCAAGTGGAAATTTGCTGGGGGCCTTCCTGCCACCTGAAGGGCGCATCCGGCGTCATTGCCGCCGTGCTGGATGCCCTGGGCATGGCAGGCGAGGGCGACACCCCCGACGGTGGGCTGACTTTGCGTTACAACACTTGCCTGGGGGCCTGCGCCCAGGCGCCGGTCACCGCCTTTGACCACCACCTGGCGGGCCGCATGACACCGGAGCAGGCCAGGGCCCGGGTGCAGGAACTGTTGGGCCAGCCTGGGGGCGAAAATCGCCATGCCCGCTAGCTTTCCTGAACTGCAAGCGGAAGCCCAGCGCCGCTGGCAGGAGCTGACCGCCGGCAGCCAGCCCTGGATACGTGTAGGCGCAGCGTTGTGCGGCAAGGCTGCGGGCAGCGACGCCGTGGTCGCCGCCCTGAACAATTCCCTGGAGCGGCATGGGGTAAAAGCCACCGTCAGCGAAGTGGGCTGCTTTGGCCTGTGCTACGCCGAGCCGCTGGTGGATGTGCAGCTGCCCGGCGGGCCGCGGGTGTTCTACGGCAACGTGACCCCGGAAATGGCGGACGAGATTGTAGCCTCCCACGTGGCCGGAGGCCAGCCGGCGCCAGCCCTGGCCCTGGGCAGCCTGGGCGACGGCCCTTCAGGGATTTCCAGCATCAACCAGCTGCCCATGAAGGCCAAAGAAGTGCGCATTGCCTTGCGCAACGCGGGCACCATTGACCCCAGCGACATCCACCAGTACATCGCCACCGGCGGCTACAGCGCCCTGCACAAGGGGCTGACCCAGATGACCGCCGCCGACGTGCTGGAGCAGGTCAACGTTTCCGGCCTGCGGGGCCGCGGCGGCGCCGCCTTCCCCACCGGCAACAAGTGGCGCTTCCTGGCTGGGTCCAAGGCCCCAGTAAAATATATCCTCTGCAACTGCGAGGAGGGCGACCCTGGAGCTTTCAACGACAAAGGCATCCTGGAGAGCGACCCCTTCACCGTGGTGGAGGGCATTACCCTGGCGGGTTACGCCACCGGCGCCAGCCACGGCTACATCTTCATCCGCCACGGGCACGAAGGGCCGGTGCGGCGGGCGCAGCAGGCGGTGCGCCAGGCCTACGACCTGGGGCTGCTGGGCAAGAACATCCTGGGGTCCAGCTTCTCCTTTGAGATGGAGGTGGCCTTCACCGGGGATTCCTACGTGGCGGGTGAGGAGACCGCCCTGATGGAGGCCATCGAGGGCAAACGCTCCATGCCCCGTTTCCGCCCCCCCTTCCCGGCCCAGTCGGGCCTTTTCGCCAAACCCACCAACATCAACAACGTCAAGACCATGGCCTACGTCCCGGAGGTGGTAGCCCGGGGCGGCCAGTGGTTCGCGGGCATCGGCCACGACAAAAGCACCGGCACAGCCATCCTGTGCTTGTCGGGCGCCGTCCAGTACACCGGCATGGTGGAAGTTCCCCTGGGCATCACTCTTAAAGAAGTTATCTACGACGTGGCTGGGGGCATTCCCAGCGGCAAAAAGCTCAAGCTGCTCCAGACCGGCGGGCCCCTGGGCGGCGTGCTGGGGGCAGACAAGCTGGACCTCAAGCTGGACTTTGACTTGCTGCGGGCGGCTGGTGCCATTCTGGGCTCCGGCGGCATCATCGCCGCCGACGAGGACGCTTGCGTGGTGGACCTGACCCGCGCCATCATCGCCTTCTGCCAGTACGAGTCCTGCGGCAAGTGCTTTCCCTGCCGCATGGGCATGAGCCACCTGCTGGAAGTGCTGGAGCGCATCTGCCGCCTGGAGGGCGGGCCGGAGGACCTGGCCCTGATGCGGAACATCGGCGAGAACATGCAGGCAGGCTCCCTGTGCGGGCACGGGCAGTTGGGGTTCAACCCAGTGTCTTCAGCGCTGCGCTACTTCGGCCCGGAATTTGACGCCCACATCAAAGAACACCGGTGTCCCACGGGGCGGTGCCGGGAGCCGCGGTTCTCCCCCAGCCGCAGCAGAAGATAAAGTTAATTGGCTCTTCCAAGGACGGCCAATAACAATGTTGGACACTATAGTACTTGGCATATTTGTCTTCATTCTTTCGCTAGGCATCGTTGGCGCATTTGTCTCTCGTCGCTCCAGGGATCGGTGCCTGAAAGATTTCCAGGGATTCAAAACGACGGTATTGCAGAAGGGTGGTAAGCGCATCTGGGGCCGCTTGGTGGTGGAGACATCAGGAATAGAATTCTGCTACGCTGGCAATTATTGGGATCAGGATCATCAGGATCATATTGAAACTAGTTACGTCATGTACAAGGATGATTTCGGCACCATATATATCCTCCTCCGTTATCATGACGAGCTCAGCAAAGAAGAAAGACAAAAGAGGCTCCGCGCCATTGAAAAGGCCTATCGCCCAGCTTTACATCGCCGCATGGTGAGACATGTCAAAAATACTTTCAACTCATTAAGAGATTCGATGGTAGAAGCTGGAAATGTCTTAATTCAGATTCGTGCTGAAAGCCAGGCTTTGAGAACTGTTGCAACTCAGCAACGGGTAGCGGCTACTAGTATTGCGGGTACTTCCTACGACCCACTGCTGGAGCGGCACATCGGCACCATGGTGGTAGTGGAAGTCACCAGCGCCGACGGCACAGTGGACGAGTATATCGGCATATTCAAGGAATACAGTACCCAATTCTTGGAGGTCATGGACGTGCACGTCCACGAGGGGGAGAGCAGCCGCATGTGCGACCTGATAGTCCCCCGCGCCCACAGTGTCGTCCGGCACAGCGCCGAGCCGGTAGCCAGCCCTCTCCCCAATCCAGAAGCGCCGGTGCCCGCCGGTTAGGCCCCAGGCGGACGCGCCCGCCAAAGGAAGAACATGGCCAACGAAATCACCATCACCATTGATGGAGTGGAGATAAAGACCACCGCCGGGAAGATGGTCCTGGAAGCGGCCATTGACGCCGGAATCTTTGTGCCCTACTTGTGCTACCACCCGGGCATGAAGCCCTACGCCGCCTGCCGCATGTGCGTGGTGGGCGCGGAGCGCAAGAACCGGGACGGCGCCATGCAGCGGCTGCCCGGCTTCCCCGCCTCCTGCACTCTGCCGGTGGAGGATGGCATGGTGGTCCGGTCCGAAGCCCCGGACGTCCACCAGTTGCGGCGTTCCGTCATGGAGATGCTCATCGCCGAGCACCCCAACGGCTGCCTCACCTGCCATCGCATTGACATCTGCGGCCCCAGCGACATCTGCCTGCGCCACGTTTCGGTCAACGACCGCTGCGTCACCTGCCCCAAGAACGAGCGGTGCGAGTTCAAGGACACGGTGCGCTACCTGGGCATGAACCTGGAGTCGCCTCTGAACTACAAGTACCGCCGCATCCCCCTGGAAGTAGGCGACCCCTTCTACGACCGGGACTACAACCTGTGCATTGTCTGCGGGCGCTGCGTGCGCGCCTGCCAGGAGCTGCGGGGCGACGACGCCATCTGCTTCACCGACCGTTCGGGCCGGGCCCTGGTGGGCACCTCTTTCGGGACTTCGCTGCTGGAGTCGGGGTGCGAGTTCTGCGGGGCCTGCATTGACGTTTGTCCCGTGGGGGCCCTCACCGAACGCTCCCACAAGTGGGAGAAGGCGCGGCGGGTGGAGCGCACCCTCTGTCCCCACTGCCCCGTAGGCTGCCAGCTCAACCTGGAAGTTAATGCCCAGGGCAAAGTAATTCGCAGCGTGCCAGAGCTGCACTCTCCCGCCAATCGGGGCCAGGCCTGTTTCAAAGGCAAGTTCGGCCTGGAGTTTGTCCACCACCCCGGACGGCTGCGCCAGCCCATGCTCCGCCGGGACGGGCAGTTGGTGGAGGCATCCTGGGAAGAAGCCCTGGAGTACGTCGCCAGCCGCCTGCCCCAGTACCGGGGCGGCGCCTTTGGCTTGCTGACCTCGCCCAACAGCACCAACGAAGAGCACTACCTGGCCCAGAAGTTCGCCCGCTTGGCCATGGGCGCCAACAACGTGGACCACTCCTCCAACCTGCGCCCAGAACTGGTCACGGGTCTGGCCCAGTCCCTGGGCCACGCCGCCGCCACCAATTCCCTCTGGGAACTGGAGCAGGCGGGCTGCATCCTGGTGTTCAACGCCAACGTTACCGAAGACCAGAACGTGCTGGCCGTCCCCATCAAACGGGCGGCCCGTCAGAACGCCAAGCTGGTGGTCATTGACCCGCGGGAGGTGGAGCTGACTCGTTATGCCCACTTGTGGCTGCGCCCCGTGCCCGGCGCCGAGCTTTTATTGCTGGGGGGACTGCTCAAGTCATTGCTGGAGCAGGGACTGGAACGCAAAGAGTGGCTGGCCGAGCGGTGCCAGGACCTGGACGCCCTGCGCCATGCCCTGAGCGCCCTATCCCTGGAACAGGTGGCCGCCGCCACCCATGTGTCCCCAGAAGCCATCGCCCAGGCAGCCAGGCTTTGGGGCCAGGCTGCCTCCGCCGCCATAGTTTATGGCCTGGACAACATAGCGCCGGAACTGGGCGGGGACTGCGTAGCCGCCCTGTCGGACGCCGCCTTGCTCACCGGCAATGTGGGGAAACCTGGCAGCGGCCTCTATCCCCTGCGTCCCGGAGCCAACGGCCAGGGCGCCTGGGACGCCGGCTGCGTGCCCCACCTGCTGCCTGGCTACCGGCCCGTGGCCGACGCCGCCGCCCGGCAGAGCCTGGAAGCAATCTGGGCCGCCCCGCTGCCTGCCGCCCCTGGCGTTGGTGCAACAGGAATGCTGGACAACCAGCAGCTCCAGTGCCTGCTTCTGTTCGGCGGACTGGACCAGCAGCAGGAGAATGAAGCGCGGACACTGGCGGCTTTGGAGAAACTGGACCTACTGGTAGTGGCGGACAGTTTCCTCTCGCCCGCCGCCCAGCGCGCCCACGTGGTGCTGCCCAGGGCGGTATTTGCGGAAAAGGAGGGCACCTTCACCAACCTGGAGCGCCGCATCCAGAAGCTCAACCCGGTTCTGCCCGCAGCAGCGGGCCAGGCCCAGTCCGATGGCTGGGTGATTGCCCAGCTGGCGCGCCGCCTGGGGGTCCAGGGATTCGACCACCAGTCACCGGCGGCGGTAATGAACGAAATGGCCCAGGCCATGCCCATCTATGGCGGAATATCCTATTCCCGCCTGGAGAAGGAATCCTCCCTGGTGCTGCGGGCCAACCCCGCGGCGGCTTTTGCCGGAGCGCCGGGCCTGGAGACCGGCGGGCTGGGCAGCCCCAAACCTACCCAGGTGCTGTACGCCAGCCGGGAGTACCGGGGCATCCAGTGGCCCTGCGCCAGCCCGGACAGCCCGTCCACGCCCATTCTGTATGTCCAGGGGGGGTTCCCCCAGGGCAAAGCGCGCCTGCAAGCGCCGGTCTTCCGGGCCGCGGCAGGGCGCTCCGATCCGGCCTACCCCCTGCAGTGGACGCCGGGCCGGGTGCTGCTCCAGGCAGGCCGCGGCAGCCAGGTGGCACGGGGCAAGGTCAACCGCATCCAGCGGGAGGAATGGGTGCAACTGAATCCTATGGAGGCCCAGCTCCTGGGAGTGGCCGAGGGCGACTTGGTGGAGGTGCGGACTTCTGCCCATCGCCTGTCCGGCGTGGCCCGCCTGGACCCGGCGGTGCCGCCGGGCGTAGTGTCCACCACTGCCCTTTTCGGACAACTGGCGGTGGACCTGCAAGCCAGCGAAGGGCCGGACCCCATGCGCCATACTCCGGGCTTGTCCATTGCCCCCGCCCAGGTGGCGAAGCTGGGCGTTGCGTCCAGGGCCTAGTACCAATGCCCAGCTGTGCCGGCATTCATGGGGCAGTACCTTGGACGAAATACGCAAATAATGTAATCTTTTCTTGACAACTGGCCCGTAACATGGCCGTATCCAGCTAGGCGAATCAGGCGTTTTCACCGTAGCCCAGGCCACGGTGACCACGATAACTCAAGAGGGCATGTCCAGGAGTTGATTTAGTTAGCGATGGTAAGACAGCAAGAAGACACCCTATCGCAAAGCCCGGCAATCAACTTGCCCCGCGCCAGGCTGGTGGACCGGAAGGACATCACCCATGACTTGATGGTCATCAAGCTGGAGCCGGAGCAAGGCCCATTGAAGTTCCGGCCCGGCCAGTTCTGCACCCTGGGCCTGGAGGGAATTGAACGGGCGTACTCCATCGTGTCGGCGCCCCATGAGCATTACCTGGAGATATTCATTGAACTGGTGCCCGAGGGCGAGCTTACCCCCAGGCTGTGGCGGCTGAAAGTGGGGGACACGGTGTCCATCCGCCCGCGGGCCAAGGGCATCTTCACCCTGGACAACAAGGCCCACCACCACTTTATGTTGTCCACAGTCACCGGCGTGGCCCCTTCCGTCAGCATCCTCCGGGACTACCTCTACCGGGGCAGCCCCGGCCACCACCACTTTTACGTGCTGCTGGGGGCCAGTTACCAGGACGAGCTGACCTACGACGAAGAACTGGCCCAACTGGAGGCCCAGCACCCACAGTCCGTCAAGTTCGTCCCCACGGTCAGCCGGCCCGCTGATCCCCGCAACGCCGGGTGGAAGGGCGCTACCGGCAGGACCAACGCCATCTTTGAAGAGTACTTGGCCCGGTTTGCCCCGCCCAAGGACGACACCATGATTTACGCCTGCGGCCATCCCGGCATGATTGAGGACTCCCGCGTCAAGGCCGCGGCTGGCGGCTGGCGCTTCAAGGAAGAGCGGTTCTGGAAGGCCTGACCCCCTGCTCATTTCCTGGGGTTCAATTCAGGGGCCGGGCGCTGTCATGTGCGTCCGGCCCCTTGGCTTGGCCCCAGCGCAATTGCATGTTAACCACTCTTGCGATTAAGAACATGACCCATCCCAGAGTTTGACGGCAAGGAGTGCCAACTGCACCAACCCGGGCCAAGTCCAGGGCTACTATGTCGTCGTTCCGGCGAAAGCCGGAACCCAGAACCACAACTGGATTCCATCCTTCAACCGAAGGATGGAATGACAGGGCCGTACCAAGTTGGCTCCTCTCTACAAATCTGGCCGAAAATTGGGGATGACTCATGTTTCGGCATTACTGGCAGCCAACCTCGTCAGCGGACCATATTGGGCAAATGTAAGATGCGATTGCCCTGCCGAGCTTGATCCGTCGATTTTGCCCGCGCCGCCCGTTGGAGTAGAATGGCTGGTAAATCCATTGCCTAGAGACATGCCGTGACGCCAATCCGGCGGCAATACCTCAAAATCAAGCACGCCTACCCCGACGCCATTGTGCTTTTCCGCTTGGGCGACTTTTACGAGACCTTCGACGACGACGCCCGCCTGGCCGCCCAGGAACTGGACATCACCCTGACCTCCCGGGGCATGGGCAAGGGCGTCAAGGTGCCCATGGCGGGGGTGCCGGTGCACGCCCTGGAATCTTATCTGGCGCGGCTAATTAAGAAGGGCCACAAGGTAGCTATCTGCGAGCAGCTCACCGACCCTGCCCAGTCCCGCGGCCTGGTGGAGCGGGATGTGGTGCGGGTGGTTACTCCGGGCACGGTGCTGGAGCCTAACCTGCTGGAGCAGAAGGCCAACAACTACCTGGCCTGCGTGGCGCTGGAGCCGCCCCTGGCGGGCCTGGCCTGGGTGGACATTACTACCGGCGAGTTCGTCGCGGCCCAACTGGAGCAAAAGCGGCTGTTCTTGGAACTGGAGCGGCTTTCCCCCGCCGAAATCCTGACGCCCCAAACTCAGGAAGATGATCTGAAGGCAGAGATTGGTCTCAGCGAACCGTCTGGGCGCTTGATAACGCCGTTGCCCCCAGCAGCTTTCCGGCTGAAGGCGGCCCAGGAAGCATTGCAGTCTTACTACGGGGCGCTCTCCCTGGAGGGGTTCGGCTGCGCCGGTCTGCCCCTGGCCGTTCAGGCCGCGGGGGCCATCATAGACTACCTGGGCCAGACCCAGCGCCAGAGCAGGGCGCCCCTGGCCCCCCTGCGCATCTACTCCACCGCCGGGCACATGGTGCTGGACGCCCAGACCCGCCGCAACCTGGAACTATTCCAGGCGGGACGCGGTGATAGCAAGCAGTTATCCTTGCTGGCCGCCCTGGACCTGACCGTCACTCCCATGGGCGGGCGCCTGGTGCGGCGGTGGCTGGGGGAGCCGCTGCTGGACATAGCGGAGCTGGAGCGGCGGCTGGACGCGGTGGCCCACTTTCATGCCGACGCCTTCCGCCGCAATGACGCCCGCGCCGCCCTGGCGCAAACGCCGGACCTGGAGCGCATCCTGCGCCGGGTGCAGGCGGGCACTGCCCTGCCGCGGGAACTGCTGGCTCTTAAAACGGGCCTGGAGGCCGCCGCCCGCCTTCCTGCTTTGCTGGAGGCGCCCGGCATGGCCTGGCTGGTGCCGCAACTGGGGCCTGTCCCCGGCGTGGCCGAACTGATTGGACAGGCCATCGCCGAGGAACCCAGCGGGTCGGTGGGCGAAGGCGGCGTCATCCGGGAGGGCTTCTCCCTGGAAATGGACCATCTGCGCCTGGCCGCCCGGGATGCCCGCGGGTTCATCGCCGGGTTGGAGGCCCAGGAGCGGGAACGCACAGGCATCCGCAGCCTCAAGGTTGGCTACAACCAGGTCTTTGGCTACTACATCGAGATAAGCAAGGCCAATCTGGGCCAGGCGCCCTCCCACTACATCCGCCGCCAGACCCTGGCCAACGGCGAGCGTTACATCACGCCGGAGCTGAAGGAGTATGAGTCCCAGGTGCTTTCGGCCCGGGAGCGCCTGGAGGAACTGGAGCGCACCCTCTACCGGCAAGTGTGCGCCCAGATTGGGGAAGCGGGTGCAGCATTAGCCCGGCTGGCGTCCGGAGCGGCCCAGACCGACGTGTTCGCCGCCCTGGCGGAAGTGGCGGTGCGCCACAACTATGTGCGGCCCCGTTTGAGCGAGGACGGAGTCATCGCCATCAAAGAGGGCCGGCACCCGGTGGTGGAGCGGGTCCTGCCGCCCGGCAGCTACATGCCCAACGACCTGCGCCTTTCCCAAGAAGACGGCCGTATCATGGTGCTCACCGGCCCCAACATGGCGGGCAAATCCACCTACATCCGCCAGGCGGCCATCATAGTGCTCATGGCCCAGATGGGCAGCTTCGTGCCTGCATCGGAAGCGCACATCGGGCTGGTGGACCGCATCTTTACCCGGGTGGGCCTGCAAGACGACCTGACCACCGGCCAGTCCACATTCATGGTGGAGATGGTGGAGACCGCCGCCATCCTGAACCAGGCCACCAGCCGCTCCCTGGTCATCCTGGACGAGATTGGCCGGGGCACCAGCACCTACGACGGCCTGTCCATTGCCCGGGCCGTGGTGGAGCACCTGCACAACGACCCGCGCCTGGGCTGCAAGACCCTGTTCGCCACCCACTACCATGAACTGACCGAACTGGCCGCCACCCTGCCCGGAGTGCGCAACTTCAACGTGGCGGTGGCCGAAGACCAGGGCCAGGTAGTATTCTTGCACCGCATTGTCCCCGGCGGGGCCGACCGCAGCTACGGCGTCCAGGTAGCCCAGCTGGCAGGAATGCCCCGGGCGGTGGTGAACCGGGCCCGGGAGGTGCTGGAAGGGCTGGAGGGGACGCAACCCCGTCCAGAGGCCAGGGGGCCGGGCCGCTCCCGCCGCGGCAGGGAGGGCGTCATCGCCGCCCAGCTGCCCCTGCTCAATCCAGGCCAGCCGGTGCTGGAAGAGCTGGACGCCCTGGACGTGGCCAACCTGACTCCCCTGGAAGCTATCAACAAGCTGTATGAATTGCAGCAAAAGGCCAGAGACCAGGGGAAGGCGTTCTAGGAGCCGGTCTGCTACCGTAGTGACCCTGGAGGATGCTGAGTAATGATCCACTACGAATACCGAGGTCTCTGGGCGCACTGCGGAGGCTGTTCCATCCCAGGCGGGACAAGGGGCCATGCCCAATAGACCAGTAATAATTGCAGCCGTGCTGAGGGAGGCCAGCCCAGAGTACCGGCCTGCGGCCCGCCAAGGCCCCCGCCAGGCAATCCCGGAGCGGCTGCTGGCCCAGCTCTGGCAGCAGCGGGCGGCGCGGCATGAAGCGCTTCATGCCAGCGGGGGACGCCGGGTGCGGGTGCTGTTTCCGGGCCGCCCCGGTCGCGGCCCCGGCCCGGACTTCCGGGATGCCCTGGTGGAGGTGGAAGGCTTGGGCCTGGTGCAGGGCGACGTGGAAATCCACGTGCGCCAGGAGGACTGGGACGCCCACGGCCACGGCAGGGACCGGGCTTACAGCAGCGTGGTGCTGCACGCCGCCCTGGAAGGAGACGGCCAGGCCACGGCGCTGCCCAGCGGCCAGTCTGCTCCCATGATATCCCTCAAGCCTTTGCTGGAGGACCCAGCGCCTGCAGCTGAGCCCTGGGCGGAGCCAGTAACCTTTTGGCAGCGGCTGGAGTCGGCCGGGTACGCCAAACCGGACAGCCAGGCGGGGCTGGAAGCCCTGCTGGACCGGGCTGGGGATGCCCGTTTCCAGGCCAAGAGCAACCTTTATTTGAAGTTCTTGCAGGAGCAGACGCCTGACCAGGTGGCGTACGAGGGGCTTATGGAGGCCCTGGGCTACCGCCGGAACCAGCAGCCCTTCGTCAAGCTAGCCATGCAGGTACCCTATGCCCAGGTGGCCCAGGCTGCCCGCCAGGTTGGCAGAGAGTTACGCGTCCAGGCGCTGCAAGGCTGGCTGGAAATTATGTCTGGTTTGGCCAAGGGGCCAGCCCAAGATGCGCCCCCTTCACTGCCCAAAGGATGGGGGTCTCCCCTGCGGGCCGCAGAATGGCACCTGGCCGCGGTGCGTCCGGCCAACCACCCCCTGCGCCGCCTGGCCGGGGCCGCAGTGCTGCTGGCGCGATTCTTGGACAGCGGCCTGGCGGCGGGCCTGGCCGCGGCGGCAGCATGTGACCGGCCTCAAGGGCTGGTGCAGGCCCTGCGGGCGCCAGCCTTCGCTGGCGATTCCGGTCCCGCCTGCATCGGGCCGGGACGCGCGGCGGACCTGGCGGTAAACGTGGCCCTGCCCTGCTTGCGCGCCCTGGCCCAGGTCCAGGGGCAGTCCCACCTGGAGGAGCATTATTGGGCACTGTACCGGGCCTTCGGCAAGCTGGAGGACAATGAGCTAATCCGCGCCATGACCAGCCAACTGGCCGGAGATCTGTGGCGTCCCAGGATTAACAGCGCCCGCCGCCAGCAGGGGCTGCTGCACCTGAACCACCTGCTGCGGGGCGGCGGCTGAGAGTCTCTGTGACAATTCCCGCGCGCGGTTCCACAACGCTCACCACGAGCGGAAAATTCGCTCACCCTTCGACACGCTCAGGGTGAGCGACTGCTGGGCAGGGCGCTTCTTAAACACCTTTTGAGATAAGGCCGCTAGGCCAGGGGCACCGCCAGGGACACCCGCTCCCCGGTGCCGATGTTGCGGGCGATGTGGCCGTGGCCGGTCACGTCCTCAGCAATCAGGATGTCGCCGGGATAGAGGCGCTGCACGGTGCCGTCGGCGGTCTCAAACTCGGCGACGCCCGCCATGTTGATGACGTACTGCTTGCGCGGCGCGGTATGGTAATCGGAAACGGAGGGGGAGGTGCGTATGTTGATGGTGATATCCCCCTTGCCCACCTTGTTCACAATCTTGGCGAACTGCTCCGGGGTCCACTCCTCAAAATGGGACTCGCCGTCCCTGCCAGCAAAAACACGGACGATACGCATGGCCTGCTCCTGTTCAAGGTAATTCCCTGGGCGAAACAGCCCCCAGCTTAACCTTTTCCAGGAATTTAGGCAACTTCTTGGGCCTGGCGCAGGTGCACCGGCGCATACAGCCAGCCCTCCAGGCGGGCCAGGGGCAGCTCTCTCTGGACTGGGCAGAGAAAGGCGGCCTGTCCCCTGCACCATAGCGCGGCAGTCACGGCGGCCACCACCGCGTCCAGGGCGTCGTGGCTGCATACACATGCCCCTCTGAAGGCGCCCAGGTTGGGCAGCGATATGCCGGACCGTTGCGCCAGACCGTCCAGGATGTCCTCTCGCAGTTTCCTGGCGCGCTGGCCGTTTTTGTAGCCCTTGTAAGGCAGTCCCAGCGCTCGCAAGGCGGCTCCAGGCATGGCCTCCAGCAGCACCTTCTCGCCGGCGCCGGTCTCCAGGGGCGGCGCCTCCCAGTGGCTCATGCGGACCTGGTGCAGCATCTGCATCCCGTAGAAGGTCATGGGCACCATGTTGGGACGCACACCGTGCAGTGGGGAAAAACATTCGGGAAAATTCATATCGCCCAGTCGTTTGGGCTCCTTGCCGTGCTGCGCGACATACATGGGGACATACTCGTCCCGCAGCGCCACGAACTGCTCCAGGCGTAAATGCGCCGTTTTCCGCCACAGGTCCGCCAGGGTCTTGGCTTCCGGCGCCCACCAAGAAGCGAAAGCCTCCGGCACGCCAAAGGGGAAGTCCAGGGCTGCCGCCACCGGCCCGGTCTGTTTAGCCAGCAAGTGGGTCAAAGCAGAACGGCTGATGGGCGAACACTCCACTAACCGCAAGCGCTCCTCCTCCAGGCAGCCCTGGGCAATCCAGGTGTTCTGGTCTTCCTGCGCCCCGCTGAAGTCCACTCCAATGATTTCCTTGGCAGTCATGCGACCCTCCTGACTCGCTACAGGTTGAATCAGTTGCCGGGGGCCGTGTTGCGTCAATAGAAACTGTTACCGAAGGGACTTGGTTGCCTCAGATGAAACTGTTACCGAACGTCCCTTGCTGGGCTGAGTGTCAGCCATGTCCCACAGCCTCTGGAGTTCTTGGTCTATCTG
>VGZV01000020.1 GCA_016872385.1 SAR202 cluster bacterium | reverse complement strand
AAATTACGCCACCTGGTGGAGAACTCCTTCCTCCTTTTCAAACAGTGGCGGGGCATAGCGACCCGTTATGCCAAAGGGTCTGCCTCTTACCTAGCTTCCTGTCAGATCCGAGCGGTAATAATCTGGAGTAAGTTATTTTGACGACACGCTCTAATCAGCGCATACCCGATAAGAGAAGCCAGGATGGCGGCCATGATACCTGCGGCCAAAGTAACCTCTGGAAGCTTCACCACCGAAAGGAAGGCGCTGGACCCCATCCAGAATGCAGTGGCAAATAGAGCTGTAAGGGCGACGAGCCACATTGCCCCTAGCAGCGACAGGAAGATAATGGGCCAGTTTTTGTGGATGCTGGGAGTCCTACGGGCAATGGCTGAAGAGTTTAGCAGTTCGATGGCAAAAACCTCCCTTGGGCGAGGGCTTGGGGAAAAGCCCCTTGGCAGAGTCGCACCGAAAAATGAAAACATGCAGCAGGATCACATCACAGAATTGTGACTAACCAGGGTTAACCCAAGGGTAAAGATAAGTGTGGGATTAGCTTGGGATATGTGTATTTTGCGTAAGATTTAAAAAATAGTTGGAAATATTGATTAACAATGAATAGGCTGGCCACGCCTGCTAGACGACTGCGCAGACACGACGCGGGCCCTCTCTAGGACCTACCGGGCCGGGCCTGGCTTGATGAGGTCGAAACCCGTGTATGGGCGCAGCGCATCGGGCACAACCACTGTGCCATCGGCCTGCTGGTAATTCTCTAGAATCGAAATTATCACCCGCGGCAGAGCCAGGCCGGAACCGTTTAGCGTGTGAACAAACTCGGGCCGCGCGCCGGAAGCCGGGCGGTACCGTACCCGCGCCCGCCTGGCCTGAAAATCGGTGCAGTTGGAGCAGGAGCTGACTTCCAGCCACTCCTGGCATCCCGGGGCCCAGATTTCAATATCGTAAGACTTGGCGGAAGGGAACCCCATGTCGCCGGTGCAGAGCTGGAGCAAGCGGTAGGGCAAGTCCAGGCCGCGGCATATTGCCTCGGCGTTGGACACCAGCTTTTCCAGTTCCTCGTCCGAGGTTTCCGGGGTTACAAACTTGTACATTTCCACTTTATTGAATTGGTGCACCCGTTTGATGCCCCGGGTATCCCGTCCCGCGGCGGTCTTTTCCCGGCGGAAGCAAGGGGTTTGGGCCACATAGTACTTGGGCAGGTCCTCGGCAGACAGGATTTCATCCCGGTGCAGGTTGGTGATGGGCACTTCCGCAGTGGGAATCAGCCACAGGTCGTCGTCGCTGTCATGGTAAAGGTTGTCGGCGAACTTGGGTAAGTTGCCGGATCCTTCCATTATTTCCTGCTTCACCAGGGCTGGCACCATCATCTCGGTATAGCCGTGGGCACCGGTGTGCAGGTCCAGCATCCAGTTGATAAGGGCGCGTTCCAGCCGCGCTCCCTGGCCTGACATAACATAAAACCGGCTGCCTGCCAGCTTCACGCCCCGCTGGAAGTCAATAATTCCCAGGGATTCCCCCAAATCCCAGTGGGCCTGGGGTGTAAACGGAAAAGTGCGCGGCTCTCCCCACTGCCGCAATACCACGTTCTCTTCAGAGGAGTGGCCCACCGGCACGTCCGGTCTGGGCAGGTTGGGCAGGCCCAGCATTAGAGACTGGATTTCCGTATCCAGTCTTTGCACATCTTGTTCCAGGGACTGGATGCGCTCCCCAATTTGGCGCATTTCTGCCACAATTTCCGGTGGCGGAGCTTGTCCGCCGGAGCGGCGCTGCCCCAATTGACGGCTGACCTGATTGCGCCGCGACCGCAGTTCGTCCCCTTCGGCGATGGCTTGGCGGCGGCGGGCGTCGATCTCCAGCAAGGCGTTGATTGGCCCAGCTTCCCCGCGGGACTCCAAGGCATTTCTTACGAATTCGGGATCCTTGCGGATTAGTTCAATTGATAGCATGGCAGGGTGAGGCCGGGGAGCGTGGCAGGCCAGCGGCAGGCCCTTGAGGCGTCCGGCCAGACCTCCTATTTTTCCGGTTCCGCCGCGGGGTCAGTACTGTCTTCTGTCAGAGTCCGCATCTGGGGAAACAGCAGGCAGTCCCGGATGCTGGGCTGGCCGGTGAGCAGCATCACCAAGCGGTCTATGCCTACGCCCAGGCCGCCGGTGGGAGGCATGCCGTACTCCAGGGCAGTCAAAAAGTCGTCGTCTTGGCGGTCCACTTCTTCATCTTTAAACAGTTGGCGGATGCTCTCCTGGGCCTCAAAGCGCTGCCGCTGCACCGCCGGGTCGTTCAGCTCGGTGTAGGAGTTGGCAATCTCCATGCCGGCGGCAAAGGCTTCAAACCTTTCTACGTAACCCGGGCAGCCCGGTTTGGCCTTGGCCAGGGGCGACATAACTTCCGGGTAGTCCAGCAGAAATGTGGGTTGGACCAGGTGCGGCTCCACAAAAGTGGAAATCAGCTTGTCAATTAACCTGCCGCGGCTTTCCCGCAAGTGGCTTTCCACGCCCAGTTCAGCGGCGCGGCGGGACAGTGAGGCATCGTCTGGATAGTCGTCCAGGTCAATGCCGCTGCGGGCTTGAAGTTCATCCTTAAGATTGACCTTGCGCCAGGGCGGTGCAAAATTGATTACATGCTCGCCGTACGCTACTTGCATGGTGCCCAGCACCTGCTGGGCTACCGTGGACACCATGGCCTCCACCATCTGCATCACGTCATGGTAGTCGGCATAGGCCTGGTAGCTTTCCAGCAAGGTGAATTCAGGGTTGTGGTCCTGGTCTATCCCTTCGTTACGGAACACGCGCCCCAGCTCGTACACCTTGTCAAACCCGCCCACGATGAGCCGCTTAAGGTATAGCTCGGTGGCGATGCGCAGGTACAGGCGCTGGTCCAGCGCGTTGTGGTGGGTTACAAAAGGCCGGGCATGGGCGCCCGCGGCCACCGGCACCAGGATGGGCGTATCCACTTCCAGAAAACCGCGCCCGTCCAGAAAATTCCGGATGCCCTGGATAATGCGGCTGCGCTGGCGGAAAGTGGCCAGCCGTTCCGGGTTGGCAATCAGGTCCAGGTAGCGCTGCCGGTATCGGGTCTCCACGTCCCGCAAGCCGTGGAACTTCTCCGGCAGGGGGCGCAGGCCTTTGGACAGGAGGGTCAACTCCCTGGCTTCCACCGAGACCTGGCCGGTGCGGGTGCGCATCATGGGGCCGGTTACCCCCAGGAAATCCCCCATGTCCAGGTCTTTCAGCAGGTCAAAGCCATTGCCCAGCACATTTTGCCGCAGCAGCGCCTGCACCGTGCCGGAGTGGTCTTGCAGGTCCAGGAATGCCGCCCGCCCCATAACCCGCATGGACACGATGCGGCCTGCCAGGGACAGCAGGGGGCTTTCACTGGTTTCCGGAGGCTTGGCTTCTTCCGCCTCAAACCTGGCCACGGCGGCGGCGGTATCGCAGGTGCGGTGGAAACGGGGAGGGTAAGGGTCAATGCCCCGCTGGCGCAGGCGGTCTAGCTTGGCTTGCCGGCTTTCCAGCAGGTCTTGTCTCTGGTCGGGCATGTTTTTCAGGATGCGGCGGAACTACAGCGAGCGCAGCGCGCTCCGGTCATTCAATGGCTAGAATCTCCAGGCGGATCTTGCCTGAAGGCACCGAAACTTCCGTGACCTGTCCCAATTTTTTGCCCAGCAACGCCTTGCCAATGGGCGAAACATTGGAAATCTTACCGCTGGCAGGGTCAGCCTCGGCGGTGCCGGTGATGGTGTATTGTGAGGTCTGGTTGTCCTGTTGATTGACTACCGTGACAGTACAACCGACTTCCACGGTATTTCGGCGGCCCCGGTGTTCTTCAATCAAAACGGCGGTGTTTATAATGTGTTCCAGGGTCAGGATTCGCCCTTCCGTGAAGGCGAGCTCATCCTTGGCCTCTTCATATTCAGCATTGCCTACCGTGCCGCCGCGTTCCCTGGACTCCTGAATGCGGTCAGCCACGTCCTGCCGGCGCACCGTGCGCAGGTGCTCCAGCTCGGCTTTGAGCTTTTCCATTCCCTGGGCAGTGAGATACATTGGTTGTGGCATATGGCTATCAGGCGCTGCAGTCGGAAACATTTGGGGAGAGGCTGCTCTGGCTGCCTCTCCTGGCAGGGATTGTAACCTGCATCCCTGCCCTTGTAAAGCGCCGTGCTGTCGTAGTTTTTCGTCAACCGGAAGTCTGGAGGCCCCACTGGTGTAGTATCATTCTCTCATAAGTCCATGAGACGGCCTACCCAACGGAGCATAACATGCGTGACAAGGGCGAAATTCGTGAATCAGTCTGGACAGACCTGGAAAGGGCTGGCGTAGTGCGCGGCGGCAGCGTCCATGACAAAATACCGGACTTCCTGGGTTCAGAAGAGGCGGCCCGACAGGTTTTTAGGCTGGAAGCCTGGCGGCGGGCCAGGGTGATTAAGTCCAACCCGGACAAGGCCCAGCGTCCGCTGCGCCAGCGCGCCCTGGAGGAAGGTAAGCTGCTTTACATGGCCGTGCCCCGGCTGGAGCAGGAAAGGTGTTTTGTGGAGCTGGACCCGGCCCGGCTGACCGCAGCCAGTGCCGAGGAAGCCTCCACCATTGAGGAAGCCTCCACCATTGAGGAAGCCTCCACCATTGAGGGAGCCTTCCAGTGGGGGCGGCTGGTGAGGGTGGAGGAGATGCGGCCCGTAGATCTGGTAATTTCCGGTTCGGTGGCGGTTAACCGGCGGGGGGTGCGCATTGGCAAGGGCGGGGGTTACGCGGACCTGGAGTTTGGCCTGGCCGCCGCCGCTGGCCTGGTGGGGCAGGATACTCCCGTGGTCAGCACCGTGCACCCCCGGCAAGTGCTGGAAGAGGAACTGCCCTGGACTCACCATGATGTGGGCCTCACCTATGTGGTGACCCCAGACGAAATCATCCAGTGTGCCAGTGGGTTGCCCCGGCCTGCCGGCATTTACTGGGAAGATTTGAGCGAAGCCAAGGTATCCCAGATTCCGGTGCTGCAACGCCTGCGCCGGTCCAGAATGCCGGAGAGGTCTCCCCGTGGGCGAGGCCAGGCATGAATTTTGTAAATGGACTGGAGCGGCAGGCAGCGCATATCCGCCGGGCCATATTGGCCCACCCATTTGTCCAGGGAGTGGGCGACGGCAGTCTGCCGGTGGAGCAGTTCAAGTGCTATGTGATGCAGGACTACGTTTACCTGGTGGAATACAGCCGGGCGCTGGCGTTGGCGGCGGCCCGCGGCCCTGACCTGAAAACTATGAGCTGGTTTGCCCGCCTGCTGGATGAAACCCTGAACGTGGAGATGGGCTTGCACCGCAGCTACTGCGCCCAGTTTGGCATATCTGCTGGGGCACTGGAGGCGACGCGGGCTGCTCCTACTACGCTGGCTTACACCAGCTACCTGCTGGCGCTGGCCCACCAGGGAAGTTTTGGCGAGCTGGTAGCTGGCCTGCTGCCCTGCCAGTGGGGCTACTGGGAAATTGGCGAGCACTTGGCCCAGCAAGGCTTGCCGGCCCACGCGCCCCTCTACTGCCAGTGGGTTGAGATGTACGTTTCACCGGAGTTTGCCAAGCTGGCTCGGGAGATTCGCGCCCTGGCGGAAGAGCTGGGCCAGCAAGCGGGTCCGGCTGAACAGGCCGCCATGACTGAGGCGTACCTTAACAGCTTCCGGCTGGAATTCCTGTTCTGGGAGATGGCTTACAAGCTGGAGGCCTGGCCGGCGTGAGGGGCGGTAAAATTTCAGGTCTTGACCGCCCGGAAGGCCAGGCAGGGCCAGGAGAAGTGGATGTCGTCGCCCGTTGGTTGAATTTGGAAGGCCTCGCGCACTGCGGGTGAAGCGTTCAGGAAGTCCCGCCGCAGGGTAGTCACCTCCCCGGCAGGCGTGGCCGTGCGGGCCACCCAGTCATTGAACTCCAGGTGAATGCGGGGATTTTCCGTGCCCCGGATGCTCAACCCCCGCTCTTCCAGCAACTCCCTCCACTCGGACACTTTGCGGTTGCGCCCGTGGCTGTAGTCCCGGCGCAACTCCACATCGTTCATCCAGTTTGCCACCGCATCAGCCTCCGGGGCTACGCTGTCGGCCACCACCAGGGGCGCGCCGGGCTTGAGCACGCGCGCCACTTCGTCCAGCGCCTTGGGTAGGTCGGCAAAGTGGTGGCAGGCCACCCGGCAAGAAACCAGGTCCAGGGAGGCAGCGGCGAAGGGCAGGGCCTCGGCAAAGTTCTGGCAGAGGCGCAGGTTGGCTAGTTGGCGCTCTCTCCCCAGGCGGCGGGTCTGATTGAGCATGGGCAGCGTCGGGTCTGTGGCCACTACTTGGCGGGCGCACTCCGCCATGGCGAAGGCGGTGAACCCGGCACCGGTCCCCAGGTCCAGCGCCCAGCCGTAGGGGCCGGGGCCGGCCAGCCGCCGCAGCGCGTCCAGGCTGGCGTCATGTACGTGGACCTGGCTGGTTGCATAAACCGGGGCCTGCGCCCCAAACATGCGCTGGGCGGCGCTGCCTCCGGTCTGGGGTTCATGGCTGTGGGGCATGGTTCAATATCCTGCCTGCTGGATTGGTTTGGTACTGCTTGAAGCTGGCGCCACGGGCTGAGAAGTTGGCACGCTAGATTCTATCATGGACTGAGCCGGAACGGGGGATATTCGTCTCGCA
Organism: SAR202 cluster bacterium; assembly: GCA_016872385.1. Taxonomy (GTDB): domain Bacteria; phylum Chloroflexota; class Dehalococcoidia; order Lucifugimonadales; family UBA3495; genus SHYG01. The sequence goes on along the minus strand of VGZV01000020.1, from coordinate 39,447 downwards.
TGAGCATGGCATATACGGCCACGCGGAACGCCCACCGGTTAAAACCCAGCACCAGGTCGAAAATGCTTTGGGGGTACTTGCCGGTGAACAGCAGCACCACCGCAGCAATAATAACCAGCACCAGGTTCAGGCCCCCATAACGCGGCCCCAGCCCGCCGTGGAGGATAGCCACTATGATGTAATGGGGCAGGGCCAGCAGCCACCACTTGATTAGCGCCAACCCCCGGGAAAGCTTTTCCGGGTAGGGCACCTCCAGCCTGGCAGGGTAGTCGGCGTCTTTCAGGGAGAACGGAGGGTAGCGGTCGGTTCCCAGGGCCTGATAGCTGTAGTATCCCACCCGCCAGGTCCAGCGCAGCACGCCCAGATTGTAGTCGAATATTCCCCTGGGGTACTTGCCGGTGAACAAAATGGCGAAGAAGGCAAAAATGGTCAGGAAGAAGGAGGCTATCCACAGAAAGGCAAGCACAATAATATGGGGTATGACTAGCAGCCACTTGACCAGCCAGAGCCAGCGGTTCAATTCTGGCGACAGTTGGGCGTCCAGCGACACAGGGTAGGAGGGAGTGGATGTCATTTCAGGGCGGCCTCCTTCCAGATTGAGGTGTGGTCGGGGCGGGCAGGATCGAACTGCCGACCTCCTGGTCCCAAACCAGGCGCGCTAGCCGCTGCGCTACGCCCCGGAGAAACTGCGGAAATAGAAGGGAGTGGCTATAGAGAATGGCGCCCCCGGAGAGACTCGAACTCTCGCCACTGGCTTCGGAGGCCAGTACTCTATCCACTGAGCTACAGGGGCGTCCCTGTAAAGCATAGCATGGACACATGAGCGGGACAAGGTGGCTGGCGCTCCGGGCAAGACCGGCGTATATTAGGCGCAACCAGGGCAGTGCCGGGGCGCGGCTTGGCCGCAGCCAGGACTGCCGTCATAAGGAGGGCCTATGTATGGGCAAGCCTAGAAAAGTTGGTCACCTGGTGTTGAACGTCAGCGATGTGGAGGCCTCCACCCGCTTTTATACTGAGGTGCTGGGCTTTGAAATTGCCGTCCAGCGCCCCGATGGCTCCGCCACTTTCCTGACCTGCGGCGAGCAGCACCACGACCTGGCGCTGTTCAAGGCTCCCGAAGGCGCCGAGCCAGTCCACGCCAAAGGGCTGGGCCTTAACCACTTTGCCGTGAATGTGGAAAACTTGGAATCCCTGCGGGAAGTGTACCAACGGCTCCAGCAGCACGGAGTGGCGGTGAGCCGCGCCACCGACCACGGCATGACCGGCAGCATCTACTTCAATGACCCCGACGGCAACGGCATCGAGTTTTACTACGACATGTTCGATAGTCCGGAGGCAGGATTGGCCGAGATGCGCCGCCCCGGCCGCCGCAACAAAGAGTTGGTGCTGGACTAAATAGCATCTCCCCGGCTCATCCGGCGAAAAACGTTAGCAGCTTTTGCGCCACTACCTCCGGTTGCTCTTCCGGCAGGTAGTGGCCGCAGTTGGCTATCGCCTCCCCCTGCACGTCGTTGGCCCATTGCCGCCAAACTTCCATGACTTGCCAGGCCCGGCCCAGGCCCCCCTCGCCGCCCCACAATACCAGGGATGGCATCTCCGGCTTGCGGCCTGCCGCCGCGTCGGCCCGGTCGTTGTCCGCGTCGGTGGTGGCCCCGGCCCGGTAGTCCTCCAGGGCGCAGCGAATGGAACCTGGCAGGGTAAACGCTCGCCGGTACTCCGCCACCGCCGCGGCGTCCAGGGCGTGGCGGTTGTAACTTCCGTTGCGGAAAATCCAGTCCAGAAAGCCCGGCGTATCTGCATTCAAGAGCAGTTCCGGCAAGTCCGGCAGTTGGAAGAAGAACCAGTGCCACTGGCTGCGGGCCAGCTGGGCGTTGACGTTGTCAAACACCACGCCCGTGGGCACAATGTCCAGCAGGGCCAGGCGCGTGACGGCCTGGGGATGGTCCAGGGCGCAGCGGTAGGCTACCCGTGCCCCCCGGTCGTGTCCGGCCAGGTTAAACTGGTCGAATCCCAGGCTGCGGGCCAGTTCAATGATGTCCCGGCCCATGGTGCGCTTGTCAAAGCCGGATGTCGGCTTGTCTGAGTCGCCGTAACCCCGCAGGTCTGGGGCAATTACGGTGAAGCGCTCGGCCAAGGCGGGGATTACCTTGCGCCACATGTGCCACGTTTTGGGGAAAGACGTGGAGCAGGAACAAGGGCGGCCCGTCCCCCGTCATTACACAGTGCAGGCGGATGTTATTGGCCCTGGCGGTGTGGTGTGTTACTTGCATGGCGCGTCCTTTGTGAGGAAATCCCCCCAACCCCCCTTTCCAACCCCCCTTTGCAAAGGGGGGCCAGGGGATTTAGCCCTCGGAAGTAGCTTGAGATTGTATTCGCTTTCCCAAGCAAGGATACCACAGGGAATGCAACTTACGCCCCAGTTGTTTACAATAGTAGTGATTAGTCCCTATAAGGCGGTGGCCCAATGGTCTCATTGCTCAAGAAATTCATCGGCGATGCCAGCGAGCGGGCGGTGGACAAGATCCGCCAGCAATTGGCGCCGCAGATTAACGCCCTGGAAGCGGGGCTGAAGCAGTTGTCCGACGCCCAGCTTCAGGCCAAGACCGGCGAGCTCAAGGCTCACTTGGCCCAGGGCGCCCGCCTGGATGACCTGCTGGTGGAAGCCTTTGCCGTGGTGCGGGAGGCGGCCCGCCGCAACATCGGGCAGCGGCATTACGACGTGCAGCTGGTGGGCGGCGTGGTGCTGCACCGGGGCCAGATTGCTGAGATGCGCACCGGCGAAGGCAAGACCCTGGTGGCTACCCTGCCCGCCTACCTCAATGCCCTCACCGGGCGGGGCGTCCACATAGTAACGGTCAACGACTACCTGGCCCGCCGCGACCCGGTGTGGATGGGGCCTATTTATCACGCCCTGGGTCTTACTGTGGGCTGCCTCCAGCATGATTCCGCCTATATGTATGACCCCCAGACGGCGGAAGCCGAGAGCAGCAAAGGCGCCCCACAGGCCAGCTTCAAGCACCTGCGGCCGGTGAGCCGCGCCGAAGCCTACCGCGCCGACATCACCTACGGCACCAACCACGAGTTTGGCTTTGACTACCTGCGGGACAACATGTGCCTGGAGCTGTCCCAACAGGTGCAGCGGGAGTTGCACTACGCCATCGTGGACGAAGTGGACAACATTCTCATTGATGAGGCCCGCACTCCGTTAATCATCAGCGGTCCAGCCCAGGACCCGGTGGAGCATTACTACACCTTTGCCAAGCTGGCCCCCCGGCTCCAGCAGGAGCGTGATTACACCATTGACGACCGCACCCGGGCCATCTCCCTCACCGAGGAAGGCATCTCCAAGGTGGAGAAGTGGACCATCAAGGGCGGCAGCCTGTACGACCCAGAGAACTACCACCTGGTCCACTTTGTGGAGAATGCCCTTACTGCCCATGTCACTAAGCAGCGCGACAAGGACTACGTGGTGCAGAATGGCGAGGTAATCATCGTAGACGAGTTTACCGGCCGGCTCCAGTTTGGCCGCCGCTGGTCCGACGGCCTGCACCAGGCGGTGGAAGCCAAGGAAGGCATGAAAATCCAGCGGGAGAGCATCACATACGCCACCATCACCCTGCAGAACTACTTCCGCATGTATGACAAGCTGGCGGGCATGACCGGCACCGCCCTCACCGAGTCCGACGAGTTCCTCAAGATTTACGACCTGGAAGTAGCAGCCATACCCACTAACTTGCCCATGATTCGCCAGGACTCTACGGACCTGGTGTTCCAGACCACCGAGGCCAAGTGGCGGGCAGTAACGGAGGCCATCGGCTCGATGCACGAAAAGGGCCGCCCGGTGCTGGTGGGCACCACCTCCATTGAGGCCTCGGAACAGCTCAGCGACCGGCTCAAGCGGCGGGGAGTGGCGCACCAGGTGCTGAACGCCAAGAACCACGAGCACGAAGCCAACATCGTGGCCCAGGCCGGCCGCGCCGGGGCTGTCACCGTTTCCACCAACATGGCGGGCCGCGGCACCGACATCATTCTGGGGGGCAGCAACACCAGCGAACCGTACTGGCAGGAGGAGCACAACAAGGTGGTGAGTCTGGGTGGGCTGCATGTCATCGGCACTGACCACCACGACGCCCGGCGCATTGACAATCAGCTCCGGGGGCGTGCCGGACGCCAGGGGGACCCCGGCAGTTCCCAGTTCTATATCGCACTGGAAGACGACCTGATGCAGCGCTTCGGCGGCGACAAAATCAAGGCGGTGATGAACTGGTCGGGCCTGGGCGAGGACGTGCCCATTGAAAACAAGCTGATTTCCCGGTCCATCAGCGGCGCCCAGGTCAAGGTGGAGAGCTACCACTTCGACATCCGCAAGCACTTGCTGGACTACGACGACGTGCTGAATACTCAGCGGGAGGTTATCTACGACGACCGGCACCGCATCCTGGCTGGCGAAGGGTTGAGGGAGCGGATCATCCAGATGCTGCGCCAGGAATTCACCGACCTGGTGCAGAAGCACCTGCCGGGCCGCCACGGCGATGACTGGAACCCAGGCGGCCTGCTGGCGGAGTTGGCGCTGATTTGCCCCGTGCCGCCGGATGTGGGCGACGAGGAGAAGATCCGGGCGTTAAAGTTGGAGGAGATTGAGGCCAAGCTGGCCGGATACGCAGAGACTATTTACACCGAGCGGGAGCAGGCAATCGGACCGGAGAACATGCGCGTCCTGGAACGGCTGCTGCTGCTGCGGGCCATTGATACCCACTGGGTGCAGCACCTGACTGCCATGGAGAACCTGCGCACCGGCATTGGCCTGCATGCTTACGGCCAGCGGGACCCCCTGGTGATGTACCGCGCGGAAGGCCATAAAATGTTCCAGGAACTGACCCAGCGCATGCAGTCAGACGTGGTGCACACCATCTTCCGGGTGAACCTGGTGCAGCAGCCGGTGAACCAGCCCGTGCAGACCACCAGCCAGACCGAGGCAGCCCCGCCGCGCCGCGCCGCACCCCAGGTAAAAGCCAGCCCCATGCAGGCTGTGATGGGCAAAGGACGCCCAGCGGTGGCCGTAGGTGCGGCCAAAGTTGGGCGCAACGCCCCCTGCCCTTGCGGCAGCGGCAAGAAGTACAAGCGCTGTTGCGGGGTTAACGCTTAGCTTTTCTTTCCCATAATCTTGGAGAAGAAGGAGACCTTCATGGGGGTGGGCTGGCCCTGGCCGCTCAGGTACTTCTGCGAATCCTGGTCAAAGCTGCGCTTGCAGCCGTGGGCGCAGAAGTAGTAGGTAGTGCCCTGGTAATCGCTCTTGCCGCCCCGGGGGTTGTCCGTGTCCACTTCCATCTTGCAGATGGGATCAATCGCCTTTGCCATATTGTACCTCCTTGAAGCATTTCACCGCTGCGGTCGCGGAGTGCGCTGAGAGGACTATTTTGATACCTCTGCGGTCTCAGCGTTCTCCGCGGTGAATTACACCCTGGCCCGCCGCAGCCGCAGGGAGTTGCTTACCACCGCCACCGAGCTTAGGGCCATTGCCAGCGCGGCCAGCACTGGGTTCAGGAATCCCTGGTGCCCGAAGAAGAGCACCAGACCACCCGGGACTCCGCCCAGGGCTTGGAATACTGGGAACAGCACTCCTGCCGCCACCGGGATGAGCAGCACGTTGTAGAAAAAGGCCCAGAACAGGTTCTGCCGTATTACGCCAATGGTGCGTCGGCTAAGGTTGATGGCCGCCGCTACGCCCCGCACGTCGCCGCGCATCAGCGTGACATCCGCCGAGGCCATCGCCACGTCGGTGCCGGTGCCCATGGCTATGCCCACATCGGCCTGGGCTAGGGCGGGCGCATCGTTGATGCCGTCGCCCACCATAGCCACCTTCTTGCCCTGTCCCTGCAGTTTCCGCACCACCTCCGCTTTGTCCTGGGGCAGCACCTCGGCCTCCACCTGGTCCACGCCCAGCTGCCGGGCAATGGCCTGGGCAGTGCGGCGGTGGTCGCCGGTGAGCATCACCACCTCCAGGCCCAGGTGTTGCAGCTGCGCCACCCCTTCTTGAGAGGTGGGCTTGATGGTATCCGCCACAGCGATGATGCCTTGGGCAACGCCGCCAGCCGCCAGGAACATGGGGGTCTTGCCCTGCTCCGCCAGCGCTTGGGCCTGGGCTTCCAGGCCATCCAGGAAGATATTCTGGGCCTGCATCAGCGCCAGGTTGCCCAGGTGCACCATAGTCCCGTTGATTTGGGCCTGGATGCCCTGGCCGGGGATGGCCTGGAACTGGCTGGCTTCTTCCAGTGTCAGTCTGCGCTCCTGGGCCGCCTTGACAATGGCTTCGCCCAGGGGGTGCTCCGAACCGCGCTCTGCTGAAGCAGCGAGGCGCAGGAGGTCTGCCTCGTCAAATCCCCCTATACTCCCCATTGCGAAAATGGGGGTAGCTGGTGTTCCCCCATTTATCAAGGGGGGGTTAGAAGGGATTTCCCCTGCGCTTTTGGAACCAGAGGCCAGCGCCACGTCCGTCACCACGGGCATGCCTTGGGTGAGAGTGCCGGTCTTGTCCATGACCACGGTGGTTATCCGGTGGGCCACCTCCAGGGCCTGGGCGGAACGGATTAGCACTCCCTGTTCTGCGCCTTTGCCGGTGCCAACGATGATGGCCGTGGGAGTAGCCAGTCCCAGGGCGCAAGGGCAGGCGATTATCAACACCGCCACCAGCACCAGCATCGCATAAGTCAGGGACGGCGCAGGCCCCAGCCACCACCAGAACAGGAAGGCCGCCAGGGCGATGCCAATGACCGCAGGTACAAACCAGGCCGACACCTGGTCGGCCAGGCGCTGAATGGGGGCCTTGGAACCTTGGGCTTCCTCCACCAAGCGGATAATCTGGGAAAGGACCGTATCTCTCCCCACTTTGGTGGCTCGGAAGCGGAAGGCGCCGGTGCGGTTGAGGGTGGCTCCAAACGCCGGCTGGCCTGGCCCCTTCTCCACCGGCAGGCTTTCGCCGGTAAGCATGGACTCATCCACAGATGAATGACCGTCCACTACTTCGCCGTCCACGGGCACCTTCTCTCCAGGCCGGACCAGGATAATATCTCCCACTACCACTTCCGCCACCGGCAGGTCCACTTCTTTGCCGTCCCTCACCACCCGTGCGGTGACGGGGCGCAAGCCCATCAAGCGGCGGATTGCCTCGGAGGTCTGGCCCCGTGCCCGGGCCTCCAGGTAACGTCCCAGCAGGATGAGGGCGATAATCAAGGCCGAGGTATCAAAATAGACGGCGGCCTGGATGCCATGCTGGGCCAAGAACTGGGGCGCCAGGGCGTGCAGCAGCACCACGGCGGCGCTGTAACCGTAGGCCACGGTGGTGCCCAGGGCGATGAGGGTGTGCATGTTGGCCGTGCCGTGGCGTACCGCCCCCAGGCCCGAGGTGTAGAAGTGCCAGCCGGCCCAGAACTGCACCGGCGTGGCCAGCGCCCACAGCAGGAAGGGGTAAAACCCCAGGTCCATCAGCGGCATGGCCCAGGGGAACAGGTCAAAAGTGCCCAGGAACAACGCTGCGCCTACAATAAGGGAAAACACCCACCGGCGGCGCAAGTCCCGGATTTCCTTGACTTTGGACAGCCGCTCCAGTTCCTGGCTGGCGTCCAGTTCCTCACCGGCAACGCCTTCCACTGAATATCCAGCTTCCTGCACCGCCTGCCGGAAGTTCTCCACTCCGGCCAGGCCAGCCACGTACTCCACCGACGCCTTTTCGGTGGCCAGGTTTACCGTGGCGTCCACCACGCCCGGAACGCCCTTCAGGGCTTCTTCCACGTGGGCTACGCAGGAGGCGCAGGTCATGCCGCCGATGTTCAGGCTGGTGCGGATGGTGGGCACCTTGTAGCCAGCCCCGGCCACTGCCGCCCGCAGTTTGTCCACCGGCACGTCAGCGGCGGCCAGCGCCACAGTGGCCTTTTCCGTGGCCAGGTTTACGGACACATCAGCCACGCCGGGCACCCCCTTCAGGGCTTCCTCCACGTGGGCCACGCAGGAGGCGCAGGTCATCCCTTCTACGGGGATGGAGAGGTGTTTGTCTCTTTCCAGTGCGGTTGACATAAATTGCTCTACTTGTTGGCCAGCACGTACAGGCTCTTCAATTCTTCCACCACCGCCTCCTCGCGGCCGCCCTTGATGCCCTCCACCACGCAGGTGTGCAAGTGGCCGTCCAACAAAAGGCCTTCCAGCTTCTCAATGGCCCGGCGGACAGCGTAGGTCTGCTTCAGGATGTCCACGCAGTACTGGTCCCCCTCCACCATCTTGCGGATGCCGGACAGGTGGCCCTCGATATAGTTCAGCCGCTTCAAGGCTTCGGTCTTAACGTCGGGCAACATCGCCAACTCCCTGTCCTCCGAGTTTGTGTCAAAAGTAAACTGCTCATGGTTCGACAGGCTCACCACGAGCGGGGAAAACCGCTCGCCCTGAGCCTGTCGAAGGGCGAGGCAGGAAGTATCAACTACCTATTAGCTTAGCACAAGCTCTCGGATAACCCATACCCCCTGGGGGCGGGTTTACACGAGAAATATAGCTTGTCTACCCCACGACGTCAACTGTGGTAAGGCTGATTCAATCTGCATCTGTTTGTAGGGGCGCTGCTTGCTGCGCCCTGGTGCGGCGGTGGGCAAAATCCCTTGACAGTTTGGGCTTTTGCCACCAGCATATGGGTAATCCTGGCGGGCAGAGCATAAGACAGGACAGGAAGGAGGCTGGTGATGCTGGACATGATTATCCGCGGCGGGCAGGTGGTTACTCCCTGGGGCGTGGGCGACTGGGACGTGGCGGTGCAGGGTGAGAAGATTGTGGCGGTGGCGGCGCCGGGCACTCTCACCGAAGAGGTGGGCCGGGTTATTAACGCCACCGGCAAGGTGGTGGTGCCCGGCGGTATCGAACCCCATGCCCACATCTATGCGCCGGTCATGGGCCAGGGCAACCTGCGGACCGCCCCCCCGGAGCAGGTGAGCCGCGCCGCCCTTTTTGGCGGCACCACCACCATTCTGGACTTTGCTATCCAGCACCCTGGCATCACCATTGAGCAGGCCATCCAGGAGCGTACCGGCGTCTGGCAGGGCCAATCCTACGCCGACTACGCCCACCACCTGATGCTGCTGGGGGAGATTCCCGCCAACATATTGGCCCAACTGCCTGAGCATATTCAGGACGGTTTTGCCAGCGTGAAAATCTTCACCACCAACATCCGGCCCCCCTCCATGGCCGGGGAGCCGCGCATGGTGCGCATGGGCCACCTGCACGACTTGATGGAGCAAATCCAGCGCCACGGGGCCATGCTGCTGGTGCATTCGGAAGACGACGACATGGTGCAGCATATGTACCGCAAGCTGGCGGACCAGGAACAGACCCAGTGGTGGAACATGCACCTGGTGCACAGCAACGAGTCCGAGGACGTGTCCTTCCGCCGGGTGCTGCGGGTGGCGGAATGGACCGGCTCGCCCGTTTACTTTGTTCACGTCAGCGCCCGGGAGGGCCTCACCGCCGTGGGCGAGGCGCGGGCCAAGGGGATGCCGGTGTATGGGGAAACATTACATAATTACTGTTGCTTCAGCGCCGATAACTATAAAGAAGAGAACGGCATGAAGTACCACACCTACCCATCGCTGAAGTCCGAAGCCGACCGGCTGGCCCTGTGGGACGGCATTGCCAAAGGGGGCCTGAGCACCATGGCCACCGACGAGTATTGCACCAGTTGGGCGGTGAAAATCGCTGGCAAGACCGTCTCCGACGTTACGGGCGGGCACAATGGCATTGAGGCCCGCATGGGCGTGACCTACAGCGAGGGCGTGTCCCGGCGGGGCATGTCCTTACAGCGGTTTGTGGACGTGACCTCGGCCAACGCCGCCAAAATCATGGGCCTGTATCCCCGCAAGGGCGTCATTGCCCCCGGCAGCGACGCCGACATTGTGCTGATAGACCCCAGCATCCGCCGTCCTCTGACCATGCGGGACTTCCACATCACCGATTACAGCATTTGGGAGGGCTTCCAGGCGGCGGGCTGGCCGGTGACGACCATTTTGCGGGGCCAGGTGGCGGTGGAAAACGGGCAACTGCACAGCCGCCTGGGCCGGGGCCAGTTCCTGCGCCGCAAGGTGGACCCGGAGGTGGCGAGGCGGCCCGTGGGGTAGGGTGGGTCATCCTTTTTCCCTTCTGCTATGATGGAATGGATCATAGTCGGCATAGGAGGGAGTCCACAGGACTATCGAGGACCTGGATCGGAGGCCCTGAAGCTCTCCCCCAGCTTGCGAGCCAAGTTGGCCCAGAAGCTGCTAAATAGCCTGGAGCAGCTCTCGGATGCCGAGAACGAGCGCCTCTGGGCCGAGGAAGCCCTCCGCCGCAATAAAGAGCTTGATTCCGGTGACGCCTTCCCTCGCTCTGCAGAAGAGGTTTTCCGGGATGCCCGGGTTCGGCTCCTGTGAATCCCCATGTCCTACTCCACTAGATTTCTGGTCACCATTATCCCTGCCACCGCACCGCGAGGTTCACATGTAATGTGGCCGTAATTCCTTTCCGCCCCGCCGGTGCCCTTCCCCTCCTGGACGGCCCCCCACAAAGTCACAGTTTTGGTTGCACGCCGCCGCCGCCGCCACTATACTTGCCTGCATGTCCAGCGCATGGTGCGATAGCTTCTCCTTCCACAAGTCTCGGAGGGCCGGCCAGTGACCGGCGTCGCTTTGCCTTCAGAAACGAATGCCGTTCCTGGCGCCCTGGATGGGGTGCGCGTCATCGAATGGGGCAGCTTCGTGTCGGCCCCCTGGTGCGGCCGATTGCTGGCAGACATGGGGGCCGAGGTCATCAAGCTGGAGCCGCCGGGACAGGGCGATGCCAGCCGCCGCTCAGGTCCTTTCCCCAGTCCCGCTCCCGACCCGGAGCGCAGCGGCCTTTTCCTCTACGTCAACATCAACAAGCAGGGCATCACTCTGGACCCCTCCCAGGCGGCCGGGCGGGAAATCCTGGAGCGGCTGCTGGATTCGGCGGACGTGTTTCTGGAGAACCAGCCCGTATCGCTGACCAGGGAACTGGGTCTGGAATACGAGGCGCTCAAGGAGCGGCATCCCCGCCTCATCGTCACATCCCTCTCTCCTTACGGCCGTAGCGGCCCCTACCAGGACTACCGCGGCTACGACCTGACGGTCAACGCCGCCAGTGGCCTGAGCTTTGGCACCGGCCATCCCCATCGTGAGCCGCTAACTACGCCCCTATACCAGGCCAACTTTCTGGCAGGCGCGGGGGCGGCCTTTGCCACCACTGTGGCGCTGCTGGCCCGGGACTTTACCGGCCGGGGCCAGTTGGTGGACGTGGCCGAGTCCCAGGTGGGCGGCGTGCTGCTCAGCGGCTACCACCTGCCCACTTTTATTTACCGCGGCGTGGCGGGCTGGCGGGCGGGCAACCGCATGCACCTGGGTCTGTTCCCCAACTGTGTGCTGCCCTGCAAGGACGGCTACATCTGCATAGACGCCCCGCAGCTGGAGCAGTACCAGCGGTTCCTGGCGTTGCTGGGGGACCAGGCCTGGTTCCAGGAGCCCCGCTACCGGGACCGCCGGGCCATGAGCGAGCAGTACCCGGACGAAGCTGAGGCCCTCATTGCTCCCTGGTTCATGCAGCGTACCAAGCAGGAAATCCTGCAAATCTGCGTGGAGCACCGCATCCCCTGTGTGCCGGTGCGCACCTTTGATGAAGTGCTGGAGGAACCGCAGCTGGAGTCCCGCAGCTACTTCCATACCCTGGACCACCCAGAGGCGGGTCCGTGGCAGTACCCGGGCCCGCCCTTCCGGTACTCAGCCACCCCTTGCCGGATCATCCGCCCTGCGCCCACCCTGGGCCAGCATAATGACGAAGTCTTGGTGCATGAGCTGGGTTTAACGGGAGAGCGGCTGGCCGTCCTGTCCCGGGAAGGCGTAATCTGATGTAGCTGATGCCCAGGAGTTCTTAATGCGTGCAGGCACAGGAGCGCGCCCATTCAAGCTATAAAACAGCGTATCTTCTACGGCTGGGTAATTGTGGCGGTAATGTTCTTGATCAACTTTGCCGCCATGGCCACCGGCACCCTCAGTCTGGGGTTGTTTGTCATTCCTATGGGCGACGCCCTGGGTATGACCCGGGCCGACTTTGGCTGGCTCCAAACCACCCGCCGGGTGGCCTCTGGCGTGACCAGCTTTGCAGTTGGGAAGCTGCTGGACCGCCACGGCCCCCGTGTTTACATGGTGCTGGCTGCCCTTGCCATCGGGTTGTGCTTGCTGGCCATCAGCCGGATTACCGCGGCGTGGCAATTCATGGTGCTGTTTGGCATTATGGGCCTCACCGGGCTGGCCGCGCCCAACAGCCTGGTCACTTCAGTGCCGGTGGCCAAGTGGTTCCGCCGCAACCGGGGGAAAGCCCTGGCCCTGGCGGTTATGGGGTCAGGCACGGGCGGCATTATATTTTTGCCGGTGACGCAAAGCCTGCTGGGCAGCCTGGGCTGGCGCACCACCTGGATTGTGCTGGCCCTGATTTTTGTGGCTATCACCATACCGCTGGCGGCCTTCTTCCTGCGCCGCCAGCCCGAGGACATGGGCCTGCGGGTGGATGGGGACCTCCCGGAAGGTGCGGGAAGTGCTGGGGGCCGCAGCCATGCCCAGGGAGAGGAAGCGGTCTGGACGGTGCGTCAGGCCATGCACACCTCGGCCTTTTGGAAGTTGCTGGTTCTCTTCGGCGCAGCGGGGCTGGCCAACGGTTCCGCGGGGCTGCACCGCATTCCATACTGGATTGAGCAGGGCATCAATCCTCAAGTAGTGTCATTCGCCTTTGCCGCCGACGCCGCTGGCGCCGCATCCATGGCTTTTATTGCCGGAATGCTGGTGGACCGCTTTCCCGTGCGGTTTGTGGGCGCGGCTTCATACATTGGGTTTGTGGTGGCTATGTACCTGATGCTGGTTGGGCATAACGCCTATTACATGTTCGGCTCCACCATCATTTATGGACTTTCCGTTGGCGCGGGAATGATCCTTCAATCCTATATCTTTGCGGCTTATTACGGCCGTGCCTTCCTGGGGGCAATCCGGGGAATTGTCATGCCGGTAACCCTGGTGGCGGCTGGCATTGGCGGCCCGTTGTCCGGTTACTTGCGGGATATTACGGGTTCCTATGGCTCCTCATGGTGGGGGATCCTGATCATTTATCTGGTGAGCGCCGTGGTAATGATTACCGTGCTGCCTCCTGCCCGTCCGTCGGGTGAAGGCAACAAGGGTACGGCCTAGCATGTCGTTTCTCCCCCTCAGCCCTTTTCGCGTGGTGGATTTTGGCACGGCCTGGGCGGGGCCTATGGCCGCCAGCTTGCTGGCTGACCTCGGCGCTCAGGTAATCAAGGTGGAGAGCCGGGTGCGCATGGATGGCCTGCGCTTGGGGCGACCCCTGGTAGGGGAAGATATTGCCGGGGGAGACCGGGGGCTGTGGCCGGAGTTGCAGCCGGCTTTCCACAGCCTGAACCGCAACAAGTTGGGCATTACCCTGGACATGAAGACCGCCGATGGCCTGCGCCTGGTGCGGGAGCTGATTGCCTGCAGCGATGTGGTGACCAACAACTTCAGTCCCGGCGTGCTGGAACGCTTGGGTCTGGACTATCCTCAGCTTCGCAAACTACGGCCAGACATAATCTTGGTGTCTATGCCGGCAGTAGGGGAGACAGGTCCGCTGCGGGATACCCTGGCCTACGCGCCCATCATTCAAGCCCTGTCTGGACTGATGGGTGTGGTGGGCTACCAGGATGAGGACCGGTTGGTGGGTGAACTTCAGGCTCCCTGGAGCGATGCCGTGGCGGGAGTCCACGGCGCCCTGGCCGCGGTGGCGGCCCTGTGGCGGCGCCAGCGCACGGGCCAGGGCCAGTTCGTGGAGGTCTCCCAGTTGGAGGCCACCGCCGCCAGCCTGGGCCAGGCAATGCTTGGCTTTCAGATGACCGGTGTAGTTCCCCGCCCCCAGGGCAATTTTGATCCGGCGTTTGCGCCCCATGGCAACTATCCCTGCGCCGGGGATGACAAGTGGGTCGCCATCGCGGTTGCCACAGAAAATGAGTGGCGGGGCCTTTGCCGAGCAATGGGTAACCCAGGGTGGGCAGCTTCTCCGGAATTCAGAAGCCATGCTGACCGGGTGCAAAACCACGCAGAACTGGATAATTATCTGGCATCCTGGACCAGCCAGATGGAGGCAGGAGAGTTGACGCAGCTGCTCCAGCGCCACGGAGTGGCGGCCATGCCGGTGATGAATATAGAAGACCAGTTCCTTGATCCCCACTGGCAGCAGCGCCAGGCCTTTGCCGATGTGGAGCATCCCAGGGCAGGCGCCGTGTGGCTGTATGGGACTCCCTGGCTCTTCAGTAATACGCCCGGAGGAGTGCGTACTCCGGCGCCTTTGCTGGGCCAGCATAATGCCCTGGTGCTGGGCGAACTGCTCGGGGTGCCCGAGGATGAACTGGCGCGGCTGGCGGCGGAACAGGTGATATACTGATGCCGTTATCCAGAGGAGTGTGATGGCCGATACTACGCTGACAACCTCAGCCGACAGCGCCGCCGTCGGCAAGAAAAAGCCCAAGATTTTCTACGGGTGGAGGATAGTATTCATCGCCATGCTGGACGATGCCCTGAAGCATGGCAGCTTTAACCGGGGCTTTACCCTTTATGTGCTGCCCATTCGCACCGAGTTGGGCATTGGTGTGGCGGCCATATCCTTGGCGGACATGCTGGGACGCCTGGAAGGCGGCATTATGGGCCCGGTTATGGGTTTTCTCACTGACCGGGTTGGCCCACGGATAATGCTGGCCTTTGGCGGCATCATGTCAGGCACCGGGTTTATCTTGCTGGGCCTGACGGGCAACTACCTGACCTTCATGCTGGTCTTCGTGGGCTTTCTCTCCGTGGGCTTCCGATCAGGATACAACAACGCCTCCATTGCCGCCTTAAACAACTGGTTCCGGAGGCGCCGGGGCCTGGCCATGTCCATTGCATCCATCGGCAACGGCCTTGGCGGGGCGGCCCTGGCCCCGCTGGTGGGGCTCCTGGTCTTTTCCCTGGGCTGGCGCACCGCCGCCTTGATTTCAGGAAGCATGATCTTGGTAGTAGTAGTGCCGCTGGCTTTCTTTGTGCGGCGCTCTCCAGAGAGCATGGGCTTGCTGCCCGATGGCGACGCGCCTGACCCTGCCGCTCCGGCGGCGTCGGCTTCGGAGCCTCACGCTGGAAGGCATGGTGGGCATGGTGGCCGCCACGGCGCGCGCACCTTCGGGGATGTGGATTTTACGGCCCGAGAGGCCATGCGCACCCCGGCCTACTGGTGGATGGTGGGGGCAGTGGGTCTGCGGAATACCGTGCACTCCGGCATGTCCTTCCTGCTGGCCCCGGTTATGGTGTGGTTTCTTCAAGGCAGCGGCCGGGGTGAAAACGAGAGTCTGGGGATTGCCGCTGGGTTTGTGGGACTGCTGGGCCTCAGCGCCGTGGCCTTCAATCCCGCGATGGGGTGGCTCAGCGACAAATGGTCCAAGCAGAAGCTCAGCGCAACATGCATGATTGCTGGTGCGTTGGCGCTGCTGGTGCTGGTCAACCGCAGCGGCCACTGGTGGCAGTTAATTCCCTTTGTCCTCTTGCTGGCTGCTTCAGAGTCGGCAAATCCCCTGGCCTGGGCCATCATGGGCGACTTCTTTGGTCGCAAAGCCTACGCCACTTTGCGAGGCTGGCAGCATTTGCCCGACCAGCTCATGTCCATGAGCACGCCGGTGTGGATGGGGTTGATATATGATCATACGGGAAGCTACTTGCTGGCCCTGATTCCGCTGGCGGGGATTTACTGCCTGGCTGCGGTAGGCTACTGGACCATACCCCGCCCAAACCGCCCGCGCGGCTCCAGGCCAGTTCCAATGTTGCCGCCATAGTCTAGCGTCCTTGCAGAGATTGTGTTAAAAGGTCTTTAATACTTGCACGCTCATCCCGAGTTTGTCGAAGGATGAGCGGATTTTCCCCGCGCGTGGTGAGTCCTTCGGCTGAAGGACGAGCTTATCTAACCATGGGCGGTCACTTTTAACACAAGCTTTCAGGCATAGTTATAAGCCACTTTCTTGGAGGAACATCATGGTTCTGGAGTCGGGCAGAATAACCCGGGAAGGCATTGATCGCCTGCGGGAAAGGCTGGGTTCCTTTAACCGCCCCCGCCAGTACGGTGTGGGCTTGTTCAATGAAGAGGCCTCCCGCAGCGCCATCCGCCACTACTGCCAGGGCATTGGCGACTCCAATCCCCTGTATTGGGACGTGAGCTACGCCCAGCAGACCAAGTTCGGCACTATCATCGCGCCGCCCTGCTTCCTTTACAGCGTTTATTGGTGTTCCGGACGCACCGGCGGCCTCCCCGGCGTGCACGGCTTCCATGCCGGCAACGACTGGGAGTGGCACCGGCCCATTTACCTGGACGACAAGATTTCCGTGCAGGAGCAGTTCACCGGCCTGGAGGAAAAGGAGAGCCAGTTTGCCGGGCAAATCCTTATCCAATCCAGCGTCAGCCACTACTACAACCAGCGGGGCGAGGTCATTGCCAAGACCCGGGGTTGGCAGGTGCGGGCCGAACGTAGCGCCGCCAGGGAGCGGCAGAAGTACCGGTTTGAGCCCTACCACTACACTCCCCAGGAGCTGAAGGCCATTCAGGAGGCGGTGCTGGGCGAAGAGATCCGCGGCCGCAACCCGCGCTGGTGGGAGGACGTGCGCGTGGGTGACGCTCTCAAGCCGGTGGTCAAAGGCCCCATGAGCCACGGCGATATTGCCGCCTTTGTGGCGGGCTGCATCGGCGGCATCTCCCATGGCATCCAGCTACGTGAAATGATGCGTCATCCGTCCTGGGGGTTCACCGATCCCTCCACCGGCGCCCAGGAGGCCATCATCCGCGTCCACGACATTCAGGAGGCGGCGGAGAGCGCGGGCCTGCCGGGGGCCTACGACTACGGCTGCCAGCGTTGTTGCTGGATGGGCCACCTGCTGACCAACTGGGCTGGCGACGACGGCTTTGTCAAGAAGATGTACGTGGAGTTGCGCCGGTTCAACGTGGTGGGCGACACCACCTGGTGCACCGGCCGGGTGGTGGGCAAGCGGGAAGACCAGGGGGAGAAGCTGGTGGACCTGGAAATCTGGGGTGAGAACCAGCGCAAAGAGATTACTACCAAGGGGACGGCTACCATCCGTCTGCCCTCCCGCCGCCCGGCAGGGTAAGGGCATCGGCTTGGGCCATCAAGCTTGGGTGGGTTTTGCCCAAAATGTCATTCTGAGTCCCGATGCAATCGGGACGAAGAATTTGAAATCCTGGCATTCCAGACCCTCCGCTTCGCTCAGAGTGACAATAACAGGATGAGGAATGTTCCAATCTGTTGACATCCATACTGTTTGGGGCAAATCCGCTGGTGGGACGGAATCTTGGCGAGGCAAAGGCGCTGATGGCGCAGCCTGAATCCAGGGCCAAGCTGACTGCCAACGACATTGTGGCCACGCCGCCAGGCATGCGCTACCAGCTGCTGGATGGGGAACTGGCCTTTATCCCCGAATCCGCTGGCTGGCGGCAGGGCGTGCTGCGCAGGCTGCATAATGCGGTGAAAGAGTTTGTCATCGCCAACCAGCTGGGAGAGGTGCTGCTGGCCCCCATGGAAGTGGTGGTTTCCAACTACGACGTGGTACAGCCCGACTTCATGTACATTGCCCGGACTCGCACGCGGCTTATCTCCTGCGGCGCTCTGCGGGCCGCGCCGGACCTGGTGGTGGATCTGCTGTCTCCCGATACTCCGCCAGCCCAGGTTAGCTACAAACAGGCTCTCTATAGCCGCCACGGGGTGCGGGAGTACTGGTTGGTGGACCCCGACGCCGAATCGGTGGAGGTGCTGGCCGAAAATCCGAAAGGGCTGGCCCATTTCGCCAAGTACCAGCGCACGGATTCTCTAATCTCGCCCCTGCTGCCGGGGCTGCGGGTTGACTTGCGGTCGGTCTTTCGTGGGGCCTAGCTCCGCTTTCTGCTACAGCCCGAACTGCTCCGCCGCCCTGGCAAACCCCTGCATGGCCCCTTCCAGCACCCGGTCCTCCACGCAGTAGGCGATGCGGAAGTGCCCCGGCGTGCCGAATCCCCGGCCGGGCACCGTCAGCACGTTCCATTGCTGCAGCGCCTCCACAAAGGCCACGTCGTCGGCGATGGGCGACTTTGGGAACAGGTAAAAGGCCCCCTGGGGCTTGACCAGGGAGTAGCCCATTTCCTGGAGCTGGCCGCACAGGTAGTCCCGTTTGCGCTGGTACTGGCCCGCGTCCACGCTCACGCCCCGCAGGCTGCGCACCACGTGCTGCATCAGCGCCGGGGCGTTGACAAAGCCCAGGGTGCGGTGGCTGAATATCAGCCCGTCCATCACCTCCTTCAGGTCCTGGCAGTGGGGGTTCACGGCAATGTAGCCGATGCGCTCGCCGGGCAGGGCCAGGTCCTTGGCATGGGAGTAAGCCACCATGCTGTTCTCGTAGTGGGGCAATACCTGGGGGAAAGCCAGGCCGTCAAAAATAATGCGGCGGTACGGCTCGTCGCTCAACAAGAAAATCTGGCTGCCGTGGCGGGACTGCTGGCGGCGCAGCAGGTCGCCCAGGGCCTGGAGCCTTTCGGCGGAGTAAACCACCCCCGAAGGGTTGTTGGGGGAGTTGATTATCAGCGCCCGGGTCCGGGGCGTGATGGCCGCTTCAATGGCCGACAGGTCCGGCTGGAAGTCCGGGCCGGTGGATACAATTACCGGCACGCCCTGGTGGTTCTCAATGTAGAAAGTGTACTCGCCAAAGTAGGGGGCGAGGATAATCACCTCTTCGCCGGGGTTCAGGATGGTGCGCAGGGCCACGTTCAGGGCCGCAGCGGCCCCGCAGGTCATCACGACGTGCTCGCGGGTGAAGGGGAGGCCCGTCTCCTCCGCCAGCCCGTTGGCCACCGCCTGGCGGGTCTCCGGGTAGCCGGGGTTGGGCATGTAGCGGTGCATCCCCGCGATGGGGTGCTGGGCCAGCCTCAGCAGCTCCTGCTGCACTTCCGGGGGCGGCTCCATCACCGGGTTGCCCAGGGACAGGTCAAACACGTTGTCCGCGCCGCGCTGGGCCTTCATGGCGATGCCGGCCTCAAACATGCGGCGAATCCAGCCGCCCTCCCCCATGCTTTTGCGCGTGCGGTCTGAAATGGGCATATGAAGCTCCTGCGAATTTGGCGTCTCGCTGTGCTAATTTGACCCATTGTAGCCGGGGCAAAGGCACGGTGGTAGATGGTGTGGTAAGAAATAAACTTGCCGAAGACCCGTCCGTTTTTTCATGCTCCAATGAGCGTGGGGCGATGATACGTTGGTGCTACAATTGGCATGAATGCTAAAGACGGCTCGGAATTGTTCAGATGGATGCTCTGGCGACAAGAGAGGGTATAGTCAGTGATTTTTGACATCCACGCCCACCTGATGGGGCCGGAAGTCCCCGGCAAAGCCTTCTGGGACGGGTTCACCCGCCTGGCGGTGGCGCAGTCGGGCCGCAGCGAGGAGCGGGTGCGCCAGCGCCTCAACGACATCTGGGACTTGACCGGCGAGCGGCTGCTCCGCGACATGGATGAGGCCGGGGTGGAGCGGGCCATGATAATGCCCGTGGACTGGGGCCTGGTACCGGCCTTCCGCAGCCACACCATGGACCTCTGGGAGCAGCACCTGCTCCACGCCAATGTGGTCAAAAAGCACCCGGACCGGCTGGTGGCCTTTGCCTGCGTGGACCCGCGCCGCCCCAACGCCGTGGCAATGGTGGAGCGGGCAGTGCAGGACCTGGGCATGGTGGGGCTGAAGGTCCATCCCGCCGCCGGGTTCTTCCCCAACGACTCCCTGGCTTACCCCCTGTATAGGAAGGCCCAGGAGTTGGGCATCCCGGTGATGTTCCACACCGGCCAGGAACCCAAGCCCCTCTACAGCCGCCACTGCCAGCCGGTGTACGTGGACGACGTGGCCGCCGACTTTCCCGACCTGACCATCATTCTGGCCCACGCCGGGCTTAGCGCCTGGTGGCAGGAGGCGGCAGGGGTAGCATCCGTTGCGCCCAACGTGCACCTGGACATCTCTGGCTGGCAGCCCGTGGCCCGGCACCGGCCCGCCGAGTTTTACGCCACCCTGCGCACCTTGATTGACACGGTGGGGGCGCGCCGCATCCTGTGGGGCAGCGACTACCCTGCCCTGCGCCTGCTCATGTCCGAGGCGGCCTGGGTCAAGGCCATCACCGACCCGCCGCCCATCGCCCGCGAGAAAGGCATCAGCTTCACCCCAGAGGAGGTGGCGGCCATCATGGGGGACAACGCCGCCCGCCTGCTGAAGCTGTAAAGGTTTGTCGGATAACTTGCGCTCATGGTGCGTCCTTCTACGGAAGGATGAGCCTGTCGAACCATGAGCGGGCCGAAACTGGCTCATCATCCTTCGACAAGCTCAGGATGAGCGGGAAACGGTCTCCCCGACTGGGTGCTTGGCCCGCCTCCTGGGCGGTTTGGGCTTTTCAATCAGGCTGGCTGGCACTTCCACGTCCACCGCGCCCACCACCACGTGCGGAGAAAACACATCTTCGGTAACTGGATCCCCGCCGCGCTCCGCCTCCACCTGCAGTAAAGCTCCATTGCCTCCTTGGCATGAGCGAGCGCCTCCTCGATGGTGTCTCCGCAGGTGATGCATCCGGGTTAGTCAGGAAAAACGACGTGATATGCACCTTCGCTGGGCAGAAGAATTACCGTGAATTTCCTTTGCGCCATTACAGGACCTCCTCGGCAATGGCGTCGAATTCCCAGCGATGAAGTCCCGCCTGCTTTAGGACGCCGTTGAAGGTCTTCTGAATAATCTCGCGGCTTGCCGTGGTTTGGAACTGTCACATGCCCTGCATTGCCAGGCTTGATTAGCACCATATGCGAACCTTGCTGGCGGTCAAACACCCAGCCCAAGTGTTCAAGCACCCTTACTATCTCTCGGCCTGTGTACCGGCGCGGCATGGCAAGTGGCTACACCCGGCAGTCCACCCCCAGCTCGCCACAGGTGTCCCTAATCCACTCCACTACTTCGTTGTGCAGCGGGATGCCATCCCGGCGGCGTACTTCCTCCACCTCGGCCTCGGGCTGGCCCGCCACCATCACCCGGTCGTGGCCCGGCGCAGGCGGAGTGGACTTCATCATCTGCATCCACTCGTCCATCATCTCTTTGAACTGCTCCGCGTCGGTGAAGGCGTCAACACTGTAGGCCGCCACGTAGTGACCGAAGTTGGGCCGCCCTGGCACCGCGCCGTAGCCAAAGCCCGTGAGCACCCCTGCCAGGATGTCCACCACACAGGAGAGGCCATAGCCCTTGTGCGACCCCAGTTCGCGGGTGCTGCCCAGGGGAAGCAGGATGTGCTTCTCCGGCGGGTCCACCGCCTCCATGATGGGAGTGCCGTGCTCATCGGCCAGCCAGCCCGGCTCTAGCTTGATGCCCAGGCGCTTGGCGATGCCGATTTTGTTGGCGGCCACGCTGCTGGTGGCGGCGTCAAACACGAAGGGCGGCTCGTTCTTGGCGGGCACCGCCACGGCGATGGGGTTGGTGCCCAGCCGCGGCACTGCGCCGAAAGTGGGCACCACCGAAGGTGGGCAGCTGGTCATGCAGACGCCAATCATGTCGTGTTTCACCGCCATCATGGCGTGGTAGGAGGCCATGCCCAGGTGCCGGGCGTTGCCCACCGTAACCATGCCCACGCCCACGTTCTTGGCCTTCTGGATGGCGATGTCCATGGCTTTGGGGGTCATAATGATCCCCAGGCCCCGGTCGGAGTCAACGTTGGCGGTGCTGGGGGTTTGGCGGACTATCTTCATCTTGGGCCGCGGGTTAATCTGGCCGCTCTGGTAGCCCTGTACGTAGCTGCGCAGCATGTTGGAAACGCCGTGGGTGTCCACCCCCCGCAAGTCGGCCAGCACCAGCACGTCTGCACCTAATTGGGCGTCCTCCGGCGGCACACCCATCTTGCCAAATATGCCCGCCACTGTTGCTTTCAAATCATCGCCCGGCACCAGTATGGCCTCGTCCAGGTTCACCCGGAACTGTTGCAGCACGGCAAGCCTCCCTAGTTTTGGTCGCGGTGCGCATTGGGCGCGCTGCGGCCTTGCAAAATCTTTCGCTGGAAGTGGTCCCAACTCCTGGCAGTATAGCATTCCTCCAGGTACCAGGCTATTGGAGCGCTAGCCGTGCCCATGCGGACTGGAGGAGAACGAATCAACCTGCCAGCGGGACAAAACCGGAGGCACACCAGAGCCGCACCTGCCTCCTACCCGGGGGCTTTGAACTCATGCCGTGCTCCAAATACAGTGGGAAGGGAGCCCTGGTGCTGTAAAAAGGCCGGGCCGAGGTGAAATTTGCAGTCCATTGCCCTGTCCTTCCGTGTCAGAATTGCGGGCAGTCTCATTGCGGCTGTGGGACTGGCGGCGTTGGGGCTGGCGTGGTTGTTCCTGGCGGATGCCCCTGCCGCCGGCCTTGGGAGAAATGCCGTCCAGGCTACTGAACTGCTTCAGCCCTTCAGCCCTCAAACGCTGGTGGGCGATTTAACCCCAACAGGCCGTCGCCTGACGAACCGCTAACCTCTCCCTGGAGTTGCCCCGGTGAGCGAAGCCCCCGCCTGGGCCTTCATCATGGCGTTGTTCCTGGTAATAACTGCTGCCGTATTCTTCGCGGCCCTGGACATCTGGACGGGGGAAAGCCTTCTGATCCAGCAGGCTGCCCAGCGCCACCTGGATCAGCTTCAAACTGGCATCGCCATTGAGGCCGCGGGCGCCACTTCCACCAACTGTGGCGGCTATTCCGGGCTTTACAAAGCCAGGGTGACTAATTCCGGAACACGCTCGGTCTCGGCCTTGGCCAGCATGGACTTGCTAGTGGACTACACCAGCGCCACCGGCGTCCGCGTGGTGGACCGGTTGCCCTACGGAACAGACTGGTCCGTTTCCGGCATCTTGCCCGACACTCGAGACCCTGATTTGTGGGACCCAGGGGAGACGGCAACCCTCAGCTTCAACCCTGGTGCGTTCATCAGCCCAACTTCCGGCGGGACGGTGGTGGTGGTAACCCCGGAGGGCGTCCCCGATTCTGCTTACTTCGCCTGTGTGCCGCCGAAGTCCACCGGATTTTTAAGCCCCACCAGCCAGGCAGCGGACACCGGCGGAGACGGCGATGGGTTTGAAGTGTCCCCCGCCAACGCTTTTGCCGACGACGCTTCTTTCGCTTCCAACGTGGATGGCAGCGGCGACCAGCATCGCTATTACGGCTACGGTATAACTATTCCCGCGGGCCGGACCATTTTCGGCATTGAGGTGCGCCTGGACTGGTGGCTGGCTACCACCAATGACGACAACTTGCTGGCTGTGGAACTTTCCTGGGATGGCGGCAGTTCCTGGACGACTGCCAAGAGCGACCTGGTGGAGAGCGCCAGCGAAAGGACGGTGGTGCTGGGCAGCAGCGGCGACACCTGGGGCCGCACCTGGTCAACCGATGAACTGGCTAACGGCAACTTCCTGGTAAGGATCACCGCCGTCAGCACCGGCGTGCAGGCCTTTCACCTGGACTGGGCGGCGGTGAACGTCTACTACGAGGCCCAGTAATCCTTCCGTCCTTGCTGGCTTGCTATAATTGGCCCATCCGGTCTTGTGAGGGCGTTTGTGGTTGCCGACAGTTTGCGTAATCCCGCTCTGCATATTCTGGCCCGGCTGGGCGGGCAGCCGGCCACTCCCTTCTACGAAACAGGCGCCGCCAGGGTGGTGCGGGAAACTCTGGACCAGGCGGGCATACCCTTTGTGGTTGACCAGTACGGCAACATCATTGCTCGGGTGCCGGGCCAGGACCCCGGCGTGCCTCCCCTGGCGCTGGTGGCTCACCTGGACCACCCAGGATTTGAGTCCCTTTCCACGCATCAGGGCTTGCTGGTGGCCAAGGCCAGGGGTGGAGTTCCGGCGGGCGGCTTCAACGCCGGAGTCCCGGTGCAAGCAGTCCTGGCCGACGGGCGGCGGCTGTCCGGAATTATTGAGGGCCGCCACGGGCTGGAAAGCGAGCGCCAGGTTCTGATTAAGCTGCTTCAGCGGGAACCCGTGCCACTGCCTTGTTCAATTGTGTTTGACCTGGTGGACTTTACCGTGGACGGCGAGTATGTCCGCATGCGGGCCGCCGACGACCTTGCTGGGTGCGCCAGCATTCTGGCCGCCCTGGGCCAGTTAAGCGCCAGACACGCGCCTGGGGACGTTTATGGCGTGTTTACGCGGGCGGAGGAGGTGGGCCTGGTGGGAGCCGGTCTGGTGGCCGAGCAACGCCGGTTGCCCGCGGACACCCTGGTGGTGTCGGTGGAGTCCAGCCGCACCCTGCCCGGCGCCGAGATGGGCGGCGGGCCGGTCATTCGCGTGGGTGACGCAGGCTCCACATTCAACGGGGATGCCGAAGCTGTCCTGGTAAGGGCGAGAGAGGTCCTCCAGTCAGAAAGACCGGGTTTCAAGGCGCAGCGCCAGTTGATGAGCGGGGGCACTTGTGAGGCCAGCGTTTTCGCCGTCCACGGCTATAAGGCCACCGGCATGGCCTTTCCCCTGGGGAACTACCACAACGGCGGCCCCGAAGAACGCATCGAGGCCGAGTATATCCACGTCCAGGACTTTCTGGGCGGTGTTGAGCTGATGGTGGCCGCGGCCCGCTGCGTGCCTGACCGGGGCAATGTAGCCGTTCGCCGCAGGCTGCGGCAGACGCCGGAGGAGTTCCGGCAGCGGCTGCTGGAAAGCGTGGCTGGATATGGGAACGTCTAGCAATACAGGAGAGTGTCGTTCTGAGCGAAGCGAAGAATCTGGAGTGGTGGAGAGCAGCCCCTCCCCAGATTCTTCGGTCGTCCTGATTTTATCGGGACTCCCTCAGAACGACATCCAGAAGTTTGTTGACTAACCGCTGGGGCCAGACAAAATTAAAATTGGGGGATTCTTGAACCTGTTTGCGTCCAAACTCTCCTGGCTCGCTCTGCTGGTTGGCGTTCTGTTGCTGGCCGGTTGCGGGCTGTCCGAACAGGACGCCCAGCGGCTGGTGGACCAGCGCATTGCCCAAGCCCTGACCGCAGCGCCGACGCTGACTCCACCGCCTACGGCTACACCCCAGCCTGCTCCCACGCCTCAGCCCACGGCCACTCCAGCCCATACTGCCACGCCCCAGCCCACCAGCACTCCGCTGCCCCAAGCGGCGCTGGCCAAGCTGTTTCCCACGCCAACACCACTGGCCGTGCGGCCCACGGCAACTCCCAGTGTCCCAGCTGCCGCGGGCCCTGTAGTCGCCTCGGCCCAAAGCATCAACCTTGGCGATGGCCTGACGCTGCTGGTGGACCCGGCGCAGCCCTACTCCGGGCGCTCCGTATCCTTCCACCTGTCGGGGTTGTCCCCGTGGCAGCGGTTTACCGCTACTTTTATTGACCCTTTCAACAGTCCAGCGGATTGGACAGAGCAGGACCAGACCTTCATCAAGGATAGTTCCGGCAAGCTCATCAAGACCTACACCATGTATGCCGACGCCCAGGGCCGCGCCGCCTGGACCCGCTCCAATGTCCTGGATGCTGAAGGCCAGTGGACCGTGCAGATAGCCGCCAGTAACAAGACCTACAATGGCCGCTATTTCCTGGTTCCTGCCCAGATGCAGACCACTACATACAGTGAGATGGGGATAGCCATGCGGCGTTTCTCCGGCAGCGCCAGTGAGGTCTACCTATCCTCGGGCGTCCCCGTGACCCTGGCGCTGGATCTTAGCGGCTTGATCGTTCCTTTGACCGAGGAACTGAAACCCTGGACGGGCCTTTCCTCCACCCAGCTGCCCAGCGTGTACCTCTTCGCCAACGACGACCTTTTCCGGCAGGCCTTGCGGGCCACGGGCAGCGCTTCTGTCAACCCCTTCGTGAGCGGAATATATCGCTCCTCCGGCAAGTACCGTGGCATATACGTTACGCTGGACGAGTTCTCTGCACCCACTATCCAGATTGCCGTCCACGAATACGTGCATCTGCTGGTGGATGAGTCCGCTCCCACTACTGCGGACCTGCCTGCTTGGCTTAACGAGGGACTGGCTACCTACCTGGAGAACCATGTTTCGCCAAAATTCGGCGCAGGGACCAGCGCCCAGCGGGAGGCTTACTCCCGCGCTGCGGAAGCCAAAGCGGCGCAGGCTGGCGGCGGCCTGATTCCCTTGTCCCGTTTGGTTAGCCAGCAGGACTGGAACAACCAGGCGGATGGGCAACTCCTCAGACTCCAGTATTCTCAGGCGTACATGGCGGTGCGTTACCTTACTGAGCGGTTCGGCGACGGTGCCGCCGCACTGATTATCAAGGACATTGAACGCAGCCGTTCCTTTGAAGCTTCTTTCCGCTCCGTGACCGGCCTGGGCACTGTGGAGTTTGAACGCGACTGGATTGCCTGGCTCAAGGCCTGGAAAGACCCGGAGCAAGAGGCCGCGCGGCAGTATATTGCCCAGACGGAGTTAGTGCTGGCGGGGGTGGACCGGCTTTCCAGCGACCGGGCGGCGTTCCTGAATTCGGCGGCAGGCTCAGGCCCCTTGTCCCAGCGAGTGGCCAGCCAGAGCCAACTGGTCAGCCGCTCTACCCAGCTGGTAAGCCAGGGCGCTGCCATAGCTCCCCCTGACCAGCTGCGAGATGCCCACGGCGAACTGCTGCTGCTCCTTAACGCCGTCCGGGCCTGGTTGCAGCGGGAGCTGGACGGCTACACTAGCAGCAGCAACTCCCTGCTCAACCAGGCCAACGCCATGATCCCGGAGATTAATGCCCGCGAATTCATGGTGCGGCGTCAAGTGAACTCCGCATCTTTCAACTACGGACTGGAGTAATTTACAGGCCCACTACCCGCACGCGGTGGTTGTTGCTGTCCGCGATGTACAGGTTGCCCTGCGAGTCCAGGTCACAGCCGTGGGGGCGGTCCAGCCCGGCGCTGGTGGCACTGCCGCCGTCTCCTTCCGGTCCTTTACGGCCTCCGGCAATGGTGGCGACCCTGCCGGTGGCGGCGTCAATGCGGCGGATGGCGTGGTTTTCTGTGTCCACAACTACTACGTTGTCCCGGGCATCGCAGCGGATGGCTTTGGGCGCGCCCCAGGTGGCGGAGGTAGCCGGTCCGCCGTCGCCGCTGTAGCCGCGCTCACCCGTGCCTGCGTAAGTTGACATAATTCCCTGGGCATCCACCACACGCACGCCGTTGCCCTCCCGTTCGCAGATATAGGTATTGCCCCGGCGGTCCATGCACACGGCGCGGGCGCCAAAGATGCTGGCCTTGTGGGCTGGCAGGCCGTCGCCCTTGCGGACCTTTTCCCCGTTGCCCGCAAATGTGGTGATAATGCCGGTGCGCAGGTCCAGCCGCCGGACCCGTTGGTCTTGAATATCTGCGATGAGCAGACCGCCCCGGCCGTCCAGGAAACAGTCGTTGGGTTCCTTCAACTGGGCCAGGTGGCCTGGCCCGCCATCGCCGGAGTAGCCAGGTTTGCCGGTGCCCGCCACCGTGGTGATAACGCCGTTCAGGGCGCTTACTTTCCGGACAGCGGCGTTCAGGCGGTCCACAATGTAGATGTCGCCGTTCTGGTCCACCTGGAGGGAGTAAGGCTGATTCAGCTTGGCCTGGATGGCTGGCCCGCCGTCGCCAGAGTAACCCGCCTCCCCGCAACCGGCAACGGTGCTGATAGCTCCCGTGGCCTTGTCTATGCGGCGTACGCAGTGGCTGGTGGCGTCGGCCACGTACATATTGCCTTTGGCGTCAAAGGCGCACATGAAAGGTTCTTTTAACTGCGCCCTGGCTGCGGGGCCGCCGTCGCCCGTGTAACCGGCCTGGCCGGTGCCCGCTACGCTCTGGATAATTCCCTTGGCGAATGGCATATGCTGCTCCTAGCCTTCAGCTTTCAGTAATCAGCCGTCAGCTATCAGCCTCCCCACTCCGCCGCCGGGGCTGGGTTGGGACTGAAAGCCGATTACTGATAGCCGATAGCTTTATGCTACCGAATTGTACCAGTCCAGGATCTCGCTGCCGGTCATAAACACCACGCCTTCAAATTGGCGCAGGTAGTCAAAGATCATGTCAAAGTACTTGATGCGGTGGGCTGCGCCGGTGATGTAAGGGTGGGTTGAGATAGCCATCACCCTGGCGCCTTCGCCAGCCTCCCGGTAAAGGGTGTCAAAGTGGTCTTTGGCCCGTTCAAATATCTCCGGTGAACGGTGGTGCTGGACCGCGTAGATGGGTATGTCGTTCAGTTCCAAGGTATAGGGTATGGAGACTAGCCTGCCGGTCTTGACGTTCATTTCGTAGGGGAGGTCGTCGTTGCACCAGTCGCAGACGTACTCAATGCCCTCTTCCGCCAGGATATCCGGGGTGTTAAAGGTCTCGGCCAGTCCGGGGCCCATCCAGCCCCTGGGTGCGGCGCCGGTGAACTCCCGGATGGTGCGGATGGAGCGTCGGATAACTTCCCGCTCGTCCGGTTCCACGTTAATCACCCGCTGGATGAAGCCGTGGCCCAGCATCTCCCAGCCGGAGCGCACGGACTCCTCCACTATCTGGGGGTAGCTGAGGCACACCGAAGCGTTGAGGCTGACGGTGGCCCGGATTTGGTGGCGGTCCAGCACCCGCTTGAGCCGCCAGAAGCCCACCCGCAGGCCGTAATCAAACCAACCGAAGTTGGGTATGTCTGGAATGACACTGCGGCCCTGGGGCGTGGGCAACACCGTGCGGGCCATGGGCTCGTTGATGTCCCACTCCTCCACGTTGATAATGACCCACACTGCCACCTTGGCGCCGCCAGGCAGCTTTAGCGGAGGGCGGTCAAAGATGGGTGAATAGGCGGTCCTGGGATTAGCCATGTATTCCTCCCGCTGGACTCGTGGAAATCATAAGAGGAGGTCAAGAGGGATAGTAGGGGCGCACCGCCGTGCGCCCCTACTCCTTGGCCCGTTTCTTACCGGCCCCGGCCGCGGGCGGCAGGCGCAGACAGGCCCAACGCGTTCATGCCCAGGCGGGCCAGGTCTTCGTCTTCCTGAGAAGTTAGCCCGCTGACGCCAATGGCCCCCATGACTGCCTTGGTCTCCGGGTGCAGAATCACCACTGCGCCCTGGGCGGCCACCAGGCCGGGGTTGCCCATGTCGCTGACGCTGCGGCCCTGGCTCTTCAACCGCTCCGCATACGCGCCAGAATCTGAACCGGACATGGCGGCGGTGTAGGCCTTGCGGATGGCGAAGGTCTGGGGATTGGCCCGGCAGCCGTCCATACGGGCATAGCTCAACAAAGCGCCCTGGTCGTCCACAATGGCAATGGCCACCGGCCGGTTGGGTTCCTTGGTGCACTTTTCAATCATGGCCTGCATGGCCTTCTGGGTCTGCTCCAGGCTCAGCATGGGCTTGTTGTACATGGCGGGCCTCCCTCTAACAATTCTAGTATTCTGACAATCACAGGGCGCCGCTAATTCTACTACCGGAGAAAATCCAGCGCCACCCGCACAAACTCCTGGGGCTTTTCCACCTGGGGCGCATGGCCGCAGTTGTTGATGAACACCAGCTTGGAGCCAGGGATGGCCTGGTGGTACAGCTCGCCGCACTCGGCGGGCGCCAGCTTGTCCTGGCGGCCCCAGACAATGCAAGTGGGCGCCCGCACCCGGGCCAGCAGCCCCGGCAGCCGTGGGTTGTGCATGTAGGGTTTCCAGCCCAGGCGCACCGCCATTTCCCGGTTGCGCTCGGCCACGGCCTGCTCCTCCGCGGTCAGGGTGCGGCCGTAGAGCTGCTGGTACTCTGGGGCTTGCTGGGGGTCATGGAACAACAACTGGGTCACCTGGGCGGGAGTAATAATAAAGATGTCGGCAATCTCGCCTTTTTCGGGTTTGATTCCCACGGCATCCACCAGCATCATTTTGCTGAAAGCGTGGCGGCAGGCCACGGCCATCTCCGCCGCCAGCCAGCCGCCCATGGAAAATCCGATGGTGCGGATGCCTTCCAAGCCCTGCTCCTCCAAGAGCCAGGTGTAGAAGCAGGCCAGGTCCGGCATGGTGTGGAGCCACTCGGGCCGCTCCGATGCGCCGAAGCCAGGGTGGGAGGGAAAATAGACCGTGTAATGGTCCGCCAGGGCCTGGACGTACTTGATCCAGCCCGGGTTGCCCCCTGCGCCGTGGAGCAGCAGCAGCGGCTCCCCGGACCCGCCCTTGAGCAGGTTCAGCTTGGCCCCGCCGACGGAAATTGTTTCTTGGGTAAAGGTGGTGGTCATGGGATTAGCTCCTTAGTAGCAGCCTCCAAATATCCTATCATGGCTTCCTGAGTGTTAGCCAACGCCGCTTCCCTGGTTTACCCGAATGTGGACAGGAAATTCGGCGCAGGAACGTATGTGACCCACACTTTATCTCCTGGATCTCACTCCGGAACAACTTGGAAGGAGCGTGTCGTCATAAAGAGCACTCCTCGGAGGCCAAAATGGACGCCAGCATCAACATCAGGTGCTGCTCATCCTAACGGCGCACTATTCAGGGGTCAAGGGCCATCTACCGCCGCATCCAGGCCGGGTATTCGTTCTGCTGGCCGTTGCTGGTCAGGGGGGTGGGGTTAGCCCCGTCGGCGTCCATCACGTAGATTTCAAAGTTGCCGCCCCGGTCGGAGTAGAAGGCTATTTTGCTGCCATCAGGTGACCAGGAGGGGGAGCGTTCCCAGGAGGGCGAGTCCGTCAGCCGCCGCAAGTTGCCGCCGTCGGCATCAATCACGTAAATCTCGAAGTTGCCGTCCCGGAAGGAGGCAAAGGCGATGCGACTGCCGTCGGGCGACCAGGCGGGCGTCGCGTCCCAAGCCAGGTCACCGGTCAGGTTCGGTCTGATTACCTCCAAGGACATCCATCATGTAAAGCCTGGGGGAATTGGTAATCTCGCTGCTGGCGTAAACCACGCGCTGGCCGTCCGGGGACCACGCCACTTCAATTTCCGAGGCGGTGCTGTTGGTAAGCCGCTGTACCTCACTGCCATCGGGGTTCATGGAGTAGATTTCAAAGTTGCCGTCCCGGTCCGAAGAAAAGGCGATTTTTCTGCCATCGGGCGACCAGGCAGGGTTGGCGTCGGAGGCAGCGTTGTGGGTTAGGCGGGTTACGCTGGAACCATCGGCGTTCATAGTGTAGATTTCAAAATTGCCGTCGCGGTTGGAAAAGAAAACGATCTTGCTGCCGTCGGGTGACCAGGCAGGCTTGCACTCCATGGCGGGATGGTCGGTCAGGCGGGTAAGGTTGGTACCGTCAGCATCCATGACATAGATGTCGGTGTTATTTTCCAATATAGAGGTGAATACAATGCGGGTATGGGCCTGGAGTGTGGCTGTGGGAGTGCGTGGGTCTGAAGTGGGTAGTTGGCCTTGGGGAGTGGGATTGACTTGGGTGGCGCAGGCCGCCAGCAGGCTTGATACCGTCAACAGCAGTCCCCAAATGGACAAGCAGCGTGCCATAGCAAAAACCTGGTAATGGTTGGATTCCGGGTTGTGGTAAGAAGTCTGCTTTCACCCTAACGGCGGTGCAAAGACCGGTCAAGCTTATCCCCAAACGCAGTACCGCCCCGCAGATGGGGACGCTATACTAAGGTCAGTTGCTAGGTCAAAGGATGCTGGCATAAACACAGGGAGTGGTGCAAGCTTCTATGTCTAAGATTCTTGTTGCTGACCCCATTGCCCCGGAAGGCGTGGAACTGCTGCGCTCTCACGCGGAAGTGGACGTGAAGCACGGTCTCAAGCCCCCGGAACTCAAGGGCATGGTGGGTGATTACGATGCCCTGGTGGTCCGCAGTGAGACCAAGGTCACTGCCGACGTGATTGGCTCCGGGCGGAAGCTCCAGGTCATTGCCAGGGCGGGCATTGGCGTGGACAACATTGACGTGGCGGCGGCCACCAGCGCCGGAATCGCCGTGGTCAACGCCCCCACCGGCAACACCGTGGCCGCTGCCGAGCACACCATGGCCCTGATGCTGGCCCTGGCCCGCAATGTGCCCCAGGCCCATCAGTCCCTTAAGGAGGGCCAGTGGCGGCGCAGCGCCTTCATGGGCATAGAGGTGCGCAACAAGGCCCTGGGCATCATTGGCCTGGGCCGGGTGGGTTCCCAGGTGGCCAAGCGCGCCCTGAGCTTTGAAATGCGGCTGCTGGCCTACGACCCCTTTGTTTCGCCGGACTACGCCCGTCGCCTTGGCGTGGAGCTGCGCACCCTGGACCAGTTATTTGCGGAAGCGGACTTCATTACCCTGCACACGCCGCTGACTCAAAACACATCCCATCTGGTTGGCGCGCGGGAACTGGCCCTGATGAAACCAAATGCCCGGCTGATAAACGTGGCCCGCGGCGAACTGGTGGACGAGGCCGCCCTGCTCCAGCCTCTGGAGTCGGGTAAGCTGGCCGGGGCCGCCCTGGATGTTTTTGCCCAGGAGCCGCCGGGCGAAACGCCGCTGGTGCTCCATCCCAAAGTAATAGTCACGCCCCACCTGGGCGCCTCTACCCAGGAGGCCCAGCGGGAGGTGGCCATTGAGGCAGCCGAGCAGGTGCTGGCGGTGCTCAGCGGCCAGCCCGCCCGCAACACTGTCAATGTGCCCTTTGTGCCGCCCGAGGCCAGGGGTGTATTGGCGCCTTACGTGCCCGTGGCGATGTTGCTTGGCAAACTGCTTACTTCTCTGGCAGAGGGCCAGTTCATGGGCGTGACCGTCAGCTATGAGGGTGAAATCGCCCAGCACGACACCGGCATTCTCAAGTCTGCACTACTGCTGGGGTTGTTGTCGCCGGTGACTGCCGAGCGGGTCAACATGATTAACGCTCCCCTGCTGGCCCAGCAGCGCGGCCTGCGAATAACCGAGCAAAAAACCCAGGCGGCCCTGGAGTACCCCAGCCTGCTCACTGCTACCCTCCATACCGCCGCCGGGGACATTAGCCTGGCAGGCACTTCCCTGCGCGACGAAGCCCACCTGGTGAAGGTTAATGATTACTGGCTGGACGTGGCGCCTGCTACGCCATACCTGCTGTTTGTGGACAACCTGGACCAGCCGGGCACGGTGGGCGCAGTGGGAACAGTGGCAGGTAAACATAACATCAACATCAGCTTTATGGATGTGGGACGGCGCGGCGTGCGCGGCCAGGCAATGATGGTGCTGGGGCTGGATGATCCGGTGCCACCCCAGGCGCTGGCAGAAATCCGGGCGCTGCGCCAGATTCAAAACGCCCGTTTTGTCAAGCTGTGATTTGTCCCCGTTGACAAACCAAACCGCCCGTGCCATATTCCCCTGAAGGTAGAGATGGCCCTCTTGCCGAAATTCTTCTGCAGGCGGGCAAGGAAGAAGGAGAGTTTCTGTGGCCGACAAGATTGGGATAATGGGAGCCGGCGCACTGGGGAGCTACGTGGGGGCCTTCCTCACCAAGCAGGGTGAGGATGTGACGTTTATTGACATGTGGCCCGAGCATGTGGAGACCATGCGCAAGCAGGGCCTGCGGGCCAGCGGCAGCCAGGGCGACTTCACTGTGCCGGTGAAGGCCATGCACTTGACTGATGCCCAGGGGATCAATGAACCCTTTGACTACGCCTTCGTCGCCATGAAGTCCTACGACACGGAGTGGGCAACTCACTTCATCCGACGGTACGTCAAACCCACCGGCTTCTTCATCTCCCTGCAAAATTGCTGGAACGACCCGCTCATTGGCAGCATTGTGGGGCCAGAGCGGGAGTTGGGCTGCGTGGCCTCCCACATTGAAGTTGCCTTGTGGGAGCCGGGCCACGTCATCCGCGGCGGGGAAGTGGGCCGGGACCACGGTCACGTGGTGTTCCGCCTGGGCGAGCAGAGCGGCATGATTACCCGCCGGGCGGAAAACGTGGCCAAGAAGCTGGACGGCATTGATGCCGCCTACGCCACCGACAACCTGTGGGGCGAGCGGTGGTCCAAGTTGTGCCAGAACGGTATGGGCAACGCTATCTCCGCTATGTCGGCCCTGGGGTCCCAAGACATGGCCAAGGATCCTCGTTGCCGGTTAATCCGCATCCAGTTAGCCAAGGAGGGCGCCCAGGTGGGTCTGGCCATGGGCCTGAACGTGGTGGATATTAACGGCAAGCCCGCCCAGATGTGGGCCGACGCCGACAAGGGCGACGTGTTTGAGGAGCTGGATGACTTCATGTCCCGCCGGGGCGGCCGGGTCAACTGGCTGGCCTCTATGGCCCAGGATGTGAAAAAGGGCCGCCACTCGGAAGTTGATTTCATGAACGGCCTGATTTGCGAGAAGGGCCGGGAAGTGGGTATTCTGACGCCGTTCAACGATGCCATTGTGGAAGCCATGCACAGTATTGACAATGGTTCCATCAAGCCCAACCCTGGCACGGTAGACCAGATAATGCGGGCCGCAGGCCGCTAGCAACGGGCCTGTGCTGTGTTTATCAAGGTTGAACCCGCCGAGTTCTTCATGTACCGGGTACAGTTGGTGTTCGACCTGATTAACCCTGATTCGGAAGACCAGCAGGTGCGGGACTATCTGGCGCAGCACGAACTGGAACCGCGCCACCAGGCCAATGCCGAAGTGGAAGGCCGCCAGTGCCAGGTTATGCTTTTTGGGGGCTGTTACCTGGGCCCGCACTTGGAGCAAATTGGCAAGTTGCAGCGGCGCGCCGTGGAAGTGGAGCTGCTGGCTGAGGAACTTCAGCGCCATTTAAGCGCCGGAGCGGGATTGCCTTTTGCTTCCGACGGCCAACGCAAACAGTTGGTGGAAGCGCTGGTTCCCCAGTTCCAGCAGGAAGAAAATTTCCGGGCTGGAGAAAGCGGCGGGTTGTCGGTGGCCCTGGACGGCGACCTGGTGCGGCAGGCCGCCCGGCGCTGGCTGGAGGGTGGAGCGGGCGATGGGAATCGAACCCACGTAACTAGCTTGGAAGGCTAGAGCTCTACCATTGAGCTACGCCCGCCGGGGTTAACAGGAGCAATTATACCCCGGCCGCGGCAACGCTATCCAGTGGGTGGTCCAGGACTTCCCTCACTTTGCGGGTCAGGTCCCTGGGCAGAAACGGCTTCTGAATGAAGGGGATCGAA
Source organism: SAR202 cluster bacterium (assembly GCA_016872385.1). GTDB lineage: Bacteria > Chloroflexota > Dehalococcoidia > Lucifugimonadales > UBA3495 > SHYG01. Next base: position 4,355 of record VGZV01000020.1, on the reverse strand, counting down.
CTTCCTGTCTTGCTCTCTAATACCACTGGCTCCGCCGTGAATCCAGAGGTGAACAGAATGCGGGCTTCAGGCCGCAGTTGCCTGAACTTCTCGGCCAGTTCCACCCCGCCCATCCTTGGCATGATTACGTCGGTCAGCAGCAAATGAATCTCCTGGCCAGTGGCAGATTCCACTACCCGCAAAGCTGACTCGCCGTTGTCAGCCGGGAGCACCTGGTAGCCTTCCAGATCAAGCACCGCCAAAATCATGGCCCTAACTGCCGGTTCATCTTCGGCCAACAACACTGTGGCGGTCCGAGTGCAAACCCGCGCGCTGTCCACCGAGTTTCCTTCAGCCATTTTTCCCTCCTGCCCAGGGGTCATGTCGTTCGACCGAGCAAGGATTTGCCAATGAGCGGAAGCCGTCCCGGATTTCTTTCCCTGAAAGGCTGTACAACCACATTAGCAAGCCGACAGGTTGAGTCCCAAAGGGCAGGCACCCTTCCGGAAAGGTGGGATCCCTGGTTCCTCTGGGGAGTCATCCATGTTGCAGTCATTGGAGTGGCCCTAAGAACGCCTAAGAGGGTGTGTGACAATTCCCGCTCGTGGTGAGCTTGTCGAACCATGAGCGGGCTAAAAGCTACTCATCCTTCGACAAGCTCAGGATGAGCGGGCTGGGTAGACGGCATTTCTCACACACCCTCTAAGAATGTGTCTAAAAAGGCTAGGTGCTCGTCGTTCGACAGGCTCACCACGAGCGGTCCTTCAGCCGAAGGACGCTCACCCTGAGCTTGTCGAAGGGTGAGCGCTGGTAGTGCACAGCACTTTTTAAACACGCTCTAACAAAACGATGGGTGTCATTCGGAGGAGTCCCAATGAAATCGGGACGACGAAGACTCTGGGGTGGGGCAAACGCCCACCACGCCAGACCCTTCGTCCTTCAGCCGAAGGACTCAGGGTGACAATAATTGGCTGCAAAACGTTACTGACTATCGAAATCCATACTTTTTGGGCAAGGCCCTCAGGGTGACAACTTCGGCATTTTGTTAGGGGCTCTTTATTATGTGGTTGTCCTCAGGGCGCACTCAACCGGTCAATGGCAAAAACTGAGCCTCTACAACACCTGCAGAGGCTCAAGACATGCCGAAGGTAGAGTAAGGGGTGATTGCCGCGCCAATTCTGTGCCGGGAACGTGTCTGAAAGTGCCCGGTTTACATCGCTCACCCTTCCACACGCTCAGAGCCTGTCCTGAGCCGGCCGGAGGGGTAAGCTGATCTTCCCCCGCTCGTGGTGAGCTTGTCGAACCATGAGCGGTCACTTTTCACCCAAGTTCTGAGAGGAGCTTACTCGCTGTCTCTGGCGCTGCTCTCCAGCAAGATGCGTTCCACCTCCGGCGCAAGCTTGGCGGCGCGGGATTTGCACTCCTCATCAGTCAGGCTGGACAGCGGGTGCTGCGCCACCACAAACCCAAAATCAGGCACGCCCATCATGCGGGTCATGGCTTTGGCGGTGTTCAAGAAAACGTGGGTGATGATGGAGGCGGTAGGCACGCCCAGGCGCTCCATTTCGATTCCGTCGTGCACACTGCACGAACTGCAAGACCCTCAATCCCCAATGCCGGTTATCAGCACGTCCACCTGGTTCAAGATGTCCTGGATAACCTCCGGCTTGGTGGGCAGGGAGGCGTTATGTTTGCTGAAGTACCGTACCTCGGCCAGGTCGTACTTCTCCTTGAGCAGCTCTCCCAGTTCATGGAGCACTTTGTCGGAGTTGGCCTTGGAGTTCTCCAGCAAACCCAGACGCCTGCCGCTCAAGCTGCCCACACGCGGGTTCAGGTGGAACTCGCCAGGGGCCAGGTCGGTGCCCCGAGGATTGACCAGGCGCATGCCGCGGACGGTGACGGTTTCGGCCATAGGTGCCTCCTTTATTTGGCTGTGTAGTATTAATGACATATGGTGGACTGATTCATATGGGCATACGCTAGCTCCATGCCACACTCCTTCGAGTTATGATTTGATTGTCTTTGGTATTAAGCATGGAGTCGAATCCCGAATTTGAGTAAATGAGAGCCTTAATATCATTAGGACCGAACAAGCAGATGACACGGCTATTGGCATAATCCTCGACTTGAGTCTTGGCCCCCTCGGTGAATCCAGACATGGAGAATATGATACCTTGCACCGTACTGCGGTTACTGAGCTTACCATGTAGTTCCCGAACAACAGACGCTTCAACTGGATCTTTTTCCCACTTGCACTCTACTAAGAAATAATCTCTCTCATGCGCCAAAATTACATCAATTTCTTCATTGGACGTCCTGACGCCCTCTTGCTGATGCCAGCCCTGGTACTCTATGACATGGGCAAGCAGCTTCTGCAATGCACGCCCACGAGGTTGCGGGTTTAATGTAGAGATTCTCTCGAACTCTTGAGCAAATTCTCGCCGTTTTCTCAAATCTGTTACGGCCTCTAAGCCCAGAGATGTAATTTTAAAAAGTCCTCCTCCTACATGGTCAACATACCCTAGTTTATCTAAAATCAATAAATTATCCGCGAGGTCCTGTGTTGTAAAGCCTGTTTTCTGCGCAAGCATTTCTATGTGTAAGCCGACTCTTGAAAAACTCTCTTCATAATCTGTGGCTATCACATCAAGGGCTGCCGTGCGAAGCCTACTATTCTTCTGAATTATGTCCGACTGAACAAGTTTACGATCTTCCACATAAATAACGCCATGTGCATCAATGACAAAGTTTCCTCCCATTGTCCATGGCCGAATGAGGCCTCTATTAGTCAAAGAGTCGGCAATTTTCCAGCATGCGTCTTTATTCCAACCTTGATTTTCACATATTGTGTTCAAGTTAGCCGACTGCTTATCAGAAAAATAAGCTATATATAACTCTTGAAGGATTATAGATTCAAAGTTATCTTCATTCATTTTTTACAAATCCTTACACGTGGGGGAAATGGGGGTTCCAGCAAACCTCCCATAGAAAACCGTCGGGGTCGGCAAAGTAGCCGGAGTAGCCGCCCCAGTCGGCCTGCTGGCCCGGCTTGACGATGCGCCCGCCGCCTGCCTTGACCTCGGCCAGCAGTTGGTCTACCTCCGCTGCGGAGCGCACGTTGTGGGCCAGGGTGAACCCTGGGAAGCCAGAACCCGCCGCGGGCACGCCAGCGTCCGCCGCCAGCTCATGGCGGGGGAACAGGGCCAGCCAGGTCCTGCCCAGCTCAAAGAAGCTGATGCTGGGTGGTGAGGGCATCTGGGGCAGCTTTAACACGTCAGCGTAGAAGCGGGTGGCCCGCTGAAGGTCTGACACGCCCAGGGTGACGAAGCTGAGTCGGGGTTCCATGAAGAGTGCTCCTGAGACTGAACTATGTCGCAGTCGTCCGGTGGAAGGGCGTCGGTTGCGGCCAGTTGTTGGATCGAGGAGGACCTCTATTGGCCATTCACTCCATTTGAGCAGCAAAGGTAGGATTGACGATCAGGAATGTATACACCGCCGAGTAGCCTGTCATATATCCGGGTAGGATGATAATGGGAGACGATAAAGCGCGCAGGAATTGAATGATTGAACGTAAAGGTGAAGTCTATCGAAGGGATATCACCTGCTACATAAGCGGGAGTCTCCACAGCGCGAACGATCAGCTCGACAAGGAAATTGGCTAATTGCGGTTCCGGGACTGATGAAATTGGGATATCACAAACGAACATAGTGGGGATACCAATAGTACGAAGGAAACTCAGGCAGTCTGTTCCCTTGTAGCTGTCTAATCTGGAAGACAATGCTGCAAGAAACTCACTTCCGTAAATAAGATAGTGGCCAGCATAAGAAATAAGATTGGCATCGTCCGCGACTAGGCATAATCTATTTTCGCGGCCCTGCGTAGCCAGTTCGTTGGTTTCCTTCAAAAGGTCTTCCTCTCTCAATTTAGGGAACTGGTTGGTGAGGAAGAGCGCCTTGGCACGACCTAGTTGGTGCTTGGTATCCAACGGGCGAAGCCCCTCAAGCAGGTAACTTTCCACATCGTCTGTTCGACATGCATGAAACATGCGGATACTGGAGTACACTTGGTGAAACCGCTCGGTCGCATTCCCAAGACCTGCAGGCCTCATCGTTTCAAAATAGCCGCGTGGATCCAAGAGGATGGCTTTATAATCACCGCCTGGAACACTATGCTGAACTAGCTTCAGTATGGTCGCTGTCCAATTGCGATAATCGCTCCAGATAAAAATTCTGCCGGCTTGCTCAGTTTGCAAGGGTTCCGCCGCCTTATCGCTGTTTGGCAGGCAATGCACTTATCTCCCTACCCCTCCACCTTCCGCGTGCGTATCTTGAACTCGGCGGTGTCAATGATGGCGCTGTACCGCCCGCCGGTGCCG